>NZ_JACVQL010000066.1:465-7939 GCF_019733465.1 Actinotalea ferrariae | reverse complement strand
GTCCGGGGTGCCGCCGCCCTGGTCCGGCCGCGGCTCGGTGCCCGCACCCGCCGGTCCTGACACGGCGCCGCCGAGCGGCCGCGGCTGGACGATCGCCGCGGACTCGTCCGACGCCGGCTCGCGCGGTCCGGGCCCGCCGCCGCCGTCGGCGCCGACCTCGCCGACGGCGTCGGTGGCGTCCGGGCGCGGCGGGAACAGGCCCGAGGGCGCGCCCTTGCCGTCCCAGTTCAGCAGGTTGACCTTGGCGCGCCGGCTCGCGGGGTCGGCGATCGTGTCCGCCGTCTGCCGCTGCTGGAGCATGTGGAAGTTCTCGACCGCGATGGGGTCGTTCCGGAACGCGCCGCCCGAGCCCTCGCCGAAGGGACCGGACTCGTTCATGCCCGGGCCGCCGTCGTAGTCGAGCGCGCACTCGGTCGCGAGCTCCTCGAGACCGTGCGCCTGCTCGGCGTGCGCCGCGGGGATCACGTAGCGCTCGTCGTACTTCGCGAGCGCGAGGAGCCGGTACATCTCGGTGAGCGTCGACTCCGCCATCCCCACGGACGCCGGGATCTCGGGGTTGCCGGGCCGGCCCATGTTCAGGTCGCGCATGTACGAGCGCATCGCGGCGAGGCGCTTGAGCACGGCCGTCACGGGCGCGGTGTCCCCCGCCGTGAAGAGCTCGGCGAGGTACTCGACCGGGATGCGCAGCGTGTCGATCGCCGCGAACAGGTTGTGCGGGTCCTCGCCGTCCTCCCCGGTCTCGGCGACGACGTCGACCACGGGCGACAGCGGCGGGATGTACCAGACCATCGGCAGCGTGCGGTACTCGGGGTGCAGCGGCAGCGCGACCTCGTAGGTGTTGATGAGCGCCCAGATCGGCGAGCGCTGCGCGGCCTCGACCCAGTCCCGCGGGATGCCCGCGCGCTCGGCCTCACGCTGCACCACCGGGTCGGACGGGTCGAGGAAGACCCGACGCTGCGCCGCGAGGAGCTGGGTCTCGTCCGGCTCGCTCGCCGCCTCGAGCACCCGGTCGGCGTCGTAGAGCACCAGCCCGATGTAGCGCAGGCGCCCGACGCACGTCTCGGAGCAGATGGTCGGCAGGCCGACCTCGATGCGCGGGAAGCAGAAGGTGCACTTCTCGGCCTTGCCCGTGCGGTGGTTGAAGTAGACCTTCTTGTACGGGCAGCCCGTGACGCACTTGCGCCACCCGCGGCACGCGTCCTGGTCCACGAGGACGATGCCGTCCTCGGCCCGCTTGTAGATCGCGCCCGAGGGGCACGACGCGGCGCACGACGGGTTGAGGCAGTGCTCGCAGATGCGCGGCAGGTAGAACATGAACGTCTGCTCGAACTCGAGCTTGACCTTGTCGGAGACCTTCTGCAGCACGGGGTCGGCGGTGGCGAGCTCGGGGGCACCACCGAGGTCGTCGTCCCAGTTCGCGCTCCACGAGACGTTGATGTCCTTGCCGCTGATGAGCGACTTCGGGCGCGCGACGGGCGAGTGCTCCTGGAGCGGCGCGTTGGTGAGGTTCTCGTAGTCGTACGTCCAGGGCTCGTAGTACTCGTCGAGCGACGGCTGCTTGGGGCTCGCGAACACCGTCATGAGGTTCTTGAGGCGACCGCCCGCCTTGAGCTGCAGCCGGCCGCGCTTGTTGAGCGTCCAGCCGCCCTGCCACTTCTCCTGGTCCTCGTACGTGCGCGGGTAGCCCTGGCCGGGCCGGGTCTCGACGTTGTTGAACCAGACGTACTCGGTGCCGGTGCGGTTCGTCCACGCCTGCTTGCACGTGACCGAGCACGTGTGGCACCCGATGCACTTGTCGAGGTTCATGACCATCGCCATCTGAGCCATGACTCTCATCGCGCTCCGCCTCCGCTCGTTCCTCGCTCCGGACGTCGCCGCTCGGTTGTCGCTCGCGCTCCGCCTCCGCTCGTCCCTCGCTCCGGACGTCGCCGCTCGGTTGTCGCTCGCGCTCCGCCTCCGCTCGTTCCTCGCTCCGGACGTCGCCGCTCGGTGACTCGCATGTCAGTACTCCACCTCCTGGCTCCGCCGACGGATGACCGTGACCTCGTCGCGCTGGTTGCCCGTGGGGCCGAGGTAGTTGAACGCGTACGCGAGCTGCGCGTAGCCGCCGATGAGGTGGCTCGGCTTGATGAGCAGCCTGGTCAGCGAGTTGTGGATGCCGCCGCGGCGGCCCGTCGTCTCGGACCTCGGCACGTCGATGAGCCGGTCCTGCGCGTGGTACATGTACACGGTCCCCTCGGGCATGCGGTGCGAGACGATCGCGCGGGCCACGACGACGCCGTTGCGGTTGACGGCCTCGACCCAGTCGTTGTCGCGGATCCCGACCTTGGCGGCGTCCCGGTCGCTCATCCAGATCCCGGGACCCCCGCGCGACAGCGACAGCATGAAGAGGTTGTCCTGGTACTCGGAGTGGATCGACCACTTGTTGTGCGGGGTCAGGTACCGCACGGTCACGCCGAGCTGTCCGGCCCCCGCACCGTCGACGCCCCCGTCGACGGCAGCCACGTCGCCCACGCGCGTCTCGGCGAAGAGCGCCTGCATGTTGAGCGGCGGCCGGAACACCGGCAGCCCCTCGCCCATCTCCGTGATCCAGTCGTGGTCGAGGTAGAAGTGCTGGCGTCCCGTGAGCGTGTGCCACGGCTTGAGCCGCTCGACGTTGACCGTGAAGGGCGAGTACCGGCGGCCGCCGTGCTCGGTGCCGGACCACTCGGGTGAGGTGATCACCGTCGTCGGCGCCGCCTGCGTGTCCGCGAACGTCACGAGCTTGCCCTCGTGCTCGGCCGCGAGGTCCGCCATGCGGGTGCCCGTCCGCCTCTCGAGCGTGTGGAAGCCCTGGACGGCGAGCCGACCGTTCGTCGTCCCCGACAGCGCGAGGATCGCCTCGCACACGTGCACGTCGCGGCTGAGCAGCGGCCGCCCGTCGGCGACGGAGCCCGGCTGGTCGGGCGCGACGCGCGCGACGCCGTTCTTGCGGGCCAGGTAGTCGACCTCCTTGCCGACGTCGAACGTCACGCCCTTCGTCGTCAGACCGACCTTCTCGGGCAGCGGCCCGAGCGTCGCGAGCTTCGCCGCGACCGCCGGGTAGTCCCGCTCGACCGTGACGAGCTTCGGCATGGTGCGGCCGGGGACCGGCTCGCACTCGCCGGCCCTCCAGTCCTGGACCCGACCGTGCGGGTTCGCCATGGCGTCCGGGGTGTCGTGCGTCAGCGGCACGGCGACGACGTCCTGCCGCGTGCCGAGGTGCCGGACCGCCAGGGCGCTGAAGGTCCGCGCGAGCGTGTGGAAGATGTCGAAGTCGGTGCGCGTCTGCCACGGCGGCGCGATCGCGGGGCTGAACGAGTTCACGAACGGGTGCATGTCCGTGGTGTTGAGGTCGTGCTTCTCGTACCAGGTGGCCGCGGGCAGCACGACGTCGGAGTAGATGGTCGTGCTCGTCATGCGGAAGTCGAGCGAGAGCAGCAGGTCGAGCTTCCCGGTCGGCGCCTCGTCGTGCCAGACGACGTCGCGCGGCCGCGCCTCGGGCGGCGCCTCGCTCGCGAGGAGGTTCGAGTCCGTGCCGAGCAGGTGGTGGAGGAAGTACTCGTTGCCCTTGCCGGAGGACCCGAGCAGGTTGGCGCGCCAGACGGTCAGGACCCGCGGGAAGTTCTCCGGCGCGTCCGGGTCCTCGGCCGCGAACCGCAGGCGTCCGGCCTTGAGCTCCGCGGGCACGTGCTCGGTGACGGGCACGCCGGCCGCGGCGGCGTCGTCGGCGAGGTCGAGCGGGTTGCGGTCGAAGGTCGGGTAGGACGGCATCCAGCCCATGCGCGCGGACTGCGCGATGACGTCGGCCGTCGTCTTGCCGGACAGGTCGCCGCCGGGCGCGCCCGGCACGGCCGCGGCGAGAGTGTCGGCGCCGAAGGCGTCGTAGCGGAACTGGTTCGTGTGCAGGTACCAGTACGCCGTCTGGATCATGGTGCGCGGCGGGCGGGCCCAGTCGTTCGCCGTCGCGTACATCTGCTGACCCGTGACGGGCCGCACCTTCTCCTGGCCCACGTAGTGCGCCCAGCCGCCGCCGTTGACGCCCTGGCAGCCCGTCACCGTGGTGAGCGTGAGGAACGCCCGGTAGATCTGGTCGGAGTGGAACCAGTGGTTGGTCCCGGCGCCCATGAGGATCATCGAGCGGCCGCGCGACTCCTCGGCGTTGGCGGCGAACTCGCGGCCGATGCGCTCGGCCTTGGCCGCCGGCACGCCCGTGAACTGCTCCTGCCAGGCGGGCGTGCAGGGGGACGTCGCGTCGTCGTAGCCCGTGGGCCACCGGCCCGGCAGGCCCTCGCGGCCGACCCCGTACTGCGCCAGCAGCAGGTCGAAGACCGTGGTGACCAGGTGCTCGCCCACGCGCCGCACGGGCACGCCGCGCCGGACGACGTCGGCCCGGCCGTCGAGCGTGTCGAAGCGCGGCAGCGCGACCTCGACCGCCTCGCCGCCCGGGCGCGCGAGGTCGCCGCCCGCGCTCAGCAGCGGCTCGACGTCGCCCAGGTCGAGGTTCCAGCGACCCTCGCCCTCGTCCCCGAAGCGGTGGCCGAGCGTCCCGCCCGGGACGACCGGCTTGCCCGTGCGGCCGTCGATGAGGACTGTCTTGAACGCGGCGTTCTCGCTGCGCGCCTCCGCGCCGGGCAGGTCCTCGGCCGTGAGGAACTTGCCGGGGACGTGCACGCCGTCGTGCTCGTCGAGCCGGACGAGGAACGGCAGGTCGGTGAACCGGGAGACGTAGTCCACGAAGTACGGGACCCGGCGGTCGACGAAGAACTCCTTGAGGGTCACGTGGCCCATGGCCATCGCGAGCGCGCCGTCCGTGCCCGGCTCGACCGCGAGCCACTCGTCGGCGAACTTGACGTTGTCGGCGTAGTCGGGCGAGACCGCGACGACCTTCTGGCCGCGGTACCGCGCCTCGGCCATCCAGTGGGCGTCCGGCGTCCGGGTCACCGGCAGGTTCGAGCCCCACATGACGAGGTACCCGGCGTCCCACCAGTCGCCGGACTCGGGCACGTCCGTCTGGTCGCCGAACACCTGCGGCGAGGCGACCGGCAGGTCCGCGTACCAGTCGTAGAACGAGAGCATCGGCGCGCCGATGAGCGCGTGGTACCGCGCACCGGCGCCGTGGGACACCATCGACATCGCGGGGATGGGCGAGAAGCCGGCGACGCGGTCGGGTCCGTACCGCCTGATCGTGTGGACCTGCGCGGCGGCCGCGATCTCGACCGCCTCGTCCCACGTCGCCCGGACGAGCCCGCCCTTGCCCCGCGCCGCCTTGTAGCGGCGCGCCCTGACCGGGTCGTCGACGATGCTCGCCCACGCCTCGACCGGGTCGCCGCCGACGGCGGCCTTCGCCTCGCGGTACATCTCGAGGAGCAGGCCGCGCACGTAGGGGTAGCGGATGCGCGTGGGCGAGTACGTGTACCAGCTGAATGCGGCGCCGCGCGGGCAGCCGCGGGGCTCGTACTCGGGGCTGTCGGGGCCGACCGACGGGTAGTCGGTCTGCTGCGACTCCCACGTGATGATCCCGTCCTTGACGTAGACCTTCCACGAGCACGAGCCGGTGCAGTTGACGCCGTGGGTGGACCGCACGACCTTGTCGTGGCTCCACCGGTCCCGGTAGAAGACGTCGGCGTCGCGGCCGCCCTCGCGGTGGATGGTGCGCAGGTCCTCGGAGACCTCGCCGCGCCGCAGGTACCTGCCGAGCCGCAGGACGACGTCGGAGGCCGGGCCGTCCAGGCCCGGCGCCGACCCGGCCGGTACCTGCGGGGCGTCCTGTGTGGTCACGGTGCGCGTCCTCTCGGGAGGTGTGGCTCTGCGGTCGGGGTCGGGGCAGCGGTGCCGCGGGCGGGGGTCACCCGGTCACGGCGGCGCTCCTCCGGGCCGAGCGGCGGACGGGCCCACGTGTAAGGGCCGCGGTGCCGAGGCACGCGACGGCGAGCAGGTACAGCCCGGCGCTGTAGTCGCCGGTGAGGTCGAAGAAGGTGCCCATGACGAGGGGTGGGACGAAGCCGCCGAGTCCTCCGGCCGCGCCGACGAGGCCCGTCACGGCGCCGACCTTCTCGGGCGGCGCGAGTCGCCCGACGAGCGCGAACGTCGCGCCGGAGGACGCACCCAGCAGGGCAGCGAGCCCGAGGAACGCGACCGTGCCGGCCGGGAGGAGCTCGAGCTCGAGGCCCGCGAGCACGGCGAGGAGGGCCGAGCCGGTGAAGCACACGACCAGCACGGCGACGGGGTCGAACCGGTCGGACAGCCAGCCGCCGACCGGACGCATCGCGACGGCCAGGACGACGAAGCCTGCGGTGCGCAGGGCGGCGTCCTCGGGCGTGAGCCCGTACGCGTTGATGAGGTAGGTCGGCAGGTAGACCGAGAAGGCGACGAAGCCGCCGAACCCGATCGCGTAGAGGACCGAGAGCTGACCGGTCGCCGGCAGCTTCGCGGTCGCCCAGGTGCGCGCCACGAACGAGCCCGCGGGCCGGGGCCGGCCCGGGGCGTCGCGCACGAGCGCCGCCGCTGCCGCGGCGTAGAGCACGAGCGCGGCAGCGACGATGAGGAAGGGCGCGGCCTCGCCGACGCCCTCGCGCAGACGGACGGTCGTGAACGCGGAGATCGCCGTGCCGCCCATGCCGATGCCGAAGATGCCGAGCGCGGTGCCGCGGCGTGCGGGCGGGTACCAGGAGCTCACGAGCGGCACGCCGATCGCGAACGTGGTGCCGCCGAGCCCGAGGAAGAACCCGCCGACGAGCATCGCCACGAAGGACTCGGCCACGAGGCCGACGAAGAGCACGGGTAGGACGGTGAGCAGGCTCACCACGGGGAACATGACGCGCGCGCCGATGCGGTCGGTGAGCGCGCCGACCGGGATGCGGCCGAGCGACCCGACGACGACGGGGACGGCGACGAGCAGGGACTGCTGGAGGCCCGTGAGGTCGAGCCGGTCCCGGTAGGCGGCCCCGAGCGGGCTGATGAGCGCCCAGGCCCAGAAGTTGACCATGAACCCGAGCGTCGCGAGGACGAGGTTGCGGGTGGCCACGCCCGTCGTCGGCTGAGGCGTCGGCCCACCTCTCGGCGTGACCCCTGCGTGCTGCCGGTCTCCCGTCACCACCGCACCATCCCCCGTCGTGCGACTCTCCGGCGCCATCGCCGGTCGGTCTTGCGAACGTAGCACCGGCCCCCCGGCGCGTCCCGCCAGCATGGTCAGGTACGTCCGAGACCACCACCCTTGACCGCCCACTCGCGCGCGGTCCGCGGCCTCGCAGGCCGATCCTCCCCGGCCGATCCGGGCCGACGCGGGACCAAGGTCGGTTGCCGTGGCCGGCCAGAGCGTCGCGCCCGCCCCCCGCCGCCGGTCGCGATGCAGCGCCGGCTCGGGAGGTCCCGCGCGACAGCCGCGCGTCGCCCTGCAGGGCCGGTTCGGGAGGTCTCGCGCGACAGCCGCGCGTCGCCCTGCAGGGCCGGTTCG
>NZ_JACVQL010000066.1:0-345 GCF_019733465.1 Actinotalea ferrariae | reverse complement strand
ACAGCCGCGCGTCGCCCTGCAGGGCCGGTTCGTGGACCCCGCGCGACGGCCGCGGGCCCCGGCGCAGGACCAGCTCGCGGTCTCTCGTCCGACGGCCGCGGGTCGCCGTGCGAGGCCTTGGTCCGTCGCGCCGCTCCGGCCTGCGGGGCGGTCCGGTGAGGCCGCGGACATCCGCCGGACACAGGCCGTGGGTACGGTGAGCCGGTGACCGACCACGCCGCGCACCCTGCGCCGACCGCGACCGCGGCAGCTGCCGCGCACCCGGCCGCCGTCGTCGTGGCGTCCGACCGCTGCGCGCGCGGTGAGGCGACGGACCGCTCGGGACCGCTCGCGGCCGAGCTGCTG
>NZ_JACVQL010000065.1 GCF_019733465.1 Actinotalea ferrariae | reverse complement strand
GCCGCGAAGGCGCCCGCGAGCGCGACGGCGGTCTCCCGCCGCGTCGCGAGGGGGGGCGGCGGGCGGCGGAGGTCGCGCGCCTCGTCGAGCACCTCGTCCCAGCCGCCGACGACGCGCTCGACCGCCGGGCCCTGCGTCCGGCGCCGCTTCCGGCGGCGCCCCTTCGCCGCGAGGATCACGACGAACGGCGCGAGCAGCAGCACGAGCGGACCGACCACGGCCGCGCCCAGGACGGCCAGCTGGAGCCACTCGTTGAACGGCGGCGGGGGCGGGGGCAGCGTGTCGGTGCGGGGCTGCTCGGTGTCGTCGTCGGGCGGGGTCACCGGGTCCTGCGGCGGGGGCGGCGGCTGCACGACCTGCGGCTGCGGCTCGGACTGCTCCTCGGGCGTGTCCTCGCGCGGCGTCTTCGACTCGTCGGGCGTCGGGTAGAACGGCACCCAGCCGTGGCCCGCGAACGAGATCTCGACCCACGCCTGGATGTCGTCGCCGGTGAGGGTGAGCTCCTCGGCGTCGGCCTCCTCCTCGTCCGGGACGAACCCGAGGACGACGCGCGCGGGCAGCCCCATCTCGCGCGCCATGAGGGCCATCGCGGACGCGTACTGCTCGCTGTCCCCGACCATGAGGTCGTCGGTGAGCAGCGTCGTGATGCGGTTGGCGCCGTGCCCGGACAGCGACGGGTAGTCGCCGGACTCGGTGATGCCGTGGCTGAACCAGCCACGCTCGATCAGCCCCTGCTCGAGCGTGCGGGCGATGAGCACGGGCGACGTCGCCGTGCCCGCGAGCTCACCGGCGAACAGCGGGACGGCCTCGGGGACCGCCTGAGGCTCCGGGAGGCGGACCGAGCCGACCGACGCCGTCCCGATCTCCTCGTCCTCGGGCACCTCGGGCACCACGACCTCGGCCGTCCAGCGGGTCCCCTGCGGGATGCCGTCGGCCAGCACGGCGGTGCCGGTCGCGTCGTTGTAGCGCAGCCGGCCGGCGAGCTCGAGCGCGTCGGAGCCCGCGAAGTCGAACCGCTCGGCGTACCCCACGGTCGGCAGCCACACGGACGGGAGCCGGTGCACCTCGACCTCGACCTGCGTGGGCGCGCCGCGCACCGACGTCGCGATCGTCTCGCCGACGCGCCGGAACTGGCCCGACCCCTCGGCGGACTCCGACCCCGCGACGTTCCACACGACGCCGTCGAACGCGTCCATGGTCGCGAGCCGGACGGGCGTGCCCTCGGGCAGGCCACGCACCGTGAGCAGGTCCGTGTCCTTCCACTCCTTGACGAACTCGCGGAAGCCCGAGAGCGGGCTCGGGTGGTCCTTCGGGTCGAACGGCGGCACGAGCTCGTCGCGCAACACGAAGCGCGGGCGGTCGTGACCGAGGACGGGGCCGGCGAGCACGCCGCTCGTCGCCGTGACGGCCGCCATGATCAGCAGCGAGACGACCCGCCGGGGCGCGAGCGTCCCCCGGTGCAGCGCGACCCACGGCGCGAGCAGCAGCACCATGGCGACGCCCGCGGCGACCGGCAGGACCGTCTGCTTGGTGCCGAGCAGCACCGAGAGGCACAGCACGGCGAGCGGCACGACGGCGGCCCACGCACCCCGACGCGCCGTCGCGCGCCTCGCCGCGCTGACGGCGAGCGCCGTCCCGGCGAAGCCGAGCAGGTAGGGCGCGACGAGCAGGTTGCCGCTGCCGCCGAGCGACGGGTCGAGCGTGAGCACCTGCTTCCACACGGTCACCGCGCCGCTCAGCAGCAGCACCAGTGAGGCGGGCGACGGCACGACGCCGAAGAACGTCGTCGTGGGCGCGGCGAGCGCCGCGCCGGCGAGCAGGTAGACGACGACGGCGAGCGCGGCCGTGACCAGCACGCCCCACCGCCGCCGGGCGCCGAGCAGCGCGCTCGCGGACCCGAGCAGGACGCCACCGACGATCGGCGGGAGGGCCGCGCTCGGACCGTAGACGGGGACCAGCGGCAGCAGCGCGAGGCCGGTCGTGACGGCGAGCACGCCGCCGTCGAGGAGCGGTTGGGTCGTACGGGGCCGCAGCGCGCGCGCGGTCGGTGCGTCGGCGCCGGAGCCGGACCGGGTGCGGCGCCCCGGCGGCGAGGGAGGCGTCGCGGGGGCCTGGGCCGTCGGCGCGGCGGTCGCCTGGGACGTCGTGGTCATCCGGCCACCACCCGGCGCAGCACGCGCGGCAGGTCCAGCAGCGAGCCCACCTGAGCGAGCGACAGCGTGCCGTGCGAGGCGACCTCGACCTCGCCGCCCTCCGCGCACGTGAGCACGAGCGTGCGCACCCCGGCCGGGATGTGCACGGCGGACGAGCGCAGGGTGGCGCGCGTGGGCACCGACCCCGTGACGAGGATCGCGACGGACGCGTCGGCGGCCTCGCGGGCCACCCACTGGGCGAGCCGGTCGCTGCCGCGGCCCGCCGCCGAGGCCTCGAGCGTCGAGCAGTCGTCGAGCAGGCGCGGCGGGTTCTCCGTGCGGAGCTTCCCGTCGCCCGCGAGCACCGTGAGGTCGCGCTCGTCGCGCAGGGCCTGCACGCCGATCGACGCGGCGGCGGCCACCGCGAGCTCGAACTCGTCGGCGCTCGCGTAGTCGTCGGTCGACGTCGAGAGCGCGATCGCCGTGTGCGTGCGCCGCGTGTCCTCGAACTGGCACACCATGAGCTCGCCGATGCGCGCGGACGTCTTCCAGTGGATGTGCCGGCGGTCGTCGCCGGGCACGTAGTCGCGCAGCGCGTGGAAGGACATGTCGGAGTCGGAGACGACGCGCGTCGCCTGACCCTCGAGGTCGCGCAGCACGCCCGACGCCGCCCCCGCCAGAGAGACGAGCTCGGGGTGCACGTACAGGTCGACCGGCTCGGTCCAGCGCACGCGCCGCCGCATGAGGCCCAGCGGGTCGCCCCGCACGGACCGCACGGGACCGACCACGACCACGGCGCGTCGCGTCGTCGGGATCGCGAAGACGTCCTCGTGCACACCGCCCGGGCCGAGCGACGGCAGGTGGAAGTCGGCCGCGCCGCGACCGACCGGGAGCTCGATCTGCGCGGGCAGGAGGCGCCGCCGCGACGTGTTCCGCACGAGCAGCCGCCCGACGGCGCGCTGCCCGACCGTCACCCGGTTGTCGGAGAGGTCCAGGTCGACGGCGTAGGTCGACCGACCGAGGGTCAGCAGGATCGACACCGCGACCGCCGCCGCGAGCGCCGTCGCGACGACCGTGAGCTCGACCCAGCCCAGCCACCAGCCGCCCGCGCCGAGCACGACGGCGCACGCGAGCGCCGCCCAGCCGAGCGGCGAGACGGGGTGCACGAGCCGGGCGAGGAGACGCCCGACGGGTCGGAGCAGGCGCATGTCAGACGCGCGCCGCCGGCGGGGCGGTCTCGGCGAGGATGCGGCCGACGACCTGGGTCGAGGTCACGCCCGCGAACTCGGCCTCGGTGTCGAGGATGACGCGGTGCGCGAGGACCGGCTCGACGAGCAGCTTGACGTCGTCGGGGATGACGTAGGTGCGGCCCTGCGAGGCGGCCCACACCTTGCCGCAGCGCACGAGCGCGAGCGCGCCACGCATGCTCGCGCCGAGCGCCGTCTGGGCGTCGTCGCGCGTGGCCTGGGTGAGCCGCGCGACGTAGTCGAGCACGGCCGCGTCGCAGTGGACCGAGGAGGCCAGCTGGGCCATCTCGCCCACGGCGCTCGTCGTGATCTTCGCCGTGAGGTGCGCCGTGCGGTCGCGCTCGGCCGACCCGGCGAGGATCTGCACGGTCGAGTCGTGGTCGGGGTAGCCGAGCGACGTCTTCATGAGGAAGCGGTCGAGCTGCGCCTCGGGCAGCCGGTAGGTGCCCGCCTGCTCGATCGGGTTCTGGGTCGCGATGACCATGAAGGGGCGGCCGACCGGGTGGGACACCTTGTCGACCGTGACCTTCGACTCCTCCATCACCTCGAGCAGCGCGGACTGCGTCTTCGGCGAGGCGCGGTTGATCTCGTCCGCGAGGACGACGGACGCGAAGACCGGACCCTGGTGGAACTCGAACCGGTGCGTGTTCTGGTCGTAGATCGTCACGCCCGTGACGTCGGACGGCAGCAGGTCCGGGGTGAACTGGATCCGGCTGTGCGTGCCCTGGACCGTCGCCGCGAGCGCCTTGGCCAGCGACGTCTTGCCCGTGCCCGGGGCGTCCTCGAGGAGCAGGTGGCCCTCGGCGAGCATGCAGGTCAGCGCCAGGCGGACCACGTGGTCCTTGCCCAGGACCGCCTGGCCCACGTTCGCGACGAGCGCGTCGAAGGTCTCGGCGAACCAGGCGCTCTGCTCAGGGCTCATCGTCACGTGCGTCTTCTCCTGTCGGTGGTGCTCGTCACTGCTGTGTCGCGTACTGCTGTGTCCCGTACTGCTGTGTCGCGTACTGCTGTGCCGGCACGCGTCCGGGCCGTGGTGCCTGCGGTGGTTCCTGTGCGGGTGGGTGTGCGGGTGGTTCCTGTGCCGGTGCCGGCTCAGCCACCGCCACCGCCACCGTCTCCGGCGGGCGGCGCGGGCGCGGGGACGTCGACGGTCATCGTGTCCGCGTTGCCGGGGCCGTAGCCCATGTCGTTGCGGGCGCGGACCGCGACCTCGATCCGGCCACCCGTCGGCAGGATGCGGTCGGGGATCGCGACGGCACCCGACGTGGTGGCCTCGCCGACGTCGACCCAGGACGTCCAGCCGGACCAGTCCAGCCGGTCGGGGTCGCTCGGGCGCGGGTCCGGTCGACCCGTCCGGTACACGTACTCGTAGCGCACCGGGAGGTTGCCCGTGCTGCTGGGCGGCTGCCACGTGGCCGTGAACGTCCTCGGCGCCGTCGCGGAGTCCAGCGCGATGCCGCTCGGCCTCGGGTCGCCCGGCCGCGTGCGGACCTCGGCCGACGCCGAGCCCGTCGGCTGGCCGCAGCCCTCGTTGTTGCACGCCCGGACCACGAACGAGTGCGCGCCTGCCGACAGGCCGGTGATCCGGCGGTTGCCGGGCAGGCCGGACCAGCCGCCGCCGTCGACGGCGACCTGGAAGCTGCCGTTGTGCCCGCCCGCCCAGTCCGGGTCGGCGAAGTCCAGGCGCACCGCTCCGTTGTCGGGCTCGAAGGTCGCGGTCAGCGGCCCGGGTGCCGACGGCACGGTGGCGTGCTCGACGACCAGCTCCCCCGACCACGGTCCCCAGTCGGCCTTGTTCCGGGCACGGACCTGGAACGTGTAGGTGCCCGGGCCTGCGGGGTCGACGACGTGGACGTTGCGGCTCGACGGGCTCGTGGCGGTGCCGCGGTTGACCCGGATCTCGTACTGGGAGACGGCGTCGCCGTTGCCGGCCGGGTCGTCCCAGTAGACCTCGAGGCGCCCGCCGCCGAAGACGCTCTGGTCGAAGCGCTGGGCCCGCAGCGTCGGGGCGTCCGGCGGTGCCGCCGGCACCTGCGGCGCCGACGCGACGCTCCAGTCGCCGGGCTCCGGCGCGAGGTTCACGGCGCGCACGCGCACCGTGTACGCCGTGCCGTTGGCCAGCCCCGTGAACGTGTGCGACGTCGCCGGCGTGGAGAACGTCGGCGAGCCGCCGGGCGGCGCCGGGCTGATCTCGACGTCGTACTTCACGATCGGCGAGCCCGGGTTCTGCGGCGCCTGCCACGTGACCGTGAGCGACGCGTTGCCCCACTGCGTCTGCGGTGCCGCGGGCGCGAACGGCTTGGCGTCCGGGCGCGCGGGCGGCGAGGGCGGGCTCGCGTCGGACGTCCCCACGGCGTTCTGCGCCGTCACGGTGAACACGTACTGCTGGTTGTTCGTGAGGTTGCCGACCGTGCACGTGGTGCTCGCGCAGTCCGTCACGATGCCGCCCGGCTGGGCCGTGAGGCGGTAGCCGGTGATCGGCTCCCCGTTGTTGGCGGGGGCGTCCCACGCGAGGACGACCGTGCGGTCCCGCACCTCGACGACGCGCGGCGCCACGGGCTGCGCGGGCCGTCCGCGGACGACGACGGTGATGCGTCCCTCGACCTCGCGGTCGGGGTCGCCCGTGGCGTCGCGGACGCGGTAGCGCGTGACCATCTGGCCGATGAACCCGGCCGCGGGGCGCACGGTGACCTGCGAGCCGGACACGCCGGCCGTGCCGGCGCCCGGCGTCTCGACGACCGCGTCGACGACCGTGAGCGGCTGGTCCGGGAACGGGTTGAAGGCTCCGTCGAGCACGGACACGGTCGACGCGCCGCCCTCGACGCCGTCGGGCACCACGCGGTCCACGAGACGCGCGAGCGGCCGCGACGACGCGACGATGCGGAAGTCCAGCTGACCCGTGACGGCGCGGTCCACGCCGTAGCCGATCTCGACGCCCAGCCCGCCGACCGTGCCCTTGGGCACCGCGGGCGTCGCGCTGAGCGTGAGGACCGAGCCGTCGAGGTTCGCCGTGACCCCGAGCGGCGGCTCGGAGGTGACGCGGTAGGTGTACCGCTGCCCCGCGTCCGTGCCCACGGTCGACGTGAACGCGGTGAGGTCGACGCGCGTCGACTCGCCGGGCGCGACCTCGAGCACGGACGGCGAGAACGTCGGCGGGTAGTCCTCGGCCGCGAGCACCGTGATGGGCAGCGTCATGACCTTGGTCCGGAGGTCGAGGTCGCCCTGGGCGCCATCGGTGACCTCGAACGAGATCGACGCCGGGCCGGCGTAGTCGCGCTGGGCCGTGTAGGTCAGCGTGCGGTCGTCGACCACGAGCGGCGTGCCGTCCGACTTCGTCGCCGTCACCGAGTCGTGCGTGGTGATCTTGGGTGATCGCCCAGGAGCCACCTGGATGTGCTCGTCGAGAACGATCCGCAGCGGCTCACCGGCGACCACGCGCAGCTCGGGCGCACCGGGTCGCGGGATGGGCGGGAAGTCGCCGAGCGCGGGCACGGTGATGAACGCGAACGTGTGGACGCCGTCGGCCGCGGGGTTGATGTTGGTGACGACGTACGGGAGCGTCTGCGCCGTCTCGCCGAGCGTCACCACCACCTCGCCGCCCACGACGGACGCGACGTCGGCCGCGGACGGGTGGACGGTGAGCTCGAGGTCGCTCATCGGGCCGGACGGGTTCTCCGCCTGCGCCATGACGTCGACCGCGACCTCGGTCTTGTTGATCGTGTCCGTCGCGGGGACCACGACGTCGCGGGCCTTGGGCGGCCGGATCGACGCCTCGGCGTCGACGACGACGGTGAGCACCGCCGTGCCGAGGCCGCCCCGCTTGTTGCGGGCGGTGTAGGAGATCTGCACGACGCCCGGCTGGTCCGGCGCCGTGACGACGATGCGCCGGCCCTCGACCTCGGCGACGACGTCGTCGGCCATGACCAGGTCGGGGTCGAGCTCGAGCTCGCCGCCGCCCGTGTCGACGTCGTTCGCCAGGACGCGGACCTCGACGCGCTGGCCGGGACGCACCGTGACGTCGTCGTTGCGGCTCACGACGTCGGCCGACGTCGTCGGGCGCGGCGCGATGCCGACCTGGACGGTCGCGACCGCGCGCTGCCCGACCCAGTCCTCGACCGCGTAGGTGAAGGTGTCGGTCCCGGACTCGCCCGGGAGCGCCTCGTACTCGAGCCAGTCGGCGCCCTGCTGGACGATGCGGCCCTTGGTCGGCGCCTGGTCCTGGCCCAGGAGGTAGACGCCGTCGCCGTCGGGGTCGATGCCCGTGAGCGGGACCTCGATGCGCACGGTCTCGGCCGCGAACACGCGTGCCGTCAGGGGTCGCGGACGCGGCGGGGCCTTCGACCCCGGGTCGGACGCGTGCACGGTCACGGTGACCGTCGCGGCGGTGACGTTGCCGACGGCGTCGCGCACGTTGAACGTCGCGTGCGCCTCGAGCGGCCGGTCGGGCGCCTGGTACCGCAGCGTGTCGCCCGAGACGAACATGAGGCCCTCGCCCTGGCCCAGCGGCTCGGCGAGCTCGGGCACGAGCTCGAGGCGGTCGCCGTCGGGGTCGTACGCGCCCTGGAGGACGGGGATCGTCACGACCCCGCCCGTGCGCACCGAGACGCTGACGTTCGGGACGACGGGCGGCTGCTGCGTCGCCGACGCCGGGACGGGCAGCACGAGCACCTCGCCCGTCGCGGACATGGTGCCGTTGTGGATCGTGTAGCGGGCCGTCACCGGGCCGTCGAGCACCCGGGTCGAGTCGATGCGCAGCAGCTGGTGGCCGACGACGGCGATCCGCAGCCCGGTCCCGTCCGGCACCTCGACGGACTGCACCACGAGCACGCCGCCCGCGGGGTCGACGTCGTTGGCGAGCGGGTCGATCGTGACCTCGCCGCCCGGCGGGAGGAGCGCGCGGTCGAGCACCGCGACCGGCGGCGGCGTCTCCTCGGGGCGCTCGCGGACGTCGATCCGCGCCACGCCCTGCACCTGCTGCGGCGACGCCGCGAGCATGAAGGTCACGTAGTACGTGCCGGCGTTGGGCGCCGTGAACGTGAACGTGCCGGCCTCGAGGTCGCTGTCGAGGGTCGCCCCCTGGAGCTCCTCGACGCCTGCGAGCCGGACGGGCTCGCGCGACGAGCTGCGCACGCTGTCGAGCGGCCGCACGACGACGGGCTGGTCGACGTAGGTGACCGCGTGCACGGGGTCGATCGTGGGGGCGACCGAGCCCGCCGGGCGCACGTCGACGTGCACCGTGCCCTCGACGACCTCGCGCCCGTCGGAGACCTGCACCGTCACGGTCTGCCGGCCGAGCGTGCCGCCGTCGGACTGGAAGGTCAGCTCGCCGTCCTGGCGCGTGCGCACCTGGCCGCCGCCCTCGGCGACGCCCCAGACGAGGATGAGCGGGTCGCCGTCGGGGTCGCGGAAGTCGGGCAGCGTGTCGTACGTGACCGAGCCGCCCTGCTCGACCGTCACCGAGCTCACGCGCACCTGCTCGGGCGCGCCGTTCTCCGCGTCGCTGCGCACGGTGAGGCGGACGGTCGCGGTCGAGGGTGCGCTCGTGCCGCGGCCGTCGTCGATCGTGTACGTGAACTCGGCGGTGCCGCTCGCGTCCGGGGCGACGGTGAGCTGGAAGGACCGCCCGCCGTAGATCGGCACGACGACGCCGAAGTCCTCGGGCAGCGGGTCGAACTCGCTCACGGCGAGGATGCCGCAGTCGGACGACGAGTCGTTGTCGATGACCGACAGGATCATGGTGCGGCCGGGCCGGACGCCGTACTCGTCGTCCTCCGCCGACGGCGCCGAGGACTGCGCCGTGCACTCGGCCTGGAGGTTCTGCGTGCTGTCGCGGCTCTCCGACTGCTCGTCGTCCTCCTGCGTCTCCTCCTGCGGCTCGATGTCCTGCCAGTTGGGCTCGCGCAGCTCGGGGTCCTCGGTCGGGACCCAGAGGCGTCCGTTGAGCGTGTCGTTGAGGACGACGACGTCGCGGTTGACCCGGAAGACGAGCCGGTCCGCGGACGTCATGCCCTCGAGGTCGAGCCGCTCCGGGTCCGCGCTGCCGCAGCGCTGGAGGTAGCTGCCGGTCCCGGTCGCCCACGCCGCGTGCGCGCAGCCGCCGACGCGGACGGGGGCCGCGGGCTCGCCGGACCCGCCGGACTCGTGCTCGCGCACCGCGCCCCCGCCGAGCGGCACCTCGAGCAGCGCGGTCGGCGTCGAGACCAGCACGACGTCGGACCGCGGCCCGGGCTGCTGGAGCACGAGCTCGGCGCCGTGCTCGGCGAGGTCCGTCGCGCCCGACGGGGTGTGCACCGTGCGGCCGGAGAGTCCCACCAGGACGTCGCCCACGGCCGTGACCTGCTGGAAGCCGCCCGACGGGTCGCCCGCGAGCGTCCCGTCCTCGGCGCTCGTGACCTCGGTGTCCGTCACCGTCGCGCGGTGCAGCGTGCCGTCCGCCTCGGCGGCGAGCAGCTCGCCGCTGCGGCTGACGACGGCGACCCCGCCCGGGCCGAGCTCGAGGTCCGGGTCCTGCGACTCGGTGCTCAGCGTGCCGAGGGTCGCCATGGTGCGGGCCCAGACGTCGCCGTCGGCGTTCACCGCGACCGTCCCCGCCGCCATGCTGGTCACGGTGCCGAAGGGCAGCGTGACCTGGGCCGCGAGCGTGACGCTCGCCGGGTCGACGACCGACGCCTTGCCGTTCTCGGTGAGGAGCACGTGGCCCTCGTCCTGGACGACGTCGAACTCGAGCGCCTGCGTGACGAGGCCCGCGTTGAGCTCCTCGACCTGGGCGTTGTAGCGGCCGAGCTTGCGCTCGGAGGTGTTCGTGAGCCAGACGGACCCGTCGTTGAGGTCGACCTGGGAGACGGGGACGCCCGGGTAGATGAGCGCGAGCACGGCGACGACCGCGGGCACGACGACGGCGCCGACCGGCGCCATCCACCGTCGGCGGGGCGCGGCCTTGCGTGCCGCGGTCCGTACCGTCCCGCTCATCCCTGCGCTTCTCCTCGTCCTCGTCCTCGTCCGCCTCGTCGGTCTGAACCCTGTCCTCGGTCCGACCCGTCCCGTCCGGCGCCCCCGCGGGCGCCCGCCCTCATCCCTGCACGCACGCGACGGCCGGGTTCGTGGAGAACCGTCCGTCCGTGCGCACGATGGACACCTCGATGCACAGCTGCTCGCCCGGGACGACGGGCGTCACGGTCACCGTCTCCTCGTCGACCAGCTCCAGCTCGGGCTCCGTACCGGCGAGCGACAACCCCCACAGGTAGCTGTCGCCCTCCTCCGGCTCCGGATTCTCCCAGGTGAACACGGCTGCTCCGTCCCGCAGCTCGCCCTCGAGCTCCTCGGGGGCGGGCACCGCACGGATGGCGGGGACCGTCGTCGTCGGCACGGGCGTCGGCTCGACGTCGGCGTCCGGGCGGAAGGCGAGCACGCCGCCGGCCACGAGCGCCCCCGCGACGACGAGCCCGCCGAGCACGCCCGCGACGACCCGGCCCGCGCCCCGGCGGGGACGGTCGAGCTCGGGCGCGGGCTCGGGCGCCGTCGGCGCCTGCCAGGACTCGGGGACGCCGGTGGCGGAGGCGGCCGCCTGCTGCGCGCCGGCCGGCACGGGCGCCGTCGGCTGCGGGAACTGGGGTGCAGGGCCGGGGATCCCGACGTGCGCGGGCGGCGGCGGGCCGGTGACCGCCGACGGCGCGTCGGGCGAGACGCTCTGCACCGGGCGCAGCCGGGTGGCCTGCGAGTCGGCGGGGTCCTCGCGCTCGTGCGTGTCCTCGGACGGGAGCGACGGCTCCTCGGGGAGGTCCAGCGGCGTGAGCGGCAGCATCAGCTCCGCCTCGACCTGCTGGAGCGCGCGCGCGAAGGCGAGCGCGCTGTGGTGCCGGCGCTCGGGGGTGCGGTCCATGCCGCGGGTCAGCACGGCGTGCAGGCTCTCGGGGACGTCGCCGCGGCCGGTCGGCTGGAGCACGCCGCGCTCGATCCGGGCGATGAGGTCGGCTGCGGTGTTCGTGCCGTCCGGCACCTCGAACGGCGACCGGCGCGCGAGCAGGGAGTAGATGGTCGCGGCGAGCGAGTAGACGTCGGCGCGCACGTCGCCGGTCGGGTGCTCGGCCAGCAGCTCGGGCGGGGACCACGGGATCGACATGCCGACGGCGCTGCCCTGGCTCCAGCCCGTCGTCGCGGCGATGCCGAAGTCGGTCAGGGCGGGCCAGCCGAAGTCGGTGATGAGGACGTTCGCGGGCTTGATGTCGCGGTGCAGGATCCCCGCACGGTGCGCCGTCTCGACCGCCGACGCGAGGCGGATGCCGATCCGCAGCACCTCGGCGACGCCCATCCGCTCGGAGCGGTACCGCTGCCCGAGCCCGGGCCGCGAGCAGAGCTCCATGACGAGGAACGGGCGCCCGTCGGAGGCGACGTCGGCGTGGTAGATCGTGACGATCGAGGGGTGGTGGGACAGCGTCGCCATGAGGTCGGCCTCGGCGCGGAAGCGCTCGCGCACGTCGTCGCCGAGGTGGCTCGCGAGCAGCACCTTGACCGCGACGGCACGGCGCGGCATGAGCTGCTGGTAGAGGAAGACGTCGGCGAACCCGCCCATCCCCAGCAGCCGGACGGGCTCGTAGCCGGGGATCGTGGGCGGGGCCGAGGGCTCGCGCCGAGAGGTCACGTGCCGCGCTCCACGATGAACGTCACGCCCTCACCGAGGTCGACGACGACACCCGTCTCGACGACGGTGGGCTCGCCGGGGTGCAGCCGCTGCGGACCCTGCCCCTGACGGAGCAGGAGCACGCCGTTGGTCGAGCGCAGGTCGGTGACCAGCACGTCCTCGCCGTCCATCCGGACCTCGGCGTGCGTGCGCGAGATGTCCTGGTTGGGGCTCGCGACCGTGACGAGGCGCGGCAGCTCGCTGTTGGAGACGCGCGAGACCTGCGGCGCGCGGCCCAGCAGCACGGGCCGGTTGAGCGAGACGACCAGACCCGACGACAGGTGGATCTTGGCGGGCGGCGGCGTCTGCGGTGCCGGGACGGCGAGCGCGGGCACGGCGTCTCCGGCCCACTCCGGCAGCTGGCGGCGCAGCTCGGCGACGTCGGAGCTGAGCACGGTGAGGCCGTCGTGGTCCTCGCCCGCGTCGGCACCCGGCGTGACCGGCGCCTGCGGTGCCGTCGGCGCCGGCGGGGCGGCCTCGGATGCGGCCTCCCGCTCCGGGGCAGGTGCGGGCGCCGGCGCGGGCGCCGGGGCAGG
>NZ_JACVQL010000064.1 GCF_019733465.1 Actinotalea ferrariae | reverse complement strand
CGCCAGGGCCGTGCCGAGCGCGAGCCCCGCGACGAGCGCCGGCGTGGCCGCGCGCCGGGCCGGGCGCCGACGCCTCACGCGAGCCTGCGGGCGGCAAGCGTGAGCGCCGCGAAGGCGGTGAACAGCGCCGCGGAGACGCGGTCGAGCACGACCATGCGCACGCGGCCCAGCACCCGGCGCGCCGCGGTCCCGCCGAGCACCCACAGCGTGTCGCCGAGAGCGGCGATGACCGTGAACAGCAGCCCCAGCACGACCATCTGCGCCGGCACCGGGCCGGCCCCGGGCCGCACGAACTGGGGGAGGAACGCGAGGAAGAACAGCGCGGCCTTGGGGTTGAGCAGCCCGACGAGCGCCGCGGCACGGTACGCGTCGAGCAGGCGGCGGGACGACGGCGTCGGCCGCCCCGGCTGAGCGGCGCCATCGGGTGCGGCGCCCTCGGACGCAGCGTCGTCGGGTGCGGCGCCGTCCCGGTCGCCCGCGGCGGCGCTCGCGAACGTCCCGGGGGTCCGGGCCCGCAGCGCGCGCACGGCGAGCCACAGCAGCCACGCCGCCCCCGCGACCTTGACCACGGTGAACGCCGTCGCGCTCGTGGCGACCAGTGCGGAGATGCCGGCGACCGCCGCGACGGTGTGGCCGAGGTTGCCGGTGGCGACCCCGAGCACCGAGGCGAGCCCGGCCGGGCGCCCGCGCCGCAGCGTCGTGGCGAGGATGACACCCACGGCGGGGCCGGGCGTGGCGACGAGTGCGGCCGAGGCCAGGGCGAAGGCCAGCAAGGTCGGGGGATCGATCACGGGGCACCTCCGCCGCCATGGTCCCCGACGTGCGCCACCGCACGGAAGCGAGTTCCACCGCACCCGCCCGCACCCGCCCACCGCCGCACCCGCCCACCGCCGCACCCGCCCACCGCCCCACCCGCCTCCGTCGCCCCGTCCGGATGTTCGAACGCGAGCGCGTGCACACGTGGAGGCGTCGGTGACGCGGCATCCTGTACGGCCGCTCGCATCCGAACATCCGGACGAGGGTGCGGACGGGGGACGGGGGAAGGGGGGACGAGGGTGCGGACGGGGGACGGGGGGACGGGGAGGCGGCGGGGGCGAGACGGCGGACCGGGGCGTCGGGGCCGCCGGTAGCCTGGGAGCCGTCCCCATGGCTCTCCCGGTTGGGAATCGATGACCACCACCGACGCCGCGCACGCCTCTGCGACGCCCGCGACCCCCGACACCGTCGAGCACGCGGCCGCGACGCCCGACGTCCCGCTGCCGTACGCCGAGCTCGGGCTCAAGACCGACGAGTTCCAGCGCATCGTCGATCTGCTGGGCCGCCGCCCGACGGCCGCCGAGCTCGCTATGTACTCGGTGATGTGGTCCGAGCACTGCTCGTACAAGTCCTCCAAGGTCCACCTGCGCCAGTTCGGCGACAAGGTGAGCGACGCGATGAAGGAGCACCTGCTCGTCGGCATCGGCGAGAACGCGGGCGTCGTCGACATCGGCGATGGCTGGGCCGTGACCTTCAAGGTCGAGAGCCACAACCACCCGAGCTTCGTCGAGCCCTACCAGGGCGCCGCGACCGGCGTCGGCGGCATCGTGCGCGACATCATCTCGATGGGCGCGCGCCCGGTCGCCGTGATGGACCAGCTCCGCTTCGGCGCGATCGACCACCCCGACACCGCGCGCGTGGTGCACGGCGTGGTCGCCGGCGTCGGCGGCTACGGCAACTCGCTCGGCCTGCCCAACATCGGCGGCGAGGTCGTCTTCGACCCGGCCTACCAGGGCAACCCGCTGGTCAACGCGTTGTGCCTGGGCGTGCTGCGGCACGAGGACATCCACCTCGCCAACGCGTCGGGCGCGGGCAACAAGGTCGTCCTGTTCGGCGCCCGCACGGGTGGCGACGGCATCGGCGGCGCGTCCATCCTCGCGAGCGAGACGTTCGACGACACCAAACCCTCCAAGCGCCCGTCGGTCCAGGTCGGCGACCCCTTCATGGAGAAGGTGCTCATCGAGTGCTGCCTCGAGCTCTACGCGGCC
Source organism: Actinotalea ferrariae (assembly GCF_019733465.1). Taxonomy (GTDB): domain Bacteria; phylum Actinomycetota; class Actinomycetes; order Actinomycetales; family Cellulomonadaceae; genus Actinotalea; species Actinotalea ferrariae_A. The sequence continues at coordinate 2,225 of NZ_JACVQL010000064.1, read as the reverse complement.
AAGGTCGTCGAGGGCATCCAGGACCTCGGCGCGGCCGGCATCTCGTGCGCGACGTCGGAGCTCGCGAGCAACGGCGACGGCGGCATGCACGTCGACCTCGAGAAGGTGCTCCTCCGCGACCCGACGCTCACGGCGGGCGAGATCCTCATGTCGGAGTCGCAGGAGCGCATGATGGCCGTCGTCCGGCCCGACAAGCTGGACGAGTTCCTCGCGATCACCGGCCGGTGGGACGTCGAGACGGCCGTGATCGGCGAGGTCACGGGTACGGGCCGGCTCACCATCGACCACTTCGGCCACCGGATCGTCGACGTCGACCCGCGCACGGTGGCGCACGAGGGGCCGGTCTACCACCGTCCCTACGCGCGCCCGGCGTGGATGGACGGCCTCCAGGCGGACACCGTGAGCGGGCCCGAGGGTGCGGCCCGCTACCCCCGCCCGGCGACGGGTGACGAGCTGCGCGAGACGCTGCTGCGCCTGGTCGCGTCGCCCAACCTCGCGAGCAAGGCGTGGGTCACCGACCAGTACGACCGCTTCGTGCAGGGCAACACCGCCCTCGCCCAGCCCGACGACGCCGGCGTCGTCCGCGTCGACGAGAGCACGGGCCTCGGCGTCGCGCTCGCGACCGACGCGAACGGCCGCTACGCCAAGCTCGACCCGTACACGGGTGCGCAGCTCGCGCTCGCCGAGGCGTACCGCAACGTCGCGACGTCGGGCGCACGTCCGCTCGCCGTCACCGACTGCCTCAACTTCGGGTCGCCCGAGGACCCGGACGCCATGTGGCAGCTGGTCCAGGCGATCGAGGGCCTCGCCGACGCGTGCCTCGAGATGGGCATCCCGGTCACCGGCGGCAACGTCTCGCTCTACAACGGCACGGGGGAGCCGGGCACGATCGACTCGTCGATCCACCCGACGCCCGTCGTCGGCGTGCTCGGCGTGCTCGACGACGTCGCGCGCGCGACGCCGTCCGGCTGGCGCCTGCCCGGGCAGGCGGTCTACCTGCTCGGCGCGACGCGCGGCGAGCTCGACGGCTCCGTGTGGGCCGACGTCGTCCACGGTCAGCTCGGCGGCCTGCCGCCGAAGGTCGACCTCGCCGCCGAGAGGACGCTCGCGGCGATCCTCGTCAACGCCTCGCGCGACGGCCTCGTCGACGCGGCGCACGACCTGTCCGAGGGCGGCCTCGCGCAGGGCCTCGTCGAGGCGTGCCTGCGCTACGGGACGGGCGCGCGCATCTGGCTGGGCGAGCTGTGCGACCGCGACGGCATCACGCCGTTCGAGGCGCTGTTCGCCGAGTCCACGGCGCGGGCCGTCGTCGCGGTGCCCCGCACCGAGGAGGTGCGGTTCGTCGACATGTGCACCGCGCGCGGCTACCCCGTGCTGCGGATCGGCGTGACCGACGACGCACCGCTCGACGGCGCGGAGGACGCCGGGCCGGCGCTCGACGTGCAGGAGCTCTTCAGCGCGTCGCTCGCCGAGCTCGCCGAGGCGCACCGCGACACGCTGCCGCGCCACTTCGGCTGACGACGTCGGTGGTCCGGGCCCAGCTGTCGAGGCGCTGATGGTCGCCGTCGAGGTCGCGGTGCAGGACGTCGCCGGCGCGCGCGTGGCTCTCGAGAGCGGCGCCGACCGGGTCGAGCTCTGCGTCGCCCTGGGTCTGAGCGGCGGCCTGACGCCGACGCCGGCCCGGGTGCGGCAGGTCGCCGACGTCGGGCTGCCCGTGCACGCCCTCGTGCGCCCGCGTCCCGGCGGGTTCGTGCACGACGCCGACGAGGTGGCGCTGCTCGTCGCCGAGGTCCGCGGCTGCGTCGACGCGGGCGCCGCGGGCGTCGTCGTGGGTGCGCTGACCGCCTCGGGCGAGCTCGACGAGCCGAGCGTCGCGGCCCTCGTCGACGCGGCCGGCGGCGTCGAGGTCACCTTCCACCGCGCCTTCGACGTCGTCGCCGACCGCGCGGACGCGATCGAGCGGCTCGGCGCGCTGGGCGTCACGCGTGTCCTCACCTCGGGCGGCGCGCCGACGGCGGCCGAGGGCGCGGCCGAGATCGCCCGGGTCGTGCGCCGAGCCGCCGGGCGCGTGCAGGTCATGGCCGGTGGAGGTCTCCGGCCCGAGCACGTGCGCGCCCTCGTCGCCGCAGGTGTCGACGCCGTCCACCTCTCCGCCCGGCGCGTCGTGCCGGACCGGGGACCGGCCGGCCCCGGCGGCGGGCGCGACGCAGGGCTCGAGGTCACCG
>NZ_JACVQL010000063.1 GCF_019733465.1 Actinotalea ferrariae | reverse complement strand
GGCCGGGGCGGTGCCCGCGGCGGGCGGGCCCGCCGCGCTGCCCACGGCCGCAGCCCACCCACCTCCGGCGGGCGCGCACGACCTGGGGTCGCTCAGCCGCCGGTACGAGTCGAACGGCGACCCGGGCACCGTCTCGACCGGCCGAGGGGACCACGGCGGCGTGTCCTACGGCATGTACCAGTTCTCGAGCACGCAGGGCTCGGCCCGCGAGTTCGTCGAGGGGCTGCGGGACACCCACCCCGAGCACCACGCCGCCCTGGCGGGCCTGAGGCCCGGCACCCCGGAGTTCGGCGCCGCCTGGCGCGAGCTCGCGGCGCGCGACCCGGACGGCTTCGCGGCCGCGCAGCACGACGCCGTCGAGCGGACCCATTACCAGCCACAGCTGCGGGCCACGGAGGCGCGGCCGCCGGGGCTGGACTTCGAGGAGCGGTCGCCCGCCCTGCGGGACGTGCTCTGGTCGACCGCGGTGCAGCACCGCGGGCGGACCGACGACATCTTCGAGCGCGCCCTCGCCGGTCGCGACGTCACCGCGCTCACCGACGCCGAGATCATCCGCTCGGTCTATGCCGAGCGCGGCCGCGGTGATGGCAGTGCGTACTTCCCCAGCAGCAGCGCGGCGGTCCGCGCCGGCGTGGTGAACCGGTTCCGTCAGGAGGAGCGGGACGCCCTGGCGATGCTCGGGCAGTGATCTCGGTGCGGTGGCCGCGGCGATGCTCGTCGTGCCACGATCGGTGGGTCCGGGGTCCATGACGAACGTCGTCGTCTCCGCCGTCGGGAGGAAGCGATGTCCGAGGCCTCGACCCACTCGTCGAACGCACGCCCGCGCGTGTTCGTGCTCCACTCGCGCCAGCCCCTTACGACGAACCCGGCCGAGTCGTTCCCGCCCGACCGCTTCGAGGTCGTCGTCCTCACCGACGCCGACCCCGCGACGGTGCTCCGCGAGGACGTCGAGGGACCCGTCGGGCAGGTCGTGCACGCCGGACGTGACGCGTGGGAGTCGGTCGTGCGGTCCGCGCCCGCGGGTGCCGTGGAGGTCGTCACCAACGACGAGTACTGCCTCGCCGAGTGCGCTCGGCTGCGGGCGACGACGGGCCTGCCCGCACGCCACCCCGCGCACCTCGACGGATACCGCGACAAGGTCCTCATGAAGCGTCGCCTCGAAGCAGCTGGGGTCCCGGTGCCCCGATACCTCACCTTCGAGCCGGCCGTGACGTCCTCCCGTGCCGTCGCCGACCGCGTCGTCGCGGCCGTCGGGCTCCCCGCCGTCGTGAAGCCGCGTCGCGAGGCGAACTCGCGCGGCGTCGAGGTGCTCGACGATGTCGAGGCGGTCCTCGGCTGGCTCGCCCGGCACGACGGCGAGACGGGGTGGCAGGTCGACGAGTTCGTCGACGGGACCCTCGGCCATGTCAACGCGCTCGTGCGCCAGGGCGACGTCCGCCCGGTTCAGGTGGGGCGCTACCTGGGGCCCCTGCTCGGGCTGGACCACGGCCGTGTGCTGGGTGGGTGGACCGTGCCGGCCGACACCCCGGAGGCCGTGACGGCGCACGAGCTGAACGGCCGCGTCGTCCGCGCACTCGGGTCGGCCGGCGAGTTCGTCGTCCACACGGAGTTCGCGACGACGCCCGACGGTCGGCTCGTCGTCCTGGAGACCGCCGCGCGCGCTCCAGGCGCGTCCGTCTCGGAGCTCGCCCGCGTGCACGCCGGTGTCCAGCTCGAGGTGGCAAACCTGCGGCTCCAGGCGGGGTTGCCCGTCCCGGAGCCGGACCACACGAGCGGCCGCCACGCAGCCTGGTTGTGGCTGCCGGTGATGCCGGGTCGGCGCTGGGGCGGAACCCCTGACGCCGCGCGGGGCCTCGGGAGCGACGTCGAGGTGCACGTCCGCCGGGTGGGACGTGACGGCAACATCGGCACGGCCGGCCAGCTCGGCGCCGCGGTCCTCCTCACGAACACCGATCGGGGCGAGCTCGCGAACGACGTCGACGTCCTCCGCCGCGCGACGTGGTTCCCCACAGCAGAAGCACGGGGTGGGAGCACGGGCCGCTCCTCCTCCGGCGTCCGACAGCCGGCGCCGAGCCGGGTCACGCCTCGAACCGGGTGACGTACCGGCGCTGCCACGGCGTCTCCACCGCCCGCCGGTCGTAGCGCTCGCGGACGTGGTCGACCGCGTCGGCGGCGCGTACGCCGTCGAGGACGGCGAGGCATGCCAGCGCCGTCCCGGTACGGCCACGACCGCCGTTGCATGCCACCTCGGCGCGTTCGCCCGCTGCGCGCTGCCACAGCTCCACGAGCGCGTGCCGAGCGTCGACCGGATCGCTCGGCAGCCACCAGTCCGGCCACCGCAGCCACCGCGCGTCCCACTCGACGGGCGGTGGTGGCCTGCTCCGGAGGTACAGGGCGACGTGGGGCAACGGCCCGGGCGGCAGGCCGTGGCGCAGTCCTCGTCCCCTGATCAGCCGCCCGGACGGGAGCCGCAGCACGCCTGCGGCGGACTCGTCCCAGGGCTCCACGGACCGACGGTAGCCCGGGTGCCGAGGAAGGCGGCTCGGGCTGAATCCCTCAGACCGTTGCACCGGGTCGCACAACGGTTCCCGCCGCTGTCCTACCGTGGCGCCATGTCGAGCGTGGATCTCCGCACACCCATCGCGATCCTCGCCTCGGGCACGGGGACCACGGCGGCCCGGATCATGGAGGACAGCGGTCGGGGACTGCTGGCCGAGGTCCGACTCGTCCTCAGCAACAACAGCGGATCGGGCGCGCTCGAGCAGGCGCGGGCGCGTGGTGTGCCGACGCGTCACCTGAGCGGGCGAACGCATCCCGAGCCCGACATGCTGGACGCGGCGATCGCCGAGGCGCTCCGGACCGCCGACGTCGAGCTCGTGGTGCTCGCGGGGTACATGAAGAAGCTCGGCCCACGCGTCCTGGCCGAGTGGGCCGGGCGCATCGTCAACACGCACCCGTCCCTGCTGCCCGCGTACGGCGGTGCCGGGATGTACGGCGACCGCGTCCACGCGGCGGTGCTCGCTGACGGCGCGACCGTCACCGGCGCGTCGGTGCACGCCGTCACCGCCGAGTACGACGAGGGCCCCGTCCTCGCGCAGCGCCACGTCCCCGTCGAGCCCGACGACGACGTCACGAGCCTGCGCGCACGGGTCCAGGCAGCGGAGAAGGAGGTGCTCGCGTCGTGGCTCGCCGCGTTCTGCAGCACGGGCGGGGCCACTCTTCCGAGCTGACCGAACGGGGCGGCCGTGACAGCGGTACGCGTCGCGACGACGCGGGACCGCAAGCCCGTTCTGGAGCGCCGGTAGCCTCCCGGAATGGCGTATCCCCCTCTGCGAGCTCCCGAGCGGGTCATGGTCGAGGCCTTCTACGAGCAGTACCGAGACGGGGTGCTGGCGTCCCTCGACGATCTGGATGACGAGGCCGCCGGGAGGCGGGCGTTGGGCGCGACGGACCTGACGGTCGCGGGCATCGTCGTCCATCTCGCCCACATGGAGGACCTGTGGTTCTCCGAGAGGTTTCTCGGGCAGCCTCCTCGTGAGCCGTGGGCGTCCGCGCCCTACGACGAGGACCGCGACTGGGACTTCCACGCGGGCGCGACCTTCGGCGTGGAACGCGCGCGCCAGCTCTACGCCGACGCCTGCGCCCGTAGCCGTCGTGCCGCAGCCACCGTCGCCGACCTCGATGCGTCCGCCCGGGTGCCGTCGTTCGGCGTGGGCCCTGTGACCCTCCGCTGGATCTACGTCCACATGCTCGAGGAGACGGCCCGCCATGCGGGCCACCTGGACCTGCTGCGTGACGAGCTGACCCGCTGACAGCGCCTGCACGGGCTGGTGGCGGAGGCTACGAGAGTCGGCAGGACGGGCGACCGCGTGCCGTCGCCGACGCTCAGGCCAGCGGCTCCTGGTACAGGCCCATGACGCTGCCCCCGGGGTCGCGGAATCGAGCGGTCAGCTCACCCGGATCCCCGCCGACCGGCTGGACGATCTCGCACCCCTCGGCGATCACACGCTCCACGGCCGCGGTGAGGTCGTCGACCCAGACGTACACCAGCACCCCGGGCGAGGTGGTCTTGCGGTGGGGGACCCAGTGGCCGCTGACCTCGCCGGTCGCGTCCTCGAAGAAGTAGGTGCCGTGCTCGGCACGCACCTTCCAGTCGAAGACGCGGGCGTAAAACTCCGCCGACGTCTGCGGGTCGTCCGCGGGCAGCTCGACATGGCAGATCTTGCCGTGACGCAAAGTGGTCATGAGCCTCACCTCGACTCGAGGATCGCGGCTGCCGGGCCGCCCCGTCCAGCAGGAGTTCGCCGACGTCGGGGAGCGGCCAGGTCCTGCTAGGTCGTCCGAGGGGTGGGCGCCTCACGCATCCCACGTCCGGTGCCCGGCGTGCGGATCCGGACGTGCCTACGCTGCAAGCAGTCGGTGGACGCCTGTCCCTCGTCAACGGGGGTGGCGCGCACCACCTGAGAGGACGGCGACCATGGACCACACCCGGCTGGGGCGCTCCGGCCTCAGGGTCAGCCGCATCGGCCTCGGCTGCATGAGCTACGGCGTCGCCGCGGCCGGCATGCATCGGTGGACCCTCGACGAGGACGCCGCGGCGCACTTCTTCCGCCAGGCGGTCGAGCTCGGCGTGACGTTCTGGGACACCGCCAACGTCTACCAGGGCGGCACCTCCGAGGAGTTCGTCGGCCGGGCGATCCGGCGCTACTCCCGCCGCGAGGACATCGTCCTGGCGACGAAGGTCCACGGGACGATGCACGACGGCCCCGGCGGCAGCGGCCTGTCCCGCAAGGCGATCATCGAGCAGCTCGACGCCTCGCTGCGCCGCCTGGACACCGACTACGTCGACATCTACTACGTCCATCGCTTCGACGACGAGGTCCCGGTCGAGGAGACCATGGAGGCCCTCCACGACGTCGTGAAGGCGGGCAAGGTCCGCTACCTCGGCGCCTCCTCCATGTGGGCCTGGCAGTTCGCCAAGCTGCAGCAGACCGCGCACCTGCACGGGTGGACGCCGTTCGTCGCCATGGAGGACCAGTACAGCGTCCTACGCCGGGAAGAGGAGCGCGACATGATCCCGCTCTGCCTCGACCAGGGCGTCGGTCTGACCCCGTACTCGCCGTTGGCCAAGGGCCGGGCTGCACGACCGTGGGGCGAGCAGACGACCCGGTCGTCGACCGACGCCGTCGCCAAGGCCTTCGACCGCGACGTCGACCAGGCGGTCGTCGTGGCGATCCAGCACGTCGCGGAGGCCCGTGGCCTCCCGATGGCCCAGGTCGCCTTGGCCTGGGTGCTGTCCAGGCCGGTGGTCGCCTGCCCGATCGTGGGCGCCACCAAGCCGCACCACCTCGCCGACGCCGTCGCCGCCCTCGACCTCAGACTCACCGCCGAGGAGATCGCCGCCCTCGAGGAGCCCTACACGACCCAGGACAACTACTGGTGGTGACCAGGTAGGCGGCTCGGTGCGGACAGCGGTGGCCGCGCGACAGATCCGTGCGACCAGCGACAGGGCCGACACGTCGACGCGCCGATGACCCTCGTCCACTGCGTCATCAGACAACCTTCAGTGGTCGTGGCGGTGGTGGGCGTCCGGGTAGTGCTCGTGGGTGTGGGTCACCGGTTCGTGCGTGTGCACGTGCCGATGGCGCACCCCGGCTTCGACGACCTCGCCGGGCGCGTGCTCGTGGGCGTGGTGCCCGTCGTCGTGCGTGTGCGAGTGCTCGTGCCGCACGGCCTCGTGCTCGTGCTCGTGCCCGTGGTCCTCGCTCAGGTGCAGCCACGCACCAACGGCCATCAGCACACCCGCCACCAGCAGCTGCCACGTGACCCGGTCCCCCAGGGCGACGGCGAGCAGCGCGCCGAAGAACGGCGCGACCGAGAAGTACGCCCCGGCCCGCGCCGTCCCGACATGACGCAGGCCCACGATGAACAGCACCAGGCTGAGCCCGTAGGACACGAACCCCAGGCCCGCCGCCGCGGCCGCGACCGGGACCGCCGGCAGCTGCGCGCCCAGCAGGAGCGCGACGACGAGGTTCGTCGGACCCGCGACGGCGCCCTTGACCATCGCGAGCCAGGTCGCGTCCGTGAGGGACACCTTGCGGGTCAGGTTGTTGTCCAGCGCCCAGCACGCGCAGGCCGCGACGACCGCCACGGCGGGCCATGCGCTGGTGAGCTCGGCGCCGCCGGTCGGCACCGCGATCACGACGGCCCCGGCCACGATCGCGAGCATGCCCAGCACCACGCGTCGGTCCGCCGGCTCGCGGAACACCACCCAGGCGATCACCGCGGTGAGCACGCCCTCGGCGTTCAGCAGCAGCGCCGCGCCCGACGCCGGCATGGACGACAGCCCGAACATCAGCAGCACGGGACCGGCGACACCTCCGGCCGCCACCGCACCGACCAGCCACGGGACCTCATGGCGGGGAAGTCGTACCCGTGGCGCTCGGCGCACCAGGCGCCACAGGCCCATCCCGGCGCCGGCGCCGACGTACAGCAGGCCCGCCAGGAGCCACGGGCTCACCTCGCCCAGCAGCAGCTTCGCCGCCGGCGCACTCGCCCCGAACAGCACCGCCGCCAGCAGGGCCGCCCGGACGCCGACGTTGCGCACCCCACGCGCCGACTCGATCACCCGTGCATCGTCCCCCACGCGAGTGTGGGGACGCGTCGGCCGACGGCGTCGCGTACCGCGACGCGTCAGCCCCGGTCCGTCGCCGGCTGGAGCTCCCGGTCTCGCGCCGGGCCCGTGGAGATGAGCAGCGCCGTGAGGGCTGCCGCCGCGACCAGGAGCAGTCCGCCGACGAGGAGTGCGGTCGCGTAGCCCTGGACCAGCGCCTCGCTCGCGGCCGCGACGAGGTCCGCCTCCCCGGCGACACGTCCCTCGTGGAGCGAGGTGAGCGCGTCCGGCTGCGTGGCGTTCGTCGTCGTGATCGCGACCGTGGAGAGCACGGCGAGCCCGAGCGCGACACCGAGCTGCTGGGCGGAGTTGAGCGTGGCCGAGGCCACGCCGGACTCCTCGGCGCGCACCCCGTCGACCGCCGTGGCGGTCATCGCGAGCAGGCTCATGCCGAAGCCGAACGCCAGGGCGAACATCGCCGGCATGAGGTGACCGAGGTACGAGGTCTCGACGCCCATGGTGGACAGCCACAGCAGTGCGCCGCCGGCGATGAGCAGGCCCACCACGGTCGGGACCCGCGCCGCCAGGCGCGCCATGAGCTTGGCGGTGAGGCCCGACGCGATGACGATGCCCGCCGCGAAGGGCAGCCATGCCAGCCCGGTCTGCAGCGGGCTGTACTGCAGGACGTGCTGCATGTGCAGCGTCAGCAGGTAGAACGCACCCATCGGGCCGATGGCCAGCAGCAGGGTGCCCAGGTAGGCCCCGGAGCGGCTGCGGTCGCGGAGCAGCGGCAGCGGCAGCATCGGGTCGGCGCTGCGCGCCTGGACGACGACGAACGCCGTCAGGAGGACCGCCGCGGCGGCGAACGACGCGACCGTCACCACGTCGCCCCAGCCGCTCTCGCCGCCGTGCGTGATGGCGTAGACCAGGGCCGCCATGCCCGCCGAGCCCGTGACCGCACTGCCGATGCCGATCCGGCCCTGGTGGCGCTCGGCGTCGACCAGGACCCGCGTGCCGGCAAGCACCGCCAGGCCGATCGGCACGTTGATGAAGAACACCCAGCGCCAGCCGAGCGTGCCGGTCAGCACGCCGCCCAGGAGCAGGCCGAGGACGATGCCGAGCGCGGACATCGCACCGTAGGTGGCCAGCGCGCCGCTGCGGGCCTTGCCGGCCGGGAAGGTCGTGGCGATGAGGGCGAGCGCGTTCGGCGCCGTCAACGCGGCGCCGATGCCCTGCAGCACCCGGCCGGCGATCAGGACCCCCCCGTTCGGCGCCACGCCGGCGACGAGGGACCCCGCGACGAACAGCACCATGCCGAGCTGCAGGGTGCGACGCCGTCCGACGACGTCGCCGACCCGGCCGCCGAACAGCAGCAGCGCTCCGAACATGAGGATGTAGGCGTTGATGACCCACGGCAGCACGGCGGGGGCGATGTCGAGCTCGTTCTGCAGCGTGGGCAGGGCGATGTTCGCGATCGAGTCGTCGAGCACGAGCATCAGCTGCGCGGTGGCGATCACCAGGAGCGGGAGGCGCAGCCGGGAGTCGGCGGGCGGGACCGCGGGAGCGCGGTCGGATGCAGGTGCGGACATGGCGAGTAGCTCCAAGCGGTGAGGTCGAACGAGCCGGCAGGATGACGTCAATACCCCTAGGGGGTATCGACTCGAACCCGCGGCTGCATCGAGCCATTCCCGCTCCGGCGAAGCCCTGGAGGAACTCACGCGACGTGTCCGGCTCCCGACACTGTGAGCTGGACGCTGACGACTGCGTGAGGCGGCCGGCGTCTCACGTTCTTGTCCGGATCCGCCCCGGTCGGCGGATGGCTGCGACGACCGGGCGGACCTCGGAACCTCAGCGGTCGATCCAGCGCTGCATGTGCTCGGGGTATCGGGCTCCCTTGATGTCGGCCCGGTCCGATGCCTCGGTCAGCTCGGCGAGGTCCTCGACCGTCAGCTTCACCTCGGCGGCAGCGTTGTTCTCGGTCAGACGGTGCTGCTTGGTGGTGCCGGGGATGGGCACGATCGACGGGTGCTGGGCGAGCAGCCAGGCCAGGGCGACCTGTCCGGGGCTGGCGCCGCGGCGTGCGGCGACGCTCGTGACGACGTCGACCAGTGCATGGTTGGCGGCGCGGGCGTCCTCGGTGAACCGGGGCAGGGAGTTGCGCAGGTCGCCGGCCTCGAACGTCGTTGCGCTGGTGATGGCGCCGGTGAGGAACCCCTTGCCGAGGGGGCTGAACGGGACGAAGCCGATCCCGAGCTCGAGCAGGGTCGGCAGGATCTCGGCCTCGGGCTCACGCCAGAACAGGGAGTACTCGCTCTGCAGCGCGGTGACCGGTTGGACGGCCTGTGCGCGGCGGATCGTGGCGACCCCGGCCTCGGAGAGGCCGAAGTGCTGGACCTTGCCCTCCGCGATGAGATCCCGGACGGTGCCGGCGACGTCCTCGATCGGGACGTCGGGGTCGACGCGGTGCTGGTAGAGCAGGTCGATGGACTCGACGCCGAGGCGACCCAGGGAGTCCTCGACGGTGGTGCGGATGTGCTCGGGGCGGCTGTCGAGCCCGGTGGACGTCGAGCCGTCGAAGGCGAACCCGAACTTGGTGGCGATGACGACCTGGTCGCGCACGGGTGCGAGGGCTTCCCCGACGAGCTCTTCGTTGGTGAACGGCCCGTACACCTGGGCGGTGTCGAAGAACGTGACCCCCTGGTCGACGGCGGCACGGATGAGCGCGATGCCGTCCTGGCGGTCGACGGCGGCGCCGTACCCGTGGCTCAGGCCCATGCAGCCGAGCCCGAGCGCGGAGACCTGCAGGCCACTGCGGCCGAGGGTGCGGGTGATCATCAGCCGGCCCTGCGGCTGTTGAGCCAGCTCACCATCGCGGGGTCGCGGTGGTCGAAGGCGACGCTGACACCGGTCTCCAGGGTGGCGATGGAGGCCATCTCGTCCGCGGTGAGCTCGAAGTCGAAGACGTCGAAGTTCTCCGCCATGCGCTCGGGACGGGAGGACTTGGGGATGACGACGACGCCGCGCTGGATGAGCCAGCGCAGCGTGACCTGGGCGACGGACTTGCCGTGGGCCTGGCCGATGGCCGTGAGGACCGGGTCGCTGAAGATGCCGTTCTTGCCCTCGGCGAGTGGGCCCCAGGACTCGATCTGCACCCCGTGCTCGGTCATGACCTGCTGGTCGTTCGTGCGCTGGTGGTAGGGGTGGGTCTCGATCTGGTTCACCGCCGGGGTGATCTCGTTGTGCTCGAGCAGGTCCACCAGCCGGTCGGGGTGGAAGTTGGAGACGCCGATGGCCCGGATCGCGCCCTGACGGTGCAGGTCCTGCATGGCCCGCCAGGAGCTGTAGTAGTCCCCGAGGGGCTGATGGATCAGGTACAGGTCCAGGTGGTCCAGGCCGAGTGCCTGCAGGGAGGTGTCGAACGCGCGCTTGGTGCCGTCCTCGCCGCCGGAGTGGATCCACAGCTTGGTGGTGACGAACAGCTCGTCTCGGGCGATGCCGCTGGCCTTGATCGCGCGGCCGACGGCTGCCTCGTTGCCATAGGCGGCCGCGGTGTCCAGGTGGCGGTAGCCGGCGGCGAGGGCGTCGGTGACGACGCGTTCGGTCTCCTCCTCGGGGACCTGGAAGACGCCGAAGCCGAGGATCGGCATCTCGACGCCGTTGTTCAGTGTCACTGTCTGCATGGGTTCGTGCTCCTTCGTCTGCTCGTCCGGCGCTCAGCGCTGGTCGGCGCGGTCGTGTGTGTCTCCACCACACCACCCACGACCTGGGCGGGGAACGTTCTGGCTATGGGTGCACTGGCAGTGCGTGGCTAGGGCGCACGGTCGCTCGTACCGTCGACGGTATGGACCAACGTGACGAGGTGCGCGACTTCCTCAGCTCGCGTCGCGCCCGGCTGAGCCCGGCGGACGTCGGCCTGCCGGCGAGCACCGGACGCCGCCGCGTGGCCGGGCTGCGCCGCGACGAGGTCGCCGTCCTGGCCGGGGTGTCCTCGGAGTACTACGCCCGCCTCGAGCGGGGGAACCTCTCCGGTGCCTCCGACGCCGTCCTGGACGCGATCGCCGCGGCACTGCGACTGGACGAGGCCGAGCAGCTCCACCTGCGCAACCTCGCCCACGCCGCGAACCAACCCGCGCGTCGGCGCCGCACCCCGACCCCCCGCAGCCCGGTCCAGCCCTCGCTGCAGCGGGTCCTGGACGCGATGGCCACCGTCCCCGCCTACGTCCGCGACTCCCGCATGGACGTCGTCGCGGACAACGCCATGGCCCGCGAGCTCCTCAGCCCCGTCTACCGCTTCGCCCAGCACACCGGCACCCCGCCGAACAGCGCCCGGTACGCCTTCCTCGACCCCTCGGCGCGGGACTACTACCCGGACTGGGAGCAGGTCACCCACGACTGCGTCGCCGCCCTGCACGGCGCCGCCGGCCACAACCCCTACGACAAGCCGCTCTCCGACCTCGTCGGGGAGCTGTCCACCCGCTCGGAGACCTTCCGGACCCTGTGGGCCACCCACGACGTCCGCCTGCACCGCACCGGCATCAAACGACTGCGCCACCCCGAGGTCGGCGTCCTCGCCCTCGAGTACGACGTCATGGAGCTCACCCAGCAGCCCGGGCTCGTCCTCATCGCCTACAGCGCCGCGCACGGCACACCCGCCGCCGACGGCCTGGCCCTCCTGGCGTCGCTCGCCGCCACCCGCACCGATGCGCTGAGCGCGCCGGACGCGTGACCCCGCCCGCGACCACCAGCAGGCGGACCTTCCTGCGCGCGGTCCTGGCCGGCAGCGGCGGGGCGACCCTTCTCGCAGTGGCCGGCTGCGCCGCCGCCCCCGACACCGCACAGGGCCCGACCCGGAGCCAGGAGCCCACCCCCATGACGCCAGCACCGTCAGCCGCAACCGGGACGCTGCTCGTGTACTTCTCCCGGCCCGGCGAGAACTCCTGGTACGGCGAACGCAGAGTCCTCGAGGTCGGCAACACCGAGGTCCTGGCCACGATGATCGCCGACCGCGTCAAGCTCGACACCTACCGGATCGAGGCCGCCGACCCCTACCCGGCTGACTACGAGGAGACCGTCGCCCGCAACGTCCGCGAGCAGGACCAGGACGCCCGGCCCGCGATCGCCACGCCACTGCCCGACGTCACCGGGTACGGCACGGTGATCCTCGCCAGCCCGATCTGGAACGTCCGGCCACCGATGATCATGTCCACGTTCGTCGAGTCCGTGCCCCTGCAGGGCAAACGCGTCCTACCCGTCACGACACATGCGATGAGCGGTCTCGGTCGGTCCGTCGACGTGTACACCGAGCTGGCAGCCGGCGTCACGATCGGGAAAGGCCTCGCCGTGCGGGGCGAGGAAGTCGCCGAAGCCGGACCCGATCTCGAGGTCTGGTTGCGCGAGGTCGCGCTCCTCACCTGATCAGCTCGACCACGCGCGATGGCGTGCGGGCACGCCAACGCGACGGCGGACACGCGCCGGACACGCGAACGCGACGGACAGGCTCAATGCGAAGCCACAGGCGCGGCGCCAGCTCTCGACGCGGTCGTGCCGAGCGATTCCTGCGTCTTTCCGAGCCCTTGGGCGCGTCTTCCCGCGGAATCCGAGCTGCTTGTAGGAACTCACGAGGCCTGTCCGCTGCCCGGCGCTATGACCTGCGCACTGACAGAAGTCCGAGTGAGTCGCTGTCTCATCGTCGTGTCCCGGTCCGCAGGGGTCCCCCGCCCGGGGTGCTTAGCGCGCTTCTTTGCGCCATCGCCAGCACGACGTCAGGCGTCGTACCCCGTTGTGCGCATGAGCCGGGCCGGGACGCCGGCGACGACCGCGTTCGTGGGCACGTCCTTGGTGACGACCGCGCCCGCGCCGACGATGGCGCCGTCGCCGATCGTCACGCCCGGTACGACGGTGACGGATGCACCGAGCCAGACCTTGCGGCCGATGACGACGGGCGCCGGGACCATGTCGGCGCGACGTGTGGGGTCGACGGCGTGGTTCAGCGTCACGATGGTGCTGCCGTGCCCGATGAGGGTCCCGTCGCCGATGGTGATCCCGCCGGCGTCCTGGAACCGGCAACCCATGTTGATGAACACGTCCTGACCGAGCATGAGGTTCTTGCCGAACTCGCAGTAGAACGGCGGGAACAGGGCCACGGAGTTCGCCACGGGGCGCCCCGTGAGTCGGGAGAGCAGGTCGCGCACCTCCTCGGGCGTGCGGTAGCCGGTGTTGAGCTCCGCGGTGACCCGCAGCGCGTCCTGGGCGGTGCCGTGCAGGAAGGCATGCTGCTGGGAGCCGCCCTCGATGACTTGCCCGCGGGCGACGTGGTCGAGGAAGTCCTGCAGGTCCATCACGGCTCCGATCGTGCAGCGGACGCGGGGAAGGGGTCGGTCGCCCAGGAGGCGAGCAGGCGCAGGCGCTCGGCGGACGGCGAGCCCGGCTCGGCGGTGTAGACCATGAGCACCTGGCCGGGTTCGGCGGTGATCGCGAGCTCCTCGTATGCGAGGGTCAGCTCACCGACGACGGGGTGGTGGAACCGCTTGGTGCCCGACCCGTGGGTGCGGACGTCGTGTGCGCCCCACAGGCGGCGGAAGACGTCGCTGCGGGTGGACAGCTCACCGACGAGGTCCTGCATGCCCTTGTCGTGCGGGTCGCGACCGGCCTCGGCGCGCATGATTGCCACGCACATCTCCGCGAACAGGTCCCAGTCCGGGTAGAAGTCGCGCGCTGCGGGGTCGAGGA
The DNA here is from genome assembly GCF_019733465.1 of Actinotalea ferrariae. Taxonomy (GTDB): domain Bacteria; phylum Actinomycetota; class Actinomycetes; order Actinomycetales; family Cellulomonadaceae; genus Actinotalea; species Actinotalea ferrariae_A. The sequence goes on along the minus strand of NZ_JACVQL010000063.1, from coordinate 9,740 downwards.
ACTGGAAGCGCGCGAGGTTCGGGGCGCGGCCGCCGTCGCCGACGACGGGGGAGTAGAAGGCGCGGCCGAGCGCGTTCGTCGCCAGCAGGTCCTGGCGCTGGTCCCGCACGAACGCGATCCCGTCGGTAATCGCGGCCAGCGCCCACTGCAGGCTGGGCCGAGGCGTTGCCGAGCGGGCCGCGCGGCGGCGCGGTCGGCCCGACGACGGGATGCCGTCCGCTGCCCGGGCCAGGTCGAGCAGATGCGCACGCTCGGTGTCGTCGAGCTGTAGCGCCGCCGCGACGGCGTCCAGGACCGAGGCCGACGCCCCGGCGATCGCGCCGCGCTCGAGCTTGGCGTAGTACTCCACGCTCACGCCCGCCAGCGCAGCGACCTCGCTGCGCCGCAGACCCGGCACCCGCCGGTTCGTCCCGCCGATCACGCCGGCCGCCTCCGGGGTCACCTTCGCCCGTCGTGACATGAGGAACTCGCGCACGTCCGCCCGGTTGTCCATGCCTCGACGGTAGGACGCCGACAGCCGGCGGGGGAGGCACTGCCGTGGGGTGCACTGCCGGTACACCCCACGACAGGGACTCCCGCGCCAGCGGGATCCGGCGGAGGGTCGAGGCACCAGCTGCCGACGAAGGAGAACTCATGCGTGGCGTGATCATGCACGGCCCCGGCGACGTCCGGGTCGAGAACCGTGACGACCCGACGATCGTCGACCCGACCGACGCGGTCATCCGGATCGCGGCAACCTGCATCTGCGGGTCCGACCTGTGGCCGTACCGCGGCGCCGACCCGGTGGACCACGCGGCGATGGGCCACGAGTACGTCGGCGTCGTCGAGGAGGTCGGGGCCGAGGTCAGGACCGTCAAGCCCGGTGACTTCGTCGTGGGGTCGTTCGTCATCTCCGATGGCACCTGCGAGATCTGCCGCGCCGGGTACCCGTCCAGCTGCGTGCACCGCGTCTTCGTGGACGGCGCCATCGGCACCCAGGCCGAGAAGGCCCGCATCCCGTTCGCCGACGGCACCCTGGTCGCGACCCCCGGCCAGCCGGACCCCGACCTGATCCCGCACCTACTCGCCGCCTCCGACGTACTGGGCACCGGCTGGTTCGCCGCCGTCGCCGCCCAGGCCGGCCCCGGCCGGACCGTCGCGGTCGTCGGTGACGGCGCGGTCGGGCTCATGGGCGTGCTCGCCGCCAAGCAGCTCGGAGCCGAGCGCATCATCGCCATGTCGCGGCACTCCGACCGCCAGGACCTCGCCCGCCACTTCGGCGCGACCGACATCGTCGAGGAGCGCGGCGACGCTGGCGTCGCACGGATCAAGGAGCTCACCGACGGGCTCGGCGCCCACTCGGTGATCGAGGCTGTCGGCACCCAGGAGGCCATGGTCCAGGCCATCAGCTCCGCCCGTCCCGGCGGGAACGTCGGCTTCGTCGGCGTCACCCACGACGTCCAGCTCCCCGGCGATCTGCTGTTCTTCTCCCAGGTCCAGATCCTTGGCGGCCCCGCCCCCGTCCGCCGTTTCCTGCCCGAGCTCATCCAGCTCATCTGGGACCGCACCATCGACCCCGGCAAGGTCTTCGACCTCACCCTTCCGCTCGAGCAGGCCGCCGAGGGCTACAAGGCCATGGACGATCGGCGCGCCACCAAGGTGCTTCTCACCGTCTGACCGGCCAAAGGAACCGTCATGAGCAGCTGGATCCCCGAGGACCTGACCGCGCTCGAAGCGGCGTCCGAGATCACCATCGCGACCGAGCGACCCGACGGCACGACTCGGCGGCCCCTACCGATCTGGATCGTGCGCGTCGGAGACGAGCTGTACGTGCGCTCGTACCACGGTCCCGACGGCTCTTGGCACCGGCAGGTCGCGCGGCACCCCTACGCGCAATTCCGCGGCCGGGGCCGCGAGGTGCGGGTCCGGCTGGTGCCTGTCGGCGCTGCGGTGACGGGCGTGGACGAGGCGTACTGGGCTAAGTACGGGAGCGGCGGCTACGGCGCGGCCATGACCACGCCTGACGCCGCGGCGACGACCATGCGTGTAGAACCAGCGTCCTGACCGCCCGACAAGACGCGGAGGACACGTCCATGCACACAACGATCGTCCGGACCGCCATCGGGGCGTGCGCCGCTCTGACGATGCTGAGCCTCACCGCCTGCGGCACCACCACCACCAGCGCGGAGCAGATGCCGACCGAGAGGACGTCGACCGTGGGACCGTCACCGAGCTCCACCCCCGAGCCCACCACACCCGCACCGGGGACCGCCGTCGTCGTCACGATCGGCGACACACCCGTGCGGGGGCGATTGGGGGACAACCCGGCGGCACGCGACCTGGCCGCACGCCTGCCGCTGACGCTCACTTTCTCCGAGTACAACGCGGTCGAGAAGGTCGCACGCCTGGACCAGGCGCTGACGATGGACGGCATGCCTGCCGGGGATGACCCGAACCCGGGCGAGATCGGCTGGTACGCGCCCACCTCCGACCTGGTCCTGTACTACGGCGACGTCGGCTACTGGAACGGCATCGCCCGCCTCGGCACCATCGACGACGCAGGCATCGAGCTGCTCGCCGAGGCCCCGCAGGACATCACCGTGACGATCGCGCCAGCCGATGGCTGAGCGCGCGGTAGGCACCCCGACCGACGGAGGACGACCAGCATGAGGCTCACGCGAAGCGGCGGCCAGACCGCCGCCGCCCCCGCGAGTGGTTCACCGGCACCGTCTTCATCGACGGTTTCCGCACCCCCGACGAGCAGTCCGCCGTCGGCTGCGCCCACGTGAAGTTCGCCCCTGGCGCACGTACCGCCTGGCACCACCACCCCAAGGGCCAGACCCTCTATGTCACGGACGGCATCCGGTACGTCGCCCGCCGCGGCGGGGAGGTCCAGGAGATCCGCCCCGGCGACGTCGTCTACATCCAACCTGGCGAGGAGCACCGGCACGGCGCCACACACGACCGGTTCATGGCTCACATCGCGATCCAGGAGGCCGACGAGAACGGCACGTCGTCACCTGCTCGAGGTCGTCACCGACGCCGACCACCAAAGCTGACCCCGGCGTCTGATCGCGCGCGGCCGTCGTCGACGCGATCCAGCAGGTCGCTCACCACCAACCTCGCCACCCTCGCCGACCACCTACGGCAGGCCGCGGACGCCGGCGACATCGCACCGTTGACTGACGCGGAGATCCAGATCGAGACCCGACTGCTGACCGCCGCTCTGGACGGCATGGGGCTCCAGTGGCTCCGCGACCCGACGACCGACCTCATCGCCACCGTGTCGACCTATGTCGAACGCGCGATCGCAGCGTGAGGCGACCGGCGAGAAGCGCCCACGATGAGGAGTCGCCGGGGACCCGTCGACTGGGTGGGGTCCTCGAGCCCAGCACTGACCTCGCCACACGCGCGCGACGGACCACCAGCACGCGCAACGACGCCGGGGGATCGGCAGCGCGCTACCGCTGTCGTCGTGCCGGGATCCTCCGGATCGCGGAACACTGCGTCGATCGCAGGAGTTGAGCCTGATGCACTCAAGTTCGGCGCCTCGGAGTTGCGCGAGCACCCCGACGCCCGCAGACTTGAGCGCAGCAGGCTCAACACACGAAGGAAGGCATCTCCCATGGCACGAGCGGTCGGGATCGACCTCGGCACCACCAACTCCGTCGTCGCCGTCCTGGAGGGCGGCGAGCCGACGGTCATCGCGAACGCGGAGGGCTCGCGCACGACGCCGTCCGTCGTCGCGTTCTCCAAGACGGGCGAGGTCCTCGTCGGCGAGGTCGCCAAGCGTCAGGCGGTCACGAACGTCGACCGGACCATCAGCTCCGTCAAGCGCCACATGGGCACCGACTGGACGGTCGGCATCGACGAGAAGAAGTACAACGCGCAGGAGATCTCCGCGCGTGTGCTCGGCAAGCTCAAGCGCGACGCCGAGGAGTACCTGGGCGAGCCCGTGACCGACGCGGTCATCACGGTCCCCGCGTACTTCAACGACGCCGAGCGCCAGGCCACCAAGGACGCCGGCCAGATCGCGGGCCTCAACGTGCTCCGCATCGTCAACGAGCCGACGGCGGCCGCGCTCGCGTACGGCCTGGAGAAGGGCAAGGAGGACGAGCTCATCCTCGTCTTCGACCTCGGCGGCGGCACGTTCGACGTGTCCCTCCTCGAGGTCGGCAAGGACGAGGACGAGTTCTCGACCATCCAGGTGCGCGCCACGCACGGCGACAACCGCCTCGGCGGCGACGACTGGGACAACCGGATCGTCGAGCACCTCATCAAGGAGGTCAAGAACACCTCGGGCGTCGACCTGTCGAAGGACAAGATCGCGCTGCAGCGTCTGCGCGAGGCCGCCGAGCAGGCGAAGAAGGAGCTCTCCTCGGCGACGAGCACCAACATCTCGATGCAGTACCTCTCGATGAGCGAGAACGGCCCCATCCACCTGGACTCCAAGCTCACGCGCGCGCAGTTCCAGCAGATGACGGCGGACCTCATCGAGCGCACCAAGGCGCCGTTCAAGCAGGTCATCGCCGACGCCGGCATCACGGTCGGCGACATCGACCACGTCGTCCTCGTCGGCGGCTCGACCCGCATGCCCGCCGTGGCCGACGTCGTGCGCGAGCTCACCGGTGGCAAGGAGCCGAACAAGGGCGTCAACCCGGACGAGGTCGTCGCCGTCGGCGCCGCGCTCCAGGCCGGCGTCATCAAGGGCGAGCGCAAGGACGTCCTGCTCATCGACGTCACCCCGCTGAGCCTCGGCATCGAGACCAAGGGCGGCGTGATGACCAAGCTCATCGACCGCAACACCGCGATCCCGACCAAGCGCAGCGAGATCTTCTCGACGGCCGACGACAACCAGCCGTCCGTGCTGATCCAAGTCTTCCAGGGCGAGCGCGAGTTCGCGCGGGACAACAAGCCGCTCGGCACGTTCGAGCTGACCGGCATCGCCCCGGCCCCCCGTGGCGTGCCGCAGATCGAGGTCACGTTCGACATCGACGCGAACGGCATCGTGCACGTGTCCGCGAAGGACCGCGGCACGGGCAAGGAGCAGAAGATGACGATCACCGGCGGCTCGGCCCTCCCCAAGGAGGACATCGAGCGCATGGTGCGCGAGGCCGAGGAGCACGCGGCCGAGGACAAGAAGCGTCGCGAGGAGGCCGAGGTCCGCAACCAGGCCGAGTCCTTCGCGTACTCGACCGAGAAGGTGCTCGCCGACAACGGCGACAAGGTGCCCGACGACGTCAAGACGGAGGTCACCGAGGCCATCACCGAGCTGCGCACCGCGCTCGCCGGTGACGACGTCGAGGCGATCAAGTCCAAGCAGGCCGCGCTGACCGCCGTGAGCCAGAAGATCGGCGAGGCGATCTACCAGTCCGACGCCGCGAGCGACGGCGACCCGACGGCCTCGCCGGCCGGCGACGCCCCGTCGTCCGCGCCCCAGGACGAGGACGTCGTCGACGCCGAGATCGTGGACGAGGACGAGAAGAAGTGACGGACCAGACGACGACGCCGCAGGGCGGGTCGGGCGACGAGCCCGACCGCCCGCGGTTCACCGACAAGCGACGGATCGACCCGGAGACGGGCGCGGTCCGCGAGCAGCCGGTCGCCCCCGAGGCGGCGTCGGCCGCGTCCGACGGCGCACCCGACGTCGGCCCGGGCGGCGAGGCCGATGCGGCCGAGGCGGGCGCCTCGCCCGCCGAGGCCCTCGCGGCCGAGCGGCTCGAGGACCTCCAGCGGCTCCAGGCGGAGTACGTCAACTACCGCCGCCGGGTCGACCGGGACCGCCTCGTCGCGCGCGACCAGACGGTCGTCGCGATGGTCGAGGCGATGATGGGCGTGCTCGACGAGATCGAGCTCGCGCGTCAGCACGGCGAGCTCGCCGAGGGGCCGTTCGCGTCCATCGCCGACAAGCTCGAGGCGTCCCTGGCCAAGTTCGGCTGGGAGCGCTTCGGCGCCGCGGGCGAGCCGTTCGACCCGACCGTGCACGAGGCGCTCATGCACGCGCACTCGGACGACGTGACCGAGCCGACCGTGGTCCAGGTGCTCCAGCCGGGCCACCGGGTGGGCGAGCGCATCGTCCGCGCGGCACGGGTCGCGGTCGCCGAGCCCGAGGGCTGACGGGCACGCGACGCATGATCGAGGAGCAGGGGAGGAGGGTGCGATGACCGGCCAGGACTGGTTCGAGAAGGACTTCTACGCGACGCTCGGCGTCCCGAAGACCGCGGACGACGCCGCCATCAAGAAGGCGTACCGCAAGCTGGCTCGCACCCTCCACCCCGACCACAACCCCGGCGACGCGTCCGCCGAGGCGAAGTTCAAGGACGTGGGCGAGGCCTACGCCGTGCTCTCCGACCCCGAGCAGCGCAGCCAGTACGACGCGATCCGTGCCATGGCCGGCGGCGGTGCCCGGTTCTCGGCGCCCGGCCGCGGCGGCCAGGCCGGAGGCTCGGCCGGGTTCGAGGACGTCTTCGGCGGCCTCTTCGGCGGTGGCGCGCCCGGCGGCCAGCGCGTGCGCTACTCGACGACGCCCGGCGGCGGTGCGGGCGGCCCGGGCCTCGACGACCTGCTCGGCGGCCTGTTCGGTGGCGGCGGCTTCGGCCGCGCCGCCGGCATCGACATCGAGGCGCAGACGACCCTGCCGTTCCGGCAGGCGGTCGAGGGCTCGACGGTCACGCTCACCGCCGACGGCCGGCGCGTCACGGCGCGCATCCCGGCCGGCGTCCGCGACGGCCAGAAGATCCGGCTGCGCGGCAAGGGCCGCGCGGCCGAGCCGGGCGGTCAGCCCGGCGACCTCATCATCGCCGTCCACGTCGAGCCCCATCCCGTCTTCACGCTCGACGGCAAGGACCTGCGCGTCACGGTGCCCGTCACGTTCGACGAGGCGGTGCTCGGCGCCGAGGTCGAGGTGCCCACGCTCGGCGGCGCGCCCGTGCGCGTCAAGGTGCCGGCCGGCACGCCATCGGGCCGGACGCTGCGCGTGCGCGGCCGCGGCATCACGACGTCCCAGGGGACCGGCGACCTGCTCGTCACGGTGCAGGTCGTCGTGCCGCAACGGCTCTCGGACGACGCCAGGGCCGCTGTGGACGCGTTCGCGCGGGCGACGGACGGCGTCGACGTCCGCGCCGAGCTGCGCGCCCGGGCCGCCCAGTAGCGAGGGCAGGAGGAGCGATGGCGACGATCCCCCAGCAGGCGTACGACGCACCGGCCTTCGTCATCTCGGTCGCGGCGGAGCTCGCCGGCATGCACCCGCAGACCCTGCGCCAGTACGACCGCCTCGGCCTCGTCTCGCCGGGGCGCGCGCGGGGTCGCGGCCGGCGCTACTCGCTGCGCGACATCGCCACGCTGCGCGAGGTGCAGCGGCTCTCGCAGGACGAGGGCGTCAACCTCGCGGGCATCAAGCGGATCCTCGAGCTCGAGCAGCAGGTCGAGCGCCTCACCGAGCAGGTCGAGCTGCTGCGCTCGATGGCCGATCCGGGCCGGCGCGTGTTCGCCGCCGGGCCGCAGGGCGAGGTGGTCGCCGTCCCGCGCGGGCACCGTCCGGCACGCGTGACCAGCTCGGGCGCGCTCGTCGTCTGGCGCCCGCAGCACCGCGGCTGAGCGCTGACCCGGACGACGAGAGCGGGGCCGCGCGGTGCGCGACCCCGCTCTCGCGTGGGGGGATGCTGGTGGTCGTGGGATGCGTCAGCGACGCAGCTGGTGCAGCAGGTCGACGGCCTGCTCGTGGGTCTCGGGCAGCGGCTCGATCCAGATCCGCGGCGGCTGGCGCAGGAGGTCGGCGATCTGCAGCTGCGCCGCGTTCTCGTTGACCTGGTCCCGCATGCGCCGCACGGTCTCGCCGAGGTCCCAGTCACGTGCGACGAGCACGGTGAAGGCCCCGCCGCCGAGCGCCGCCATCGGGTGGCCGGCCGGGAGGGCGGCGGACAGCGCGCGGCCCATCGCTGCGGACCGGGCCATGCGCCGCCACGGCGCGAGGTCCTCGGTCGCGACGTCGACCATGACGAGGCAGTGGGTGACGAACGCCTCGTGGCCGTGCTTGCGGGCCGCGCCGTAGGTCTCGGCGAGGCGGACGCCGAGGTACTCGAGGGTCGGGAGTCCCGACTCGGGGTCGATGCACGAGACCTGCACCGGCAGCGCCTCGACGGCGCCGGCCCAGCCCTCGCACAGCGAGCGGATGACGTCCATGCCGGGCTCGCGCTCGAGGATCTGGTAGACGAGCCCGACGTCGTCGAGCGTCTCCGCGATGCCGACGCCCGCGGCGCCACGCACCTCGCCCAGCCGGGCGGCGGCGGCCGCCGCGCACGCACCCGAGGCCAGGGCCTCGGTGAAGGCGTCGACCGCCGGGTGGTACCAGTCGCCCGGCCGCAGCCAGACCGACTCCACCGTGCGGGCGCGCCACTGCTCACGCAGGGTCGCGGCCCATGCGTCGCGCATCTGCTCCGTCGAGGTCACGATGGATGAGAGTGCCGTGGCCCGCAGGCATGACGCGACTTCCAGGACGAGTTTCCGCGTCCCCCTGTGAGGCGCGTCTCACCCCATGCTCGCACGCGCGTCGCGCGCGAGACTTCAGTCCGGGTCCGGACGTGTCGATGTCACCCGTGAGGCCCAGTGGCGGTTTGACGTGCTGTGAGACCCTGTGCGATGTCGGCCGCGTCCAGCAGAGGGCCCCGCGCGGCACGGCGGTGCGACGAGCGCCACGGGCAGCACGACGACGCACATCCGAGCGGTGCTGAGCAGGAGGGGACGAGGTGACGATCAGCAACGCCTGGGACCTGTCCAGCGACGCCGAGCTGATCACCGCCGTCCGCAGCGGCGAGGCCGCGGCCTTCGGCGTCCTGTACGAGCGCCACGCGGGTGCGGCTCGCGCCGTCGCGCGGCAGTACTCCAACCGCTCGGCCGACGCCGAGGACGCCGTCTCCGACGCCTTCTCGCGCGTGTTCTCCGCGATCCAGGGCGGCGGCGGGCCCGACGTCGCCTTCCGCGCCTACCTCTTCACGGTCCTGCGCCGCGTCGCCATGGAGCGCGTCGAGAGCAGCAGGCGCGCCGTCGCGACCGACGACGTCGAGACCTTCGAGGCCGCCGTCGGGCAGGCCGAGTCGACCGAGGAGCCGGCGCTCGCGGGCTTCGAGCGCGGCGTCGTGTCGCGGGCCTACAAGTCCCTGCCCGAGCGGTGGCAGGCCGTCCTCTGGTACACGGAGGTCGAGGAGCTCAACCCGGCCGAGATCGCCCCGATCCTCGGGCTCACGGCCAACGGCGTCGCCGCGCTCGCGTACCGCGCCCGCGAGGGCCTGCGCCAGGCGTACCTCCAGCAGCACCTCGCGGCCCCCGAGGACGAGGCCTGCGTCATCATCAACAAGAAGCTCGGCGCGTACGTCCGCGGCGGGCTGGCCAAGCGCGAGACCGCGCTGGTCGAGTCCCACCTCGAGGAGTGCGGCACGTGCCGCGCGCTCGTCCTCGAGCTGGGCGACGTCAACCACGGCATGCGCCTCGTCATCGCGCCGCTCGTCCTCGGCGCTGTCGCCGTCGCCGTCCTCAAGGGGGTCGGCTTCGGCGGTGCGGCGGGTGCGGCCGGCGCCGCCGCGACCGCGAGCACGGGCGCCGTCGGCTCGGGTGCTGCGGGCTCCGGTGCTGCGGGCTCCGGTGCTGCGGGCTCCGGTGCTGCGGGCTCGGGTGCCGCGGGTTCGGGCGCCGCCGGCACGGTCGGGACCGGCGCCACGACGGGTGCCGCAGGCTCCGCCGCGACGACCGTGGGTGCGGGCTCGGCG
>NZ_JACVQL010000062.1 GCF_019733465.1 Actinotalea ferrariae | reverse complement strand
CCGCGCACCGCCGCCGCCAGGCCTGGCACGGCAGCGACCGGCAGGCCAGAGGGCGCCTCATGGCCGCGATGCGCGCCGCGTCGCACGCCCTGACCGACGCCGACCTGGCGCCGTCGTGGGCGGACGACGAGCAGCGCACGCGTGCGCTCGCCTCGCTCGTCGCCGACGGCCTCGCCGTGGTGGAGCAGGGTGAGAACGGCCCCGCCCACCGCCTCCCCGGGGGCGCGCTCGCGACCCCTCGCACGGGGCAGCCCGCGTGACCGGTCTCGTCGTCCCGCCCGCGTTCGCGGCCCGCGCCGCCCTCGGCCCCGCATGGGCCGACTGGCTCGACGCCCTGCCCCGCCTCGTGCGCGACCTGCTCGGCGAGTGGGACCTCAAGCCCGACGGCGACCTGCGACACGGCGAGACCGCGCTCGCGGTGCCTGTGCGGACGAGCACCGACCGCGCCGCGATCCTCAAGGTGACGTGGCCGCACTGGGAGGCGGAGACCGAGCACGTCGCGCTCCAGCGGTGGCACGGCGGCGGGGCCGTCGAGCTGCTGCGCGCGGACCCGCGCCGCCTGGCGCTGCTCCTCGAGCGCGCGCACCACGCCGACCTGACGACCGTGCCCGACGACGCGGCCAGCGAAATCGTCGGCCGGCTGTACCGCCGGCTGCACGTGCCGGCGACGCCGCAGCTGCGGACCCTCACCTCGCAGGTCGCCGAGTGGACCGACCGCCTCGCCGCGCTCCCGCGGGACGCGCCGGTGCCGCACCGCTTCGTGCAGCAGGCCGTGTCGCTCGGCCGCGCCTTCACGGCGGACCCGGCGACCGACGGCACGCTCGTGCACACCGACCTGCACCACCTCAACGTGCTCGCCGCCGAGCGCGAGCCGTGGCTGGCCATCGACCCCAAGCCGCTCTCGGGCGACCCGCACTACGAGGTCGCGCCGATGCTGTGGAACCGCTGGGACGAGGCGGTCGCGTCGGACCTCCGCGGCAGGCTCCGTCGGCGGATGGACGTGCTCACCGAGACGGGCGAGCTCGACCACGAGCGGACGCGCGACTGGGTCGTGTTCCGGATGATGTGCAACGCGCTGTGGGCGATCGAGGACGCGGCCGCACGCCCCGGCGGTCTCACGGCGGAGGACCACCGCTGGTTCGACGTGTCGGTGGCGGTGGTCAAGGCCGTGCTCGACTGACCCGGGCGCCGCGCCGCGCAGCAACTCGTCGACGCCGCATGTCGATCCGGGTGTACCGCCGTTCGACCTGAGGGTGAGAGGGTCCCACGAGGGATCCGCACACCCGAGGAGATCACCGTGAAGTACATGCTGATCATGCGCTCGACCGACGAGGCCGAGGCGGCGTTCGCCGACGTCGACTTCGAGCAGGTCCTGGACGCGATGGGGCGCTACAACGACGAGATGATCCGGGCCGGCGTGCTGGTCGCGGCCGAGGGGCTCGACGACGCGGCGAAGGGCGTCGTCGTCGACTACTCGTCGCAGCCGCCCGTCGTCACCGACGGCCCCTACGGCGAGACGAAGGAGCTGTTCGGCGGCTTCTGGATCGTCGACGTCGCCTCGATCGAGGAGGCGGTCGAGTGGGCCAAGCGCGCGCCGCTCGGCGGGCCCGGCATGAAGGCCGAGATCCGCCGTGTCGCGAGCATCGACGAGTTCCCGCAGGACAACGAGTGGATCCGCAAGGAGCGCGAGTGGCGGGTCGCGACCGGCCAGCTCTGAGCGCGGACGACGCCGTGGCCGACCGCCCCGCCCCTCCGGCGGGGCGGCGCGCCGCCGCGTCGACGGGGCGGCGGGCGCACGGCTCGGACGCGCGTCATGCCGTCGAGGCGGTCTGGCGCATCGAGTCCGCCCGCATCGTCGGGGGCCTCGCGCGGTACACGGGCGACCTCGCGCTCGCCGAGGACCTGGCGCAGGAGGCGCTCGCGGAGGCGCTCGTCGCCTGGCCGCGCGACGGCGTCCCCGACCGCCCGGCCGGGTGGCTGCTCACGGTCGGACGGCGCCGCGCGATCGACGCGTTCCGCCGCCGCGCCGGCCGCAACGAGCGTTACGCGGTGCTCGCCGGCGGCCTCGGCGAGGGTCAGGCGACGTCGGGCGCGCTGACCGCGCCGCCGGACGACGAGGACGACGACGTGCTGTGGGACCCCGACCGCATCGACGACGACGTGCTGGCGCTCATGTTCACCGCGTGCCACCCCGCGCTGTCGCGGGAGTCGCAGGTCGCGCTCACGCTGCGCGTGATCGGCGGCCTCACGAGCGACGAGATCGGGCGCGCGTTCCTGGTCCCGACGGCGACCGTCCAGGCGCGCATCACGCGCGCGAAGAAGACCCTCGCGGCCGCGCAGGTGGCGTTCGCTGTGCCGCCGCCCGAGGAGCGACGCGAGCGGCTGGGCGCCGTGCTGAGCGTCGTCTACGTGATCTTCACCGAGGGCTCGACGGCGACGTCGGGCGACGCGTGGCTGCGGCCCGACCTCGCGCACGAGGCGGTGCGGCAGGCGCGCGTGCTCGCGCGGCTCGTGCCCGACGAGCCCGAGGTGCACGGCCTGCTCGCTCTGCTGGAGCTGACGGCGGCGCGCTTCCCCGCGCGCGTGGCGCCCGACGGCGCGCCGGTGCTGCTGGAGGACCAGGACCGCCGGCGCTGGGACCGCTCGGCGATCCGCCGCGGTCGCGCGGCGCTCGCG
>NZ_JACVQL010000061.1 GCF_019733465.1 Actinotalea ferrariae | reverse complement strand
GCGTCGGTCACCACGAGCGCCGTCGAGGACGACGCCCCCGCCGGGAAGGCGACGGCCGCGTCGGCCGGCTGCGGCGCCCCGGCTGCCCACAGCGCGAGCTCGCCCGCGGCGGACGCGCCCGTGACCTGCACCTGCACGACCAGCGCTGCGGCGTCGACCGGGACCTGCCGGCCCGGCGAGAGCGTGACGACGCGCGCCTGACCGCCCGCGACCTGCGTCCCGCTCGACCCGCCCCACGCCACGGTGGGCGCGACGGTGACCCAGGCTCCCGCGCCCGTCATCGACGACGTGGAGGCGGGGTGGGCCGCAGCCGTCATCGGTGCCGCGACGAGCGCGAGGACCGACAGCAGGGCGACGAGGATCGTTCGGGGTGCGTGCAGGCGCACGGGTCCTCCGTGGGACGAGGGAGCATGATCGGCTGGGGCCGCGCCCACAGTGCCCGACGGCGAGCGCCGGATCGGCCATATCCACCCGAACGGGGAGGACGTTCACCCGGACGCACGAGTCATCAGCGTCCGTGACGCACCCGACCGGCCGTCGTCACCGGACGGGGCCGGCGGCGCGCCCCAGGATGTGCGGCGCTCGGTACCTGTGGGGCCGCTGTGGCTCGTGGGGGTCTCACCGGTCCCGCCGGCACCGGGGGTCACGTGCGCCGCACATCCTGGGGTGCTCCCCGGGGTCACGTGCTGGCGCGCGCGCTCCCGGGGCGTGCTCAGCCGAGGAACTCCGCGCGGTGGCGAGCCGTTCGGCAGGCAGGACCGTCACCCGGACGCACGAGGAGGACGCCGTGGGGAGCAGCTCGGCTCGAGGAGCCGTGGTCGAGGGGGTCGTCTCGGCCGCCGTCGTCACGCTCTGGTACGCGATGCCCGACGTCGTCCGCTCCCGGCGATGGCGCGGCGTGCTCAAGACTGGCCTCCTCGTGGCGGGCGGCGCGTACGGCGCAGCGCGCGGCAGGGCCGAAGACACGGCAGGGCGGGGCAGGGCCGAGGACACGGCAGGGCGGGGCAGGGCCGAAGACACAGCCGGGCGCGGCGCAGCCGAGGGCGTCGAGACCTCGGCGCGCGAGCGGATCGAGGCGCTGACGTCGACGGTCCCCGTGCTCGACGCGGCGAGCGCGGGCCTCGACGCCGGCCCTCGCCGGTCGCGCACGCGCACGCTCGCGCTGGGTGCGGCCGCCGCGGTGGGCGTCGTCGCCACGGTCGCCGTGACGGTCGCGATGGAGCGGGCGATCTTCCGCTGGGGCGAGCGCCGCCGCGCGCGTGGCGTCCGCGCACCGCACACGACGATCGGCGTCGTCTCGGGTCTCGTCGCGGGCGCCCTCGGCCTCGCCAGCACGTGGTACGAGCGCTCGCTCGAGGGCGATCCGTCCCCGACCGCCTGAGCCGCTCCGGCGACGCGCGACGAGCCCGGACGCAGCAGGACCCCGGCCGCACGGCGGTCCGATCGGGGTCCTGTGCGCGAGGGGGACTCACACGCACATCCGTGGGAGATCCCCAGATGCCGGTGCTGCGCAACCTGTGACACCCGCATCATCGATGCCAGCCATGCCCAGCTACCCGCGCCTCTTGACGGCCCTAACCGGATCGTACGACCGCGCCACGACCCGATCGCCTTCAGTTCGGACCGTTAGCCACGCACCGCGGCTATCGTCTCGATCTATGGACGACGCGCCCCATCCTCGAGTCCTCTTCGAGTCAGTGGCGGACGAGACCCTGCTGACCTCCCTCACCGCGTTGGCGCCTACCAACGGGGTGCTCGGCGAGGACGTCTTGAAGGTCCACGCCAGCGACTGGGATCTCGTTGTGTCATTCCACCCGCAGCCGGAGCAACCCGAGGGAGTCCACGTTCTCGCGTTCGGCGGTGCGAACTTCGGTCAGACGTACTTCGGTCACTCGTGGTACGCGCCACGCCGGAACCTTGCGCTGCACGCGCGTTCGGTCGTTGTCCCCGACAACTTGCAGGGGCCCCTCCGCTCGCTCGTTCAGCGATCTGTCATCGCTCGGGATCCTGGTCCGGGGAGGGTCGGCCTCAGCGGACTGCCGCCGGGCAAGGGGCGGTTCAATCTGGCCGTCGCCGGCACAGAGCGCGAACCATGGGCAGCCTTCTTCAGGCGTCGCGAAGGTGCCTGGGTCTGGGCGTTGCCCGAGGAGACAACCGACCACGTCGCGTGGCTGGCATCCGTCTTGGAGCTCCTTCACGACGTGGACCCGGACCGCTTCCCAGGGTCTCCCGATTGGCAGCGCAAGCACACCTGGGGGACACCGGAGACCCGTCGAGCCATCACCGCACTGGCGACGATCGACAATCAACGAAGGGCCATACTTGACGAGCTTGCCTCCCGCGAAGCGCGTGCCCGCGTGGAACTGGAACTTGCCGCATCCGAGGCAGCGAGCGGCCCGCAGAGAGCCTTGACGGCCGACGGCCCAGACCTCGAAACCGCCGTCGCCGGCCTTCTCACCGACCTCGGCTACATGGTCGAGCAGATGGATTCGCATCACTCGCTTGAATCCGGGGGACGGCTCGAGGACTTGCGTGTGAGCGTGCCAGGGCAAGCTTGGACCTGCCTCGTGGAGGTGAAGGGCTACACCTCGGGTGCAAGGGTCCGTGACGTCCCGCGCATCACCGGCCGTCCAAGCGTTAGGTTCGCCGCGACAGAGGGTCGCGCGCCAGACGCCGTGTGGCACATCGTCAACGCTTGGCGAGGCACCGAGCCAGGCACGCGTGAGGTCGCCGTTCCCCAGGAACACGATCTGGCGGTCCTCGCTGAGGCCCACGGCTGCCTCATCGACACGCGGGACCTCTTCGCGGCTTGGCGTGACGTGCGCGAGGGCGTTGCTGATGCCGACGCAGTCCGCTCATCCATGCAGGCGGCCGTGGGAAGGTGGCGCTGGCCATCGCCAGCGAGTGCATCGTCACCAGCGACGAGGGACGACGAAGCCGGCACACAGACGCCAACTGCGACATGATCCTTGGCGGCGGTTGCCGAACAGGCAAGTCAGACGCGACGTTGTCGGTCCTGTTGCAGCGCATCGCCGACCGTGGTTTGAGCTTCCAGACGGTCGAGTAGGCGCGCTTAGCGGAGTGCCCGCGAGAGTGGCCTCGTCCCCCAGCCCAATGGCGGTAGGCCAGCGCCGTATCGGTTCCAGTACCGACCGTGCGGGCCTCCCTACCGAACCACGAGCTCATGTCGTCGGCCTTCGAGGTGCGGGGCCAGGTTGGTGATCGTGATGCCTGCCGGTCGTCACCAAGAGCGACGAGGACGCGCGGCACCTCGGCACGCGCACATCACGGCGACGTGCCGACATGCCCACGACGGGCGGGGCAGTCGGCTCCGGCGTCGTAGCGGCCGCTGTCCGACCGAGCGTCGCGGTCACCCGTGCGCGGGAACGGCGGAGAGAGCCGGGACCGTGTCCATGGCGCCACCGGTCCGCAGACCGCCCGCAGCGGCGATGCCCCCATCCCGCGGCTGTTCATCGGACCGCCGACCGTCCGGGCTCACTGCGCCGTCGCCGCCTCGCCGCACGGTCCGGGATGCCGGGCATCGGCGTAGCTGCTGTCCGCTGGACGACGAAGAGCCGGGGGCCCTAGAGTCCCCGGCTCTTCGTCAACCTGGGAGATCTCCCAGGGTCTGGCTGTGGCTTCTTTGGACAACTTCGTGACCAGCAGCGTTGCATCTCCGCAGGTCAAGGAGGGCACAGGTTAGGACTGCAACTGGGCACAGCCGCCCCGGCGTGGGCACCGATCAAGAGGGCGGTGGACGCCCAGCGGCTGCGGCCCTGGTCATCGGAGCGCGATCCGAAGGTAGTTGCCTCGTTCCTCCCCATGCCCCGCCGCTGCCCACGCTGCAACCTGGCCGGGTTGGTCGCCCCGCACGTCGACGTTGGTCCGATTGAGATAGGCGCTGCCGCCGATGCACTTCACGACGACCCCCCAGCCGGGCCACGGAGCGTCGGCGTCGACCACACGCATGCCGAGGGTCTCGAGCGCTGTGACCAAGGGTGCGACGGAGCCGACAGGCTGTCCTGGCACGGGCCCGTCAGACCCCGTACCGCCAGGCTCCGCCCGGACCGCCGCGGGCCGGCCCGGCGCCGGCGCGGAGCTCACTCGTACCGTCCCACCGAGAGCAATCGGGCCTGGCCAGACGCGGGTTGCCACGGCTGCGAGGAGCGCGCCTCGTGCGTCGATCTCGGACTCCGTCCAGTCTTCGACGGCGGCGACGCCCTTGTTGATCACGAGGGCGCCCTGCTTCGCGAACTCCGGCCGCTTCGCGGGCCACCCCAAGTTCGACACGTCGAGGTTGAACGCCTGCGTGACGAGCGTCAGGTTGCCCAGTCGATCGAGAGCCTGGCGACGTTCCAAGACCCGTTGCACGGACGCGGCGTCTCCGGCATCAGGATCGACCGGCGTGCCGTCGACGCCGATCAGCGGCCAGTGCGTCATCCAACTACGTGGCATCACGTGTTCGATCTGCAGGCCATCGAACCCGATCGCCGCGGGCGGTTCGTGCGGGTCCTCGCTGCGTAGCTGGTCGTCGATTGCACGGAACAGTGCGCGGATGCGGTACTGCGCGACGGCGTTGTAGAACGGCCGTGTTCGAAACGCCTCGCGAACCTCGGCGTCCGAGGGCCAGGCGAGCGCGCCGTTCTGAAGCGCATCGACCACGGCATCCCCGACGTTCTTGCCTGCGTCGGACGCGTTCTTCGCCGCGCGCAGGACGCGAGCCAGGTGTGTGCCGTATCCACGGGTCTGCCAACCCACGTACGAGCGGCGCATCGCCCACGACTCCACTGCGCGGACGGCGCGAACCTCGTCGTCGAGGCTGATCACATCAGGCGATGCGATGCGCAGCCAGGCGAGCAGGGGCACTGCCGTCGTGATCTCGAACTCGTTCAGCCTGTCGTACGACGCACGCAGGCGCGGATCGACGGCTTCTGCGCCGTAGATGGCGCGGTACGCCTTGGCGTAGTCGCTCAGCTCGCGCAGGACGTGCTCCGTGTCAGGTGCGCCCGGTCCGTTGAGGTACTCCCGCGCCTCGCGGTACAGGTGGCTCACGTTCGCCTCCTGACCTGAGACACCGGTGAGCCAGACCGATAGCAGGACGTCGCGGCGCCCGCGGGCCGCGTGGCCCCGGCCAACGACGGCCTTCCACCAGTCGTCGTCGAAGCCCGCCCAGTAGGTGTCGTAGAGCCGGTCGACGTCGTCGTCGGCAAGCTCACCGCGAAGGAAGAGCAGGTTCTTCACGAGGTCGATCGCAGCGAGGGGCGTCTGCCGTCCGTTGAGCACCTCGAAGATCACCTGCGCGTCGTCGTTGTCCTCGAGGTCGATGACAACGAGCTTGAACAGGCTCGACAACGCGTCGGCAAGGGCCTGGAGCCGCTCGGGGGCGGGCTCGCCTGCGTCGTTGCGCACGCTCTCGCGCACGGCCTCGGCGAAGTAGCGGCGTGCTTGCAGGTACAGGTGGTCCTTGCTTCCGGCGTAGGCCGGGACCGCATCCCCCATCGCGGTCGGCCACACCTCCCGGTCCCGTCGCCGCGGCCAGAGCTTGTGCACCTCCTCGGGCGAGTCCACGACGTCGTCGGGGTTGAAGAGCATGCGACGGACGGACTTGCGCCTATCCGACCCGGTCTCTTGCAGGACGTCGAGCAGCCCCCGCACAAGGAGCTGGATCGTGGTGAGCCTCTGTTGACCGTCGATCACCGAGCGCAACGCGACACCGCCCGTGGCGAACGGGAGGCTTGCGCACACGATCGCCCCTAGAAAGTGGGGTGTGACGTTCTGCTCCTTGTTCTTCAGGATGGCCGAACTCTCACTCTGACTCGCGCGCGCATCGACCAGCCTGTCAGCCGTGCTCTCCAGGTCCTCGAACAGGAGCTTCCACTGACCATCGAGCGTCCACTCGTAGTCGCGCTGGAACGTCGGGATGATGTATCGGCGCTCAGGCTTGAGGATCTCCTGCAACGGGTAGGTCTTGGCGTCCACGGGGTTCCTTCCCATCTGCGGCGATGCTCATGATGCCAGCGGCGTACCCGAAGGCGTCTGCGGTCGGTGCAAGTCTGGAGCCGAGGGGGTCCCTGCCCTCGAACTGCGGCCCTCCGCACCCTCATGGCTGGAGCAGCGGTCCCGCGCCCGAACACCGTCAGCGGCGACCTGCCTGCGTCAGCGCCCTGGCCGCCTGTCTGGCGCAGCAGCGGTGGAGCGTCGTCTGTGCAACTACAGGGCGCGCCCTTCCCGAGCGCCGCGGCCAACGATCCCCCGATGCGACGGGCGCTAGGCCCGGCGCTTCCCTCCTTGTCACGACCGACACCCCAGAGAACCGTCCGGGTTCCTCACCTGCGTGCTGTGCAACACCTCATGTGGTACAGGGATGACCTAGCGCCCAACGCAGCCCTGGTCGTCAGACGCAGACACGCTCGGGGCAGGAGCTCGCCGCCCTGCCTGGGTCATGGCGGGCACACCTGTCGACGGCACCGGATCGCTGCCCGCGCCGCGCCGGCACGCCGTTGCCCACCGCTGATCGCCGTTAGCCCTGCTCGGTGCTCCCGCGAGAGCACGCCCATACTCGAGAATGATCACGGGGGACGAAGGGCGTCATCGCCGGAGGCGTTCGAGCACTCGTGGGGGGGCGATGAGGACCGTCACCGGGTCACCGTTGTGCCCAGCAGGGCTCCCGCTCATTGTGATGGCGGTGAACTCCTCACCAGCGTCAAGGCGGCGCGCGAGCCGGGCAGCGTTCTGACGGTTCACGTACCCGAGGCACTCACGTCCACGAGCCGGGTAGATCGCGACGGCGTTGGGGTCGAACTGGTTCTCGGGTTCTCGGACGAGCCGCAGCGTCGTGCCGGGCTGGAGGGAGGTCTTGGTGACTGCGCCCTCGTAGTGGCTGACCCCTCGTAGGCGGAACGTGAAGATGTCGAGCCGGTGCAGCGTCCGGGAACGGAAGTTGATCATCCCTTGATCCACGGTGAGGACGAGCTGCTTGCGATGCCGGGAGAGCTTGAGGTTGGGCAGGCCGTCGGCATCGGTGGTCACGTGATGGGCTTCGGCTGCCGGGCTGAGGTACTCGTCCCGACGGATCGGGGTAATGTGCGGCCGGCGCTTGATACCGTCGGCGCGGTCCGCCTTGACGGCTTCGAACTCGGTGTCGGTCAGTGTGTGGGCGTCGCGACCTCGGAGCGCTTCGATGTCCCATGGGGTGGGCTCAACGGGCTGACCCGGAGACGGCGGGGGCGTCCGCGAGCGGGGTTTGACGGCCGGGTCGCTTCGGCGACCGAGCACTCGCTGGAGCCACGACATTCCCGCACCCTAGTAGCCCGACACCGCTGCCGTGGTGGACCATGCGGCATGGACTGGTTGGGGTCGTTCGCCGAGTGGTGGAACGTCGATCGTGCGCTCGTTGCCATCAATGGCGTGCTGGGACTCGCTGCAGTCCTCACCGCTGTCGTGGCGATCCGCTCCTTCCGTCAGCAGGCACGCGATAGCACGGCACGGTCCCGGCCGGTCGTCGTCGCAGACTTCATTCCGACGCCGTACACGACGTCGATCGCTCTGGTGGTGAGGAACTACGGGCAGTCGACGGCGCGCAATCTCATGGTGACCTTCGATCCACCGTTGCCCACTGCGGAGAGGGCTCCCGATGGGGAGCGATCGATCGTCCCGTTCATCGTGCGCCGGTACAGCAAGCCGATCACAGTCCTGCCCCCAGGACGGGAACTCTCGAACGTCTACTACGTCGGCGCTGGCGAGTCATCAAACGCGGAGGGCGTGCCCGACCAAGTCACCGTCTTGGTCAACTACCGCGACGACCAGCAGGGTCAGTACACCGACGTGTTTCCGCTGGACGTTGACCTCGTGCGCACCGGAACCGAGTCGACAGGTTCGCGCTCGCCCGAACGACAGTTGGCGAAGGGTGTCGAGCACCTCAAGGCTGTGTCGACAGCTGTCACCGAGATCAGTAGGGAGATCCCAGACGTTGCAGCCGTCCTTGCGGGCCGTGACCCCTGGGCGGAACGAGCAGCTGAGCACGCGGCGCGGAGAGAGCAGCACGAGCGCCTCGTCGCCCGAGTGCAGCCATCGCGTGGGCCCACAACCGAGCCGGCGGGCCGTGAGGCTGTGGGTGATTGGATTCGACAGCGGTGGCAGCGCGCCGTCAGCAAGCTGCCGCGTCGCTAGTCCTCGGCCCGCTGGGGGTAGACACCGTACGGGCATGCCGACCGTCGTGGCTCCGACGCCCCCGGCCGCCGCGAGGCGAGCCAGATCAGGTGTCACCTATCGGTGCAGCAGACCCGCCCCACTTGGGCCCAGTCAGAGAGTTCCCTGCGCGTCTGACCGCAACCGAGCACATCCGACATGAGGCTTTGGCATGGTAGGTCCATGTCCCCGATCGCGCCGACCCCGCGCGGGACATGTACGTGCCGAGATGGAAGCGGACCCCGCGACGCTGGAGTGCGCCGTGCTCCCTGAGCCGAGGCTGCTATTCCAACTGTTCCAGACGATGGCGCTCACCGAGGGCGGCGCGCGGCAGCAGTTCCAGGCACTCGTCACCGACCTCGTGTCGCTCAAGCACCCGACCGCGGACACGGTGGCCGGACCCGGCGGCTACGACTGGGGGATCGATACCTACGCGGGGCGGTTCGACGAGACCTTGACGGTCTGGCAGTCGAAGTTCTTCCTCGACGGCATCGGACCCAGTCAGCGGCAACAGATCCGGGACTCCTTCCAGCAAGTCTGCAAGGAAGCGGCTACACACGGGCTACGCCTCGATGCTTGGTACCTAGCGATTCCGTGTGACATGTCGCCCGAAGAACGTCAGTGGTTCGACGGCTGGTCGGGCAGAGCCAGCCGGAAAGCTAAGGTCCCGATCTACCTCCTAGGGGGGTCCGAACTCCGCCGGCAGCTCATGCGGGCGGACGCCGACAGCATCCGCGCATCGTACTTCGCGTCTCTCGCCACTCTGCCACGGAGCGCCGAGCCGGTGAGCACTACCGATGACCTATCAGCGTTCGACGACGCGCTATTCGTCCGGCAACTCGAGGAAGCGGGCACAGTTGAGACCGACGCTGCCCGCGGCCTCTTCTTCGCTGCGGACGCCCTGTTCCGGGACCTGACTGCGCGCGGTGACGAAAGCGCGAGGGCGGCGATCAACGAGCTCCATCTCGAAATCCAGTACCGCTGGGAGCAGCGCTTCAATCGTCGGATCCCAGACGCTGACCCCGCCGGACGCATCGCAGGGCTTATCGACGAGGTCCTGGCCGACGCCGAGGGGGTGGCTGATCCTGAGCCGCTCCTGCTCCGACCGGCACACCGGCGAGGAATCGCGCACCGGCTGGTTGAGAACGCGCACGCGGGGTGGGTCTCTCACTGGAGGGAAATCGCTGGTACGTATAGGACTGCGGTCTCCAGCACGGGTTTGGAGATCGACGCATGAGCCCGCTGTCAGACAGTTCTTTACCAGGAGATCCCAGAGTAGGTCTTGACGTCACCCCATGGGACGCGGAGGCGCATGACCTCTTCCGCCTTTCGCAACTGATCTTGCTCCTGTCGGCAGCCACCGATGTCATGAAGCCAGTGCCGAACCTGGACCGACTCGGGTACTACGACTTCTTCGCTGCCAACCCTTTCGTCGTGATTCCTGCCGACGGGACCACCCGTGACTACAATGACCGCCTCGAGTTGAAGCTCGCGGGATTCACCGAGGATCAGTTGTCCTACGCATCGACTGGCCAGAGGTGGGTGTCGCGACGGCGCCGCTTGCAGCACGACCTCGCACTCCTGGTGGCCTATGGGTTGGTCTCCCTACACGGCGGCACAATCGCTCTCACTGAGAAGGGATGTGCTCTCGGCAACGACATGTCAACGGTGTATGCCGACGCCTACCGCACGTCCGCTCGGGTGGTCGTGCGGCGTCTCGCTCAACTCTCGGACGCCCGGCTACGTGCCAACGTGCAGAACTGGCTTGGCACGTCGTGGCTCCAGGTCGACCTCTTCGACGACGTAACCAGGGAGTCAGGAACGATTCAGGGGGAGGCCGCTCGATGACCGACGCCAAGACGGGGCCAACCGGCCTCCGGCTACGGGAACTGCGACTGGTTGGTGTCGCCGGCAAGGGCCCCTACGGGGTGAGGTTCGTTGATGACCACGGTGATGTCCGCCCGCTCTCAGTGATCGCCGGTCCGAGCCACACCGGAAAGACCAGCACCGCGGAGTTCGTCCAATATCTCTTGGGGGGCAAGGAGCACCCCCAGCATCCCGAGATCGTGGGAGCTGTCAGGTCCGCGATGCTCGAACTCGAACTCCGCGGCGAAATCAACACCATCGAGCGGTCCGCAGTAGGCAGCCCGTCACCATTCGCCTCGGTCTGGCGCGGGCCGCTGAACGAGCTCTCCCACGCACGTGAGCAGCGCGTCAGCACCGATCCGCCGAGTGATCCTGAAGGGCTCTCCCAACTCGTCCTCGGGGCTTTCGATCTGGATGGCGTGCGACTGCCCGAAGCGCCCACAAAGGAGGAGTCCAGGTTCCAGCTCCTGAGCATCCGCGATGTCTTCCGTGTGATGTTTCTTCCCAATCAACGCCTAGACAATATGGACTTAGCGTTCGAACGCTCGGCCCCGATGGTTCGGCAGAAGTTCCGGCAACTCGTCGATGTCATGTTCGGCGTCCACGACCCACAAGCGGCCGAACTTCAAGCAAACATTAGGGAGGCTTCTGAGGCGGTGACCGCCGCGAGGCGCGCGGAGGCCGCCCTGGAACAGGTGGCACGCGAGGACTACCCGATGGGCATCCTGGAGTTGGAGCGGACTTTGGAGGAGGCCGCGGCTACCGTCGTGGCCGTGGGCACGGCGATCGAATCCCTCGATTCGATGCAACTCACCACCTCGGGAGCGATTTCTGAAGTGCGCATCGCGCTTGGTCGAGCACAACGGGCGGCCTCCAGGGCGGCGGTGCGGCTTCGGGACCGGGACAGTCTGCTCAGCCGCCTAACTGCGCTCCGGGCACAGTACGCAGACGACAAGAAAAAGCTCACCTTCCTGCGCGAAGCCGAGCGGCTCTTCAACCCACTGGACGTGACAACGTGCCCGGCTTGCTTTTCGGCGCTGACCGAACCCCCCGCGGTCGCCGACGGCGTCTGCTCGCTGTGCCGCAGCACCGTTCCCCCCGCCGAGAGCGAAGAGGCCCACCTCACCCCGTCGTCACCCGGGAGAGACCTGATCGAGTCAGAGCTCCGTGCGGCGAGTCGACGCCTCAACGATCTGAACGACTACTGGAGCCGGCTGGACGACGACCGAGCCCGCCTGCGTCAGGAACTTCGCACCGCTGAGGCCGAAGTAGAGCGCCTGGCATCGGAGGTCGACCGGGTCGTTGAGACCCCAGCTCCTTGGCTCGCTGAGCGTGATGGGCTGACTTCCCTCCGGGCAGAAGCACGTCTTCGGATGCAGTTTGCTGACAGCGGACTGCGCGTTTGGCAGCGAGTAGCGGACGCCACAGAGCGGCGTGAGAGACTCGAGACAGCGCTGGATCGTCTGCGAAAGCAAAGGTCCGCAGCCAAGAACCGGCCTGACCGGGAGGCCGTCATTCGGGCGTTGTCGGATCGCTTCGCGTCCATACTGGAAGACTTCGAATATCCGAAGTTGCGGGACGCTAGCATTGGCAGCGACCTGATTCCGGTCGTCCGTGCCATGCCTTACTCTAGCGCCAGCAGCGGCGGCCTCGTCCTTATCAGTCTGGCTTACCATCTTGCCATCTGGGAACTTGCCTTCGAGCGCGGGGCGGCTGCGCCCGGATTGCTCGTCATCGACAGTCCGCAGAAGAACCTTGGTCACGGAGTCACGGAGACTGACCCAGACTTCGCTGACACTCGTCTCGTCGAGAACTTCTACCGCCATGTCCTGGGGTGGCTGGGAAGGGATGGCCTGGGCGCGCAGTTGGTTGTGATCGACAACTCTCCGCCCAATCTCGTCGAGAATCACGTGGTAGCGCACTACACCCGCAATCCCGAGGTCGCGCCATACGGCCTCATCACGGACGCTGTCGACTGAGTCGAGGCAAACGCTTGGGAGGGCAACCCCATGAGCAGTAGTGCGTTCGCGGCCTTCCAGACAGCGATCGGACACCCCGAACGTCTCATGCAAGGTACGAAGCAAGGCAGGGGCAAACCGACCGCGCAAGAGACAAGCATGTTCGTCGCAGCGGTCGTGCTCACGTACGCCGCCTGGGAAGGGTACGTCGAGGACCTAGCGGTCGAAGTCACCCGACACCTTGCCAAGGACACCAGACCTGAAAACGTGCCGGCGACCGCACGCAAAGCGATCGAGGCGATGCAACCCTCTCAGTGGGAGTACTCCGTCCACCCCGGCTGGAAAGGACTCTGGACCCGGTGCGTCACCGAGTACGCCAAGGGGACCGAGGGCGACAAACCCCCGTTTGGTATGAACACCGCGAACGCCAAGAACACCATCGCGCTGTTTGAACGAGTCGGCGTGGATGTGTGGGGCGCGCTTGAAGAGGCGGACAAGTCAGGGATCGAATCGCTCGTCCGACTGCGTGGCGAGGTGGCGCATACAGGCGGCACGCCCACAAACTTCAAGAAGGGCCTGGCTCAGGAGCACCTTGCGCGTGTGAAACGAGTCGTCGAGTTGATCGACCAGGCTGCCAAGTTGAAGACCCACGCACTGACCGGCACCCATCCCTGGCCGTGACCGGGCTGGCTGGTGTTTTTTGGGCGCTCCCCGTCAGGGGAGAACCCAGGGCCGTCGCCCTGGCTGCAGTCTCACTCACCGGTTAGGTGCATTGTTGGGACTACGACTCGGGCAGCAACTCGATCGACTTCGTGTAGATCAGGAAGTTGTCGATGTCCTTCTTCTTAATCATAACCTTCCCCTTCCGGGTTGATCCGTCAGGCTGCCTGAATCCCTCTTGAAAATCCCCGAGGACGCTGCTGACGTTCGCCTGGTTGACCTCGAGGACCTTGACGCTGACAAACCGCACCGCCTCCTTGAAGCGCCCAGCGTAGGACAGAGGGTCGTAGACCTTGCTTCTCCCGACGTGTCCGACTGACATGCGCCAGTCATTCCAGGCAATCGTTGAAGTGTTACCGCTGTCGCGCCCGTGCCAGGTCTCGTGCTCGTAGATGACGTACCAGAACCTCCCGGTTTCGGCAAGGCAGCGGAAGAAGCTCGCTGCATCGTTTCCCGGCGAGTCCTTGACCGCGACGCTCGAAGCCTTGAGATCACCGTAGTGCTCCAGTACGCCGTCCCTGAGGAACCGCAGGTCGTAGTCGAACTCCCCTCTGCGTTTCTCCTTCTGTACCCTGACCAGGCCAGTAAGGTCGTGCTCGGCCAGGTAACGACTCAAGCGGTACTCGACGTAAAAGCCCGCCCACTCGTTCTGGAAACGATCGGGCCAGCGGCTGGCGTGCATCTCCTGCACCGCGGTCAGGCCGTCGACGCGGGCCCCGTCAAGGAACACCTCGCTGAAGCGGTCAAGCACCTCGATGTGCGGGTTCTTCTCCTCGTAGCCTTCGAGTAGGTAGGTTGCGAACTGGTCGGCACGCACGCTGGTGAGTCGGTTGCCGTTCTTGTCTTCTCGTGAGAACTGCCCGAGCGTCTGCGCTTGGAAGAGGTCGTTTGTCGAGACGTGCGCCGCTGAGTTGTTCGCCTTGCGCTTGACGTACGTCGCCGGGTCGAAGTCGACGAAGATCGTCGTGTCGTGATGGTGGTAGACGCCTATAAACCGCACGGTGAGGCCGTGAGCGCGTCCGCGCTCCTCGACATCGACCCAGTATCGTGGGATCTGGATCCGCTTCTTGAATGCCTCCCACGGTCGACCGAGGTGCGTGACCTGCTTGGTCAAGATGACTTGGTCGTGGAAGCGAACGACCGAGCGTCCACCAAGTTCTTCGCTCCAGGCTCCCGGAAGGGCGTCGAACACGAGTTCGCGCTTCCGGCGTGGCGACAGGGTCACGTCCCTGTCATGAACGAGCGAACCATCCAGCGCGATCTGATCGACGATCTCGGATCCCATGGCGCCATTGCTACCAGCGCCGCCATCGACCGCGCGGTCGACACGCTCGGTCCCTCTGTAGCCCGGGGGCCGCACCGTGCTCCATCGGAAGGTGCGCCCGCCGTTGGCGGCCTCAGTCGTCGCGGTCGGCGACAGCGCGCCTCAACGCGGCCTCCACGAGATCAGCGGCGACAACGGGCGGCACGTGCTCCCACACACGGACCACCGTCCAGCCCAGAGCGCTCAGCGCTGCGTCCGTGTCAGCGTCCCGCTGACGGGTGCGCTCGAGCTTCCACACCCACCATTCCCGGTTGGTCCGCGGCACGGTCCCGTGGTCAGGGCATGAGTGCCAGAAGCAGCCGTCCACCAGCACGCACACGCGCCACCGGATGAATGCGATGTCGACTTTGCGACGCGGTAGACCCTCGATGCGCGTGTCGACGCGGAACCGTTTGCCTCGTCGGTGCAGCTCACGCCTGAGCAGCATCTCCGGTGCTGTTCCCGTCCGGGCGAGTCGGGAGTACCGCGCGGACACACCGGGTGCGGGTCGCCGGCGGGACGGTTCGGCGCCGGCCCTCTCGCTCCGCTCTCTCGACACAGGCGCTCACCCCCTGGGTGTGCACACGTCAGGACGTGCCAGCCGGCACCAGCTCGTCGGCATCTACAGCAACTCGTCTACGGGACAGCGCCTCTCGCACCGGCTCCTGGGGCGAGTCCGGTGCCGACGCGATCGAGTCGTAGATCGCGTGGCCGCGCTCGGAGGCCAGCAAGAGGTCCCTGTCGCGCTCGACGTGGGCCTTGAGCACGTTCCACACCACGCCAACGTTGACTCCGTTGCCGAGCTGCTTGTACGTCAGCGCGTCCCGCTGCTGCCCGAAGGCGAACTCGTCGGGGAGTCCTTGGAGTCGAGCGGCCTCCCGAGGAGACAGGCGACGAGCGGCCTCTCGAGGAGAGCGATGTTCTTCGTCACGCCGACCAAGGATCGGTGTCTGCGTGATCGCGACGAGCGCAGGCAGGTGCGTCATGCGCTTCGCCCTGATGCCGGACGGCCGCAGTGACAGGACGCACTTCCAGAGAGAAGTCTCGTCCTGCGCCTGCCACTCGAGCTTCTGTCGGCTCTCCGGGAATGTCCGCGTCGTCGCCAGCCACTTGCGGAGCCATGGGCCGTCGACGCGACGAAGCCGGTCGTACAGGTCCCAGTTCTTCGTGTAGAAGTTGGCCTTCCACGCCGGGACACGCACCCCTCCCGGGTACATCAACTCGTTCCGCAGCCTCTCGGCCACCCACACGTTGGCCCATATCGGGAAGCCGGGTAGGCGGCGTGCCGGCTCACCGGCGGCGTCAGCGTCCGACGCCCGTAGCGCGTACATGAACTGCACCCACTGTTCCCAGTGGTCGACCCACACGATCTCGTCGTCGCCGAGGTCCGTACCGGGCACCTGGCGTCTCGGGTCAAGCGGGAGGTCATCGGCGAGGTCCCACTCGCGGCTCATGCGGACGTGGGGGGGCAGCGAAACGGGCGGCACATGAGGATCGGCCACGTGCCCCTCGGGTACAAGCGTCGCGGTGATGAAGACCCGCTCCCGGACCTGCGGGGCCCCTCCGAACGCCGGGTCGATCTGGTGAGGGGAGAAGATCGCCGACGTCTCTGAGACCTGGTAACCCTCCGCGCGCAGGCGTTCGATGATCACCTCCCACTCGTGGACGTGCCGTGGGCCCGCGAGATTGCGGACATTCTCCAGCACCACGAGGGTGGGGTGGTGGGCCTGCACCACCTCCATGATGTTGAAGAAGAGTGTCCCCCGGATCTCGTCCATACCCTTCTGAGCACCGCTCTTGGAGAAGGGCTGGCAAGGGAAGCCGGCGGCGAGGACGTCGTGCTGACCGACGTTCATGACGTCATCGGTGGCGTCCTTGGTGATGTCGCCGTAGGGGCTGCGGCCCCAGTTGAGGGCGTACACCCTGGAGGCGTGCTCGTCGATCTCGACCGAGTACACGTGCTCGCCACCGAGTGCCTCGAGCACCGCGGCGAAGCCGCCGATACCTGCGAACAGGTCGGCGTAGCGGAAGCCCCCGGCCTCACTCATCGTGCCACCTCAGTCGTCATGTGATCGAACATGTGTTGCAGCTTGCCGCGGACGAGCCTAACGCGCAAGCACGACGCGCCGTGCAAGGGCCACCGGTTCGCACCCCCGGCAAGACTCAGGGTGCTCGCCAGCACTCCGGGCAGCGTCGCGGCGGCCGACCTGACTCTCATGCGTGGTGGCCGACCTGCCACAGGGCGGCTTGGACGGCGCGTCGCCGACCGCCTTCGGTGGCGCTCCTACTCGTTCTGCGTGAGGCGCAGCACCTCGTGCAGGCGGCTGCCCTCTAGCTGCCGCGGATACCCCTCGCCCCCAGCCGCGAGCACCCACCTGATGTCATCGAGCACGGTTGCTTTCGAGGCCAAGATCGACTCGAGCGCCTTTGCGACCTGCTTCGGTGTCAGAGCCTGGACCGCACCGGCGACTTCCGAGGGGACATCTTCGGCGATCCTTGCGTTCGCGAGGAGCCGCCGCTTCTCGTTGACGAAGTGCTCGGCGATCAGCAGCTCCACCAGGTGCCGACGAGCCTCGTCGCTGGTCATGTCGGCCTCGTAGACGCTCAGGGCCGCGCGGGTGCCTTCGGCAGGTCGAACCGCACCAGGCCCTGTTCCACTCGATCTCCCCTTGGCCGCCCTGCGTCTCGCCACCCGCTCTCGCCACTGCTTGCGCTTCTCGACCAGGAACGGGAGGACGTGCTCGGTGAGGAGACGCCGCACGTGCGGCTGAGCCCACTCGGCGGCCTTGACTACTGCGATGACAACGAGCAGCCGCAGCAGCTCCTCGGCCTCCTCCTCTTCGCGCGTCTTCTGCGGCTCGACATACTCGTGGATGTACACGACCTCCGGCTCCGGCCCGTCCGCCGACGCGTCACCCTTCCCCGTAAGGCGGATCTCTACGTGCTCAGGCCCCTTGTCCGAGGACTTCGGGGTGAAGCCACGGCTCCATCCTTCGGTCTTCCTGGAGTCGGCGAGGCGCTCACCCTTGGGCATCCGGACGACAGCCGGAACCTCGATGTACTCGTCGTCAGCCACCAGTCACTCCTCCTCAGCCCATCAGCCCGGCCAGGAGTGCTCCCGGCCGCCGGAGCATCTCGAACGAAGACGCGAACCGCGCGTCCGGGTACCGGTCGCGGACTGCCCGGACCCGCTCTGCCGCGTCCACCGGCGTGGTGGACTCAAAAGGATGGGTTACTGCGAGCACTCCTCGCCGGCCGATGACCGTCGGCAGCTCGATGCCCTCCACCTGCAGCCCGAAGTCGCCCGCGACGGCCGATGCCGCACGTAAGTCGCGCTCGGCGTGACGTCCGAGGTCGATGCTCCTTCCCCGGAGCAGGTCGAGCAGGTCGACTCCAAGCCGCCAGTCCAAGAGAGCGTGCCAGCTGCGGTTGCTGTAGTCGCGGAGGCACTGGTAGCAGCTGGAGTCGCAAGCGGGGGCGCCGTGCCGCGCCAGTCGCCCCGCGTGCTCGTCGGCGACATCGAGCAGCTCCTCGAAGCGCTCGGCCAACCGGACGGCATACCCAGCGCCGTTCTCGAGCGTGTCAGCGATGAAGACCTCACCACGAACCCCAGAGCCGTTGGTCACCGGGTGGACGCCCACCTCCATCTCGTCGGAGCCGATGTCGAGCCACTTCGCTGCCGCATCCCGGATGAGGAATCCCAGCGAGCCCCACGCCCCACGGCCCGCTGGCTCGCGTGGGTCGATCGCAAGGCCGGTCGGCATCGACGCCACTCCCAGGCTCAGGACGTCGGTGCGTCGACGGGCGGCGAGCGCGACGGGTGACAGCGGCTCCCCGCTCGCCTCGACATAGTTCAGACCGACCTGCTGACGCCTGTCTCGCTCCAGGAGGTCGGTGGCTAGCAGCCCCGCCTGCTCGTTCTGCTTGCCCTCGTACGGACGGCTCGCTCTGACGAAGGTGAACAGCCGGCCACGGTTGTCGTTGACCGACACGATCTCTGTGTTCGCCGAGCGCACGACCGCGTTCTCGCCGCGCTCGACGTACTCGACATCACCCAGGGTCATGCGGGGCTGCGACGCCCGTGCAGTGGGCTCGCCGAGCTGCTCGTAGTCGCGCGGCTTGAAGGACGTCCGGTAACCAGCTGGCTCCGCGGTTTCGATGACCTCGTACTCAGGAGCAGTCGCTCCACACACAGCGCACGCCAAGCCGGGCGTGTCAGAGAACGCCAGGCACGACCGGCAGACGCCGGCCTGCCTACGCTGCGACAGCGGCGCGTCCCCCTCGTACCAGCTGCCGTTCGTCCGCTGGCGGAGGTCCACGACGCCCACAGCCGTGTGGATCCGCTTGTCCTTGACGAGCTCAGCGCCCGGAGCGAACTCGGACAGGGCGATCGGGGCGTCCCGGTCGAGTGCGCCCTCCTGGTTGCCCTTCGGCCATGACGTGTAGAGGACCCGCGTCGTGGTCGGGAAGCCGAACATCGGCAGTACCCCGTGCTGCGCAAGCGCCTCCGAGAGATCGGGGACACGTGCCGACTCGACGGCCTCGCACACGAGGTGGAGGAGGTCACGCGACGCCCAATCAGCCAGCTCCCTCGCAGTGACTTCCACGCGTGCCTCGTGCAGCAGACTTCTCGCGATCCGCTCTGCGTCGTCGTGCATCTCCGTGAGCACCGTGGCAATAAAGTTCCTGAGGCCGTCCGAGCTCTGCCACTCCTCGACCGACCCGAACTGCCCGTGGACGCTGCGCCCGGGCTCGAACCCTGCGACCTCTGTCTCGCACCTTCTGAAGGCGCGGGTGAGGACCTCGGCCGCGAAGGCTCGCTGGAGGATCGCAAGCGAGGACGTGTCGAGGAACGGCTGGGGCGGGTCGTCACCAGTGATCGACTCGGGGTTGGCGAAGTAGTGCTCGTCGTGGCTACGAGCACCCCGACACACGGTGAGCGCGGCCGAGAAGTGCGACGAGCGTCGGCCTGCCCGACCTACGCGCTGCTGGTAGTTGAACCTCTGCGGGGGCATGTTGGCCATGACGACGCCCTTCAGTGCGCCGATGTCGACCCCGGCCTCCATCGTCGTCGTGACCGAGAGGACGTCGACCGTGTCGACGACATCGACCTCCGGGCGCTCGTCCTGGTCCTGGACGAGGACGCCCTGGAACCGCGCCTGGCGGGCTTGTGCCTCCTGCACGTCGGTCTGCCCGCTGAGCTCCTCGCAGTGGAGTCGGTAGACGCCTCCGTCCTGCGTGGCGAGCCAGGTGTAGTACGGCTCGTCGATCTCGGACCGGGCCTGCACCTCCGTCAGCGGGCGGAGGCAGGCGACGCAGACGCCGGCACTGCGGTGAAGGTGCCGGGTCTGGCACGTGGAGCACCGCCAGAGGTCGTTGTCGGCGGCGAGGTCCAGCCTGATGGAGTCCGGGGTCAGCCGGAAGCCGGCCGCCGCACCGGCCTTCATGTGCGAGGTGAACGCGTCGAGAAGGTCCTCACCGGTGATCGGCAGCTTCGCCGCGTCCGCCGCCGCCTGCGCGTAGTCGCGGGTATGGGTCGGCCACTTGTCTCCACCGTCGCTCGTCCAGATCGTGCGACGCCGACGGCCGACGATACGGATCAGCGAGGAGGCCACCTCGTCGGCGACGTCAGTCGGCACTCCCGACGGTCGGAACGGCGTCGTCGGCACCGCGCGGGCGATGCCCAGCGCCTCGACATCACGGTCGCCACCGGCGAAGACGGTCCGGATCACCTGGGTCCCGAGGGCCGCCTCGATGTTCCCGAGCAGCTCTCGCCCCTCCTGGTCGAGAACTGGGCGCACCCGGACAGGGCTCGCTTCCCAGTCGTAGAGGGTCGACCAGGGCCTCCCTGACTTGGTCTGCTGCAGGCTCGGGGCGGGACCGGCGGGGTTGACCCCGACGTCGAGCAGGCGCGGACCGATCTTGGTGACGACCTCCACGAGGTTGAGGCTGCCCGTGTCCCGGCGCGCCAAGGCCGCCAGCGCTTCCTCGTCGAGCTTGGTCAGTGACATCCCGTTGGCCCGCTTCATCAGAGCGGTAGCCGTCGGCTGAGACTCGGCCTCGATCGCCGAGTACGCCGCCTGCGCCGCCTCGCTGGTGTCGGCTCCGCGGACGTACGCCTCGGCGAGGTCAACGGCTCCCTGCGCACCGGACAGCGCCTCGAGCACGAGGGCTCGGACGAGGTCGAGGTAGTGCGCGAGCTCGAGGTTGGCCGCGACTCTGGCGGCGCCCTGCCGACTGTCGGAGAAGACGACGAGGCTCGACTGCAGCCGGCGCTTGAGTGCCCCGGTGAGCACCTGGTTCGCGCGGTCGAAACCGACACCCTGCGTGCGGATCGGCGAACCGGACCGTCGCCTGTCCTCGACCGAGCCTTTGCTGACGTACTCCCAGTCGTCGCCGCACGACGGGCACCGGGTCGGGAAGGCCGGCATACGGGACTCCGCGCCGTCCGCTCGGAGCCTGTAGGTGATCCCGGTCGCGCCTTGGGCTGTGTGGGTCAGCTGTCCGGTCCCGGACTTGAGCGCGGCACGTACGAAGTCCATCTTGTAGACCGGCGCTCGTGAGTCACCCGGGAGCATCGTGCCCTTGCGCTCCCACGGCTTGCCCACGACCGGTGAGCGGTCCGTAGGCCAGTACACCCGGTAGCTCGACGCGTCGCGCTGCATGGTCGCGTAGTCAGGCAGGTCGTCAAGGTTCGCCGTCGTCGGGATTAGGAACTGCCGAGTACCCGCGAGGGCGACGTACCCGCCGAGCATGCTCTCCCCGCACGACTGACAGTAGAGAAGCTCGAGGACTCGGGACCCGCACTCGCACGTCAGTCGCGCGGCGGCGTAGATCTTTCCTATGCGTCGCCCCGCGGAACGGTCCTCGGCCTCGACCTCCGGGCAGTCGGGACGCGCGCACGCCCACAGTCCCTGGAGAGTCCGGGCGAAGTAGTGCGCGCGGAGCCGGACGGCCGGCTGCTCCTGCCTCGCGACGTGCTCGACCAGGCCCTCGAGGGCTCGGTCCCGGAGCTCTGGCGAGCTCTGGGGGAACAGTCGCTCCGAGACCGTGGAGACGCGGGCCGGTCGAACATGTCCATCGGTCGTGAGGGCGTTCGCGAGAGCATGCGCGATGTCCTCGTCCGACGGCGCGACACCAAGTGAGCTCCCACCACCTCCTGCGGCAAGTCCCGGGGCCCACTGCTGAAGGTCACCAGCACCAGGAGGAAGGTCCTGGGAGGACCGCACGAAGTCGAACGAGCGCGCGGCGGGCCTTCCGAACATCTCACGCAGGAACTGCCGGCCTTCCTCGTCGTCGACGATGCTGGCGGAGGTTCCGATGACCCGCAGGCGGTCCAGATTCTCGTCCAGCCCCAGCGCGTGGAACAGCCGGCGCAGCAGGTAGGCGACCTCGGTCCCCGCGGTACCGCGGTACATGTGCAGCTCGTCAACTACCAGAGTGAACCGACGGCCCTCGCCGCCATCCAGCCAGCGACGGGTCTGGTGGATCATGCTCTGCTCATCGGACCGCGAGAGTGCGATCGACAGCATGCTGTAGTTCGTGATCAGGATGTCGGGAGCGCGGTCCTGCATGTCCCAGCGGGACCGCATCTCCGCCCCGTCCAGCGCGGGGAGGAAGTAGCGGGCGTGGTCGTCGGTGATCGCGCCCTCAGCGATACGGCGCAGCAGCTGCTCGTGCCGACGGTCTGCGTCCTTCATCAGCGACCGGAGACGGTTGACCCGGTCGACGCTCGCCGACGCTCGGGACCCAGGCACTGGCGTGCGCCCCGTGTAGCGGCCGAAGTAGAAGCGGTGACCCGGCCGGTTCGCGTCGAACCACTCACGTGCGGCTGGCGAGTCGAGCGCCGCTCGAAGTCTGATCAACTGGTCCTCGACGAGAGCGTTCATGGGGTAGAGCAGCAACGCGCGCACCCCCGGGTCACGGCCGCTCTCGCCCTGTCGTTGCGGCACGTAGGCACCGGAGCGCCGCCACCACGACGTGGCAGCCGTGTCTGCAGCGGCGGGACCCCAGTCCCGCGACTCCCGGACGAGGTCCAAGAGCACCGGCAGAAGGAACGCCTCGGTCTTGCCCGAACCCGTGCCGGTTCCGACGATGACGTCTCGCCCTGCGTCGCTCGCTCGAAGCGCGGCGTCCTGGTGCGTGTACGGGTGGTCGTAGGGCAGGAGTCCAGCGCGCACCAGCCCACTCGCCTCGGGGACCCCCAGCCGCTCAGTGACCTCGGCCACCGATGCAGACGATGACCGGTACCGCGGAAGGAGCTCGATGAGCGGCTCGGTGAAGGCCGCGCCGGACTCAGTCAGCAGCCGTCGGCGCTCGGCTCGTACTCCCCGATCCCGAACCTCGTACGCCGTCTCGTAGAACCGCAGGAACGCCTCTTCAAGGTAGGACTTCAGCCCAAGAGGGGTCAGAGGGGCGTGCGAAGTCTCAGACATCGATGTCCTTCACTTGGTCGTACTCAGAGCGCAGCTCCGCTCCGAGGATGTGGGCCACCTGCTGCGCAACGGCAGCGTTGACGTTCTCGTACGCCCGCATGTGCACCTCAGCGCCACCGCTCGGGAGCCGGCACCGGACGTCGTAGCCGGGCATGCCGGACCGGAGCACGAGCGCGCGACGGAGCGTCGCGGGGAGCGGTAGGTCCTCAGCGACCAGAAGCCGGTCGGCGAAGTGCTCGTGGACGAGCGTCACGCGCGCGAGAGAGCGGCGGGCGAGCCAGCGCCCGGCGGCCGGCTCTACTTCGACGAGCTGCCCTCCCGGCTGTGACCGCCACGCGAACACGCTCCTGTGCCCCTGCCGGAACCGGTACATGCCCTTGCGGTCGATGTCGTAAGTCCGGATCCATCGCCACTCGCCTTGCACCGCCGCGTAGATGTGCGCGTCCGCCCCGGGGGGATGGCTGAAGTGCTGTCCCGACTTCACTCGGCGGTCGAGACTCGGCATCGTGTCGATGAGCCACCGACCGGTGCAGCCGTGGAGTACGACGCCCAACCGCTCGTACGCGGCACGCACCAGAGTGGCGTGACGTGGCTCCATCTCCATGTACACGGCGGTGGGTGCGGTCGCTCGGCCGCGGCTGTCGACCGCCGTGCGCATTTCGAGGCTCGTCACCGCGACGCCGTCAGCCACGACGGGGTCAGTGTCGTCGGGGTCGTCGAGACGCTCGATCAGGCGTGCCGGGCGAGCGCCGGCAAGGCAGAACAGCCCATTGGCCTCGGGCAGCGCGACTGCCGCGGCCGGTGCGGCGAAGACACGGCCCCGCGAGAAGTCCTGCTCGACGTGCCCGAGATCGGCCAGAGTCTGCAGCGAACGACGCCAGTCGCTCGCGATGTCGTGCCGTCCGAGCTTCTCGCAGACCCAGACCCATGACCTCATGAAGTCCTCGCGAGTCGCGGACGCGCTCTCTCGCTCAGAGAGCCAGATCAGCACCTCGTCGAACGGGTTGTCGAGCGTTCCCTCGGCGACTCCGGGGCGCTGGGCGACCTGGGGTGCTGATGTCGGCGGCTTGCTCTTCGAGGCCGGAGCGTTCCACCGGAGTGCGCGTGAGAGGAGCTTCCTGGCGAGATCGTCTGCCTGCTCTCCCGCCCACTTCCACTCCGGCCCGGAGATCAGGGCGGCAACCAGGTCCGGGCGGGGCACGTGCTGCACCGCCCCTTCCACGTGACGCACCGCGCCGCACCGAGCGGCCACAACGGCGCCAGTCCGAGGGCTCCTCGCGAGTGCGACGGCGGCGCCCTCCATGCGCGACGCCAGGCCGTCGACGTCCAGGCCCTGAGGCTCGAGACCTTGACGGCCGAGCCATCGCGGTCGCAGTGGCTGCACCTGCTGCACCGAACCGTCCTCAGTCAGCACGAGGTACTCGGATCCCGGCCGGTGTAGCAGCACCGGCTCACGCACGTCGATGCCAATGGCGCGGGCACCGGCCAGGCCGGGCCCTTCTCCGGGGCCATGGCGCGCATCGGCGAACGTCCAGGTGTCTCCACTGTCGTGTCGTCCGGGACGGAGAACGGGCTCGTGCTCGGCGTGCTGCCGCACGAACGCCAGCGTCCGGAAGGTGAGCCTGCTCTTGGGATCCTCGACCGCGTGGTCACCGGGGGCGAGGCCGATCTCCGCGAGGCGCACCCGCGGCGGGGCCTCGTGAGTTGGTGCGACACCCGTACCGTCAACGACGACACGGGCATCCGAGGAGGGCAGTGCCACGTCGGGCTCGTGGCCGCAGAGGTACTGGTGGGCTCGCCCCAGGCGCATGCCTCCCACCAGGGACAGGGACTCGGCAACAGGCGGCATAGTCGCGCTCAAACCCAGTGCGCGAAGGAGCGGCGCCTCGCGGGGGAGAACGACGTCGTCGAACCAGGACCAGCCGTCGAACACCGGCCGCGAGGTCGCGGTCGAGCCTCCCGCTCGAAGGGCTTGCTCCACATCTCGCCGACGGCTGTCGTGAACGAGGACGTGATGAGGCACGTGGTGCGACGCGGCCTGGGTCTGCACCCGACCCTCGAGCTCAGGCTCGTCGTGGAACACGAACACGCTCCCGCCGCCGAACATGACGGACCGCTTCGGCGTGAGGGCGTGCTCCATACCGGCATGCAGCCAGGCGGAGGGTGCTCCGTTGACAGCGACCCGCACGGTCGGGGTGTACTCGTCGACCGTTAGGGACTCCCCGTGTCCCACGCTGACAACCTGACCGACGAGAGCCACGTCCGCGTGGACGACACCGCAAAGCTCCTCAGACCAGTCGTCGTAGAGGAGCAGTCCCCGTGCTGTGCGCTGCCTCGACTCCCGGGGACCCTCTCGACGCCACCGGGCCACCTCGTCGTCAACGACGTCCTGAACCACTTCCAGTGCCGCCTCGTCGTGCTCGACACGACTTAAGAGTTCCGCGCATACCGCTCCGCGATAGCGCATCCAGACAACGAGGTCCTTCACGTCGATCGCCCCGGTGCCGCCGCCGCACTCCTGCACGAACTGCTCGATGACCAAGCGGTCGCGGTGGCGTACCAGTCCTTGGCTCCTGGCCCAGCCCTGCCAGCGCCACACGTGGTGGGTCTTCGCACTAGACCGGCCGAGTGCAGACCCTGCGCCTTCGAGCCACCGGTTCCAGACCTGCCACATGGTCGGGACGTCGTCGCCGTACCCCGCAGGGGCCTCCGCCTCAGCCGGGCGACCCAGGAGGCTGTTCTGGGTCCGGTACACACCGTGCGGCGCACCGATCGGTTCCTCCGTCACTGCGAGCACGGTCATGGCCAGGTCCGCGACGAACGGCGGCTCGCCGTCGAAGCCACGTCCGGCCCACCGGGCCGCTGCGCTGGCACCCAGCGCGAAGGGCCGGGACCCACGTGCGTCGCGGAACGCCTGGCAGAAGTCGTCAAACGCCTCCTGCTGGTCAAGGGCGCCGGCCTCCGCGAGGGTCTCGCGGTCGACATAGAGGTAGAGGCGTCGCTCGGGACGCCCTCGGCTGCGGAGGTCGCTTAGGAGCACCTCGTTCCACTCGACCAGCTTCATCGCTCGTGCCTCATCGCAAAGGTCATCGCCACGAGGAAGCACGAAGCTTAGTCGCTGTCGGAAACGAGCCAGCGATCACCGCGTTGGTGACCGCATCATGCGCGCGCACAGTCCTGCCGTCACGGCGCAGACCTACGGGGAGGCGGCTCCAAGCCTCGCCAAGGTGTCGGCGGGACGGTGTGTCGCGCCACACGTCGCTCATGGGCGGAAGTCGTCATGAGAGACCACGCGAGAGAACTCGACGTGTTCGCCGTTCTGCCAGAAGTGCATCCGCCGTGCTGCCGGGGAGTTCCGTTGAAGTGCGACCCGCATGCACGTCGCACCGTCACCACGGCGGACGGGGGGCGAGCCGCCCGATACGTCGACGCGCAGGGGATGGAGCTCACGCGAGTCGAGCTCTGCTGCGAGACCGGTCAGGACCTCTACAGCCACAGATACGACCTTGCTCCGCTCCGCGCCGTGGGTCCGATCGATACTGGAGAGGAAGTCAGGACCAACTGCGTACGGCCTGAGGGGACGCTCCTCCTTCTGGCCGGCAGGGATTCGCGACGCCCACTCGACGAGGACCTCGAAGCGAAACTGCTCCTCTGGGTCGACGAAAAGTTCACTCGTGTGGACATCACGCGGTGCCCCGTCCCGAACAGCCCGTTCAGCCTTGCGCCGCTGGCTACCGCTAGTGCGCAGCCGGGTGCGCAATGCGTCCCGGTCGCGTGTCACCTCGTTGAGCTTTCGCTCGAGCTGACGGAGCTCCGCGCGAAGGCTCTCGATCTCCTGCAGACCCGCGGCGTGGTCTGATGATTGCGTGGCCACCCGGATGCCCGGCGTTGAGCGCGCCAAGGGAGGAGGGCCGTCGTTGACCGCCGGCATGATGCGTTCGACCAGGGGTTCGGGGCCCGTAACGTCGCGCAGGAGGGCGCCCCCGTCGAGGCCCGGCGGCGGCGCTGCTGAAGCCGCTGCGACGGGTGGGAACAGGAGCCACGGCGGTCCGCCGCTGAGCACGGCAGGCGGCGCGGTCCATCCCAACTCCTCGTCGACGACGTCGAGCCGCAGGCTCGCGCTGACGGTGTCCGAGCCCAGCTGGATCGAGTCCAGGAGCGCGATGATCACCTCCCCCTCCGTGAAGAGGTCTTCGAGATGGTCCATGGGGTTGTCCGTGATGAGCGCCTTGGGGACCGCTGAAGTGGCTCCCGGATAGAGCTCGAGTGTCACCTGGTCTGGCCCGACTGAGGCCACGCGCGCAAGCACGTTGGCGTTGGGTGCGTAGTCCGCGAGTGCGTCGTGGGCCGGCCGCAGCTGAGCGCGCACGTCGAGGCGTCGGGTCTCGTCCAGCGAGCCGCAGACCGCCTGCCCGCGACGCGCGATCTGGTCGATAAGAACTCCGACCAGGGTCATCTCTGCCCAGATCGTGGCGTAGCCGCCGTCGTCGAGCTTCACGATGGCGCGCGACTCCCCCGCGACGCCCTCCACGGTGCCGGAGCGCTGCACCGCGCCGTCAGCGGCGCTCGTGGAGTGCGCGGACCCGGCTTGAAGCGCGAACCTGGCGACGTCGCGAGCGAGCGCCTCTACGACGCGGGCCGAGTCCGCCCGAGACCACGCGAACCGCAGCGGGCTCTTGTAGGGGTCGGACTGCCAGCCGCGGTCCACGGGGTAGACACGTGCTGCGCCCCCGTAGACCTGCGTCATGTGAGGCATCACGTCGGAGAAAGCCCAGGTGATCTCGTTGGTCGGGATCACGACGACCTCGGCGAGGTCACCAACCTCTGCCTTCAGCGCCTGGGCGTCGACGTACGGCTCCGAGGCGGTGGATGAGATCGAGATCACCGCGACGGGCCACGGTGCGCCGCGGAGGAGCCGTTCCGCCAGGCTCCGGGCGTCGTCGGCAGTGCCGATCCTTCCGACGGCCCGCGGTGGATGCGCGCTCGGGGACGGAGCTCGGTTGCCCTCCTGGTGGCCGGCCGCCTTCCCGGCGCGCTGGATCTCGCGATGCCGGTTTCTCTTGGGCACGGGACCTCATCACTAACTTCGACGGCTCTTGGTCGGCAACGTATCCGCGTGCTCTGACGCGGCAACAGCGCCATACACCGCGCAGTTCCGCGCAAGAGCGTCGTGTACCACCCGGGCTGAGGTGCCGGCACCCTATGGCGGAGCCTCAACGCGGCTTACGAGGCACCTCAACGGAGCGGTCGCACCGTAGTCGGCGCGGTCGTCTGGCGGTGGCGAGCTCGGGACCGCGAAGTAGCACGCTAGCGTTTCGAAGTGAGCGCGTCGCCGAACTGATCGTCTCGTTCCCCGCCTGACACCTCGCACCCGCCGAAGGAAAGACGCATGGACGACGACATCCGGGCTGCCACCGTCTACGCGACCACGTTCCGTGACGCCCTGACCCCGGTGAAGGTCATCGACGCGGCACGCACGTACTCCCTTCAAGGTCCGCCGTCCGGCGACGAAGGTGGGACACCCATGTGGGTACCAGACGACCGGTGGACGATCGACCCCGGCGTGCCGACGCCGTGGGGGCCTGCGAAGGCGCACGGAGTGCTGGTCGCCGGCTTCCCGTCTCGCGACTACACGTGGTTGATGATGTCCACGAACGAGCGGCTCGCCGAGCTGGACGAGGTGCTCTCACAGGACGTCCTGACCCTGCGCGACGACCCGGAGAAGTCGCCGCACTGGGTCCAGGG
Organism: Actinotalea ferrariae; assembly: GCF_019733465.1. GTDB lineage: Bacteria > Actinomycetota > Actinomycetes > Actinomycetales > Cellulomonadaceae > Actinotalea > Actinotalea ferrariae_A. Next base: position 18,398 of record NZ_JACVQL010000061.1, on the reverse strand, counting down.
CAACAAGGTGAAGGTGCCCGTGAGAGTGATCGACCCAGCGCTCCTCGTCGGGGAGTGGGAGACGGTGGTCGCCGCGCCCGAACGGCGCCGCCAAGCCGCCCAAGACCGCCGACGCGTCCAACAGGACAAGGAGATCGCTGCCGGGCGAGCGCAGGACGCGCGCGATGAGACGTCCTTGGCACGGGCGCGCAGGGCGATGGTGGGTATGAGGTGGTGCGCGGCGCTGATCGGGGCCGCAGCCGTAGTGGCGTTGGACGCGCACGCGCTGTTGCCACGCGTCGCGGCGGCTGCGGCTGCGTGCGGGGTCGTCATGCTGTTGACGTCCGCCCGCATCAGGGCGCTCGAGAGGCGACTTCCCGGGCGCTGACTCCCGTTTCCGCGGCCCCGTGTCACCGGCGCGCGGCGGCGCCGGACCGGCAGGGTCTTCCGCGGGAGCCGACGCGGGCACCATGCTCCGTTCCATGTCACGGGTCGTCCACGTCGTGCGAGCGCTCGCCGGCCACGTCTGTCACGGGTACCGCTCCACCGACCTGGTGAACACCCCGCGACGTTCCCTGCTCCACGGACTGGCGTGGTCGCTGATCGCCACGGGCATGGTGCTGCTGCTCGTTGACCTCGCCATCGTCACGGGCGGGCCGCACTGGCCTCGGGCGTGGTGGTACATCCTCGGCAACCTACGGGGCTTGTCGGTCGTCCTGGGGGCGATGTTCACTACGCTCGGGATGATGCTGGCCCTGCCGGGGTGGGTGATGCGTCCTCGACAGGTCGGACGCTCGGCGACACCTTCTGGGGTCCGGCGGTGATGACGTGGCGGTTGGCTCTGACCTTGATCGTGGTGACGGGCCTCCTGGTCGTGGCGGTCCGGTCGGCACGGTGCAACTTCCGTCAGTGGCGGGCGACCCGCCACCTTCCGCTGATCGTCGCGTCCGAGGAGGCGCTCACCGCCCACTTGGAGGCGTGGGACTGGGGGCGGCGCTGGCCTGACCCGGGCCGGCCGGGCCGGTGGAACCTGTCGGTGGTGCAGTGCCGGTCGTATGCGCGCCTGGCTGCCACACGAGGTCAGGCGCTGCGACCGGTCACGGTCGTCCTGGGTGTCGTCGCTGGCGTCCTGATCGCGGAGTGGTGGCCGGGGATCGTCGCAGCGTGGAAGGTGATCAGCGCCCCGGTCGATCCGCAAGAGTCGTTCGCCGCGGTGACCCGGTGGGGCGAGGTCTTCTCTGGCGCTGGTGCCCCGTTGGTCCTCGCGATGGTCGTCCTCGCGCTGGTCGGTCAGCTGGAGACCGCGTCGTTGGAGGCCCAGGAGCTGACGGCCGCGTACCAGTGGGCAGCGGACCGGCAGGAGGCCGCCGCACTAGTCGCGGTCTCGCCGCCTGCCGCTGAGCGGGGGCTGCCGTGGTCGCGGCGGTGGGGTCGTGTCCGCTCGGCGCTGCAACGAGGTCCGGGTCGCGTAAGGGCGTCCGAGACGGGCCGCCCTACCTGACGGGATGGGGCGGCCCGTCTCAGCGCCGGCTCAGCCGGTCCAGGGATCGCACTGGTCCGGTCGTCCAGGTGCTCGTCGTCCCGTGGTGGTCGCGCACCACCAGGCGGGCGGGGACGCACGTTCAGACCGCGATCAGGTCGTTCGGATCAAGCCAGATCCGAAGGCGAGCGACCTCGAGCCACGAGGCCGCGCGGGCCCGCTCACGGTGGCGTTCGAGCGCAATGCCAGCGCTCTCCACAGCCGGATACCAGTCCTCCGTCAAGGGCTCATGCAGGGATGCCCACGGTGGCTCTGGGTGGCTCCACGTGGCGGCGAGGTGCGCAGCGATCCCGCACAGCAGCGCATCCCAGCGAGGTCTCCGGTCGAGGGTGGCGGAGCAGCCAACCACCGGGCCTGCCCCGCGCGATCGAGGCTCCGGAAGCCGCTCGTCACCGCCTCGGCGAGCATGCGCATCGCCCACCCCGGAGCACCAGCGGTGAGGTCCTCACCGATCGCGGCGGCCGCGCCCGCAGCACTGGCCATGTGCGACGGAAGCATCACACTCGAACGCTATCGGGAGGGGTGGTGACGGTAGGTGGTGCCACGATGAGGGCATGAGCACGGACGACGTCGACGAACCGCAGCCGCGCCGGCACTTCGGTGGCGTGGGCGTCCCGGTCCCGCCGGAGAACTTCGACGACCCGCTGCCTGAGGATGAGATCGCGGCATGGGAAGGCGCGGACGACGAGCAGCGGGCCGCTCTGGCGGGAGTGTCTGGTGCTGAGCACCTCGGTGATCTTCGTGCCGTGGTGGCGGGCCGGAAGCTCGGCGAGGCACTGGTGCGCGCAGGTGCGAACCTGGACCCCGACCTCGAGGCGGACATCCAGTCTGCCTTGGCACTCGTGGGGGTCACCCTCGCCACACCAGATACCGAGCAGGCGGCGCTCGACGAGACGAGCGAGATCCTCTCCGACTCCGAGCTGATGGCCACGATCCGAGAGGCGGACGCTGACATCAAGGCTGGTCGGGTCGTGACGACGGCCGAGCTCATCGCGGGCTGGCGCCGCGGCCAGGAACCATCCACGGCCGGGTGGCGACGCGAAGAGCGCCGGTCGATGTGGCTCGCGGCCGCGGTCGCGGGGCGCATCGCGGGGGACCAGGAGCGGGCCCGTGAGGTCGGCCGACGGAACCTGGCGCTCATGCGTACGACCGGCGGCGGGCACGGGAGAGCTCAGGACTTCGCCGCGTGGGAGTCCCTGCTCGACGGTCCGGTCGAGGAGCTCCTCGCCGTGCTCATGGGCGCTACCCAGCGATGCCGCGACCTACGGCTACAGGCTCCGTTCGCGGGCCTGCTGCCCCAGGACGAGCGGCTCGCGATCCTCGACGCGTTCCGTGCTCAAGAGGCCGCTGCACGGGGAGCCGCTGCGCCGCGTTCCCTGGCTGACATCCTCCGGATGAAGGACGACGCGGAGCTCGAGCTCCCCGCGCGGCACCTACCGGACCCCCGCCGTGCCGCCGAGCTCGACGCTGCGCTGAGCGACGACCTAGCCGACGCGGCACTGGTGACCGCGCGCGCAGCAACCGACGCCGGCGCGCGCACAGCCCTCGACGACGTGATCGAGGCGCTCGGCTACACCCGAGCCGAGCTCGAGGCGGGCGATGACGCGGACCGGGCCGTGGCGGACCACGCCGCCCTGCTCGATGTAGACCGCGCCGACGCCGCGGCTTGCGCTGACGTCCCTGAGTCGACGAGGTTGTCGTGGATGGCAGCTCTGTCCGATCACGAGCGGGCCGCCATAGTCCAGGAGCTCGCCGGCGTCTTGCGCGCGTGGCGAGCGACCGCGACCGCCTACACCGAGGGCGTCCCGCGCGACCAAGCCGACCTCACCTGGTATGACGACCACGGCACCGGTCCGTACGTGGTTGACGTCGTAGCAAGTTCGCTCAGCACGCTCGCGGCCGCGATCCCGGCGCCGGCGGAACAGGTGGTGACGGTCACCGCACTTCACGAGGTCGAGCCGGTCGCGCGGACGCTCCTCGGCGCCGCCCTGGGCGTCCCGGGCGACGACGTGCCCCTGGTCATCCGAGTCGACTCGTTGAGCATGCCGGGCAGCGGCGACCCACACATCCCGGGCCGCGCCGTGCTCGTGACCGCGACGGACGAGGGCGCGATTGCGGCGGCGGAGCTCCTCCTCGAGGCGGCTGAACCCTGGACGGACGCTCTGGAGGCGACAGGCGGGCGGCTCACGCAAGCCGAGCGCGTATGGGCGGACGAGGAGCTCGGTGGCGCGGGCGGCCCTGACACCGGTGGCCGGCTCGAGGAGCTGATCGATGCGGGGTTGATCGATCCTCCGAGCGGCCCGCAGCACGCACCACTTGGGCCACCGCTGATGGATCACGACACCGTTGAGGTCCGCCGCGCCCTGGCCGAGACGAACGGCGCCAGTGAGCTCATCGCGACGATCCGCGCGCTGCTGGGCATCCTGCGCCGTGAGCGGTGGCTGGATCAGGCTCGAGCGGACGCCGCTGACGCCCGTGACGAGAACCTGGGTGGTGCTCCGGATGCGTGGTGACCTGCTGAGCGTGCCAACGGCCGAGCGGTGGCTGCTCAACGCGGACGACCCGGACGAGGGCGGCGGTGTGGTGACGCTCGCGTAGGCCGTCGACGAAGGCCGGGTACTGCCGATGACGAGCGGGCCCCGCGACGTGCGCCCGGTGCGCTGGCTCGACGGGCGTGTCACCGGGCCGCTGGCCGTGGGCGTCCCGGTCCGGTTCTTGGTGGCTGACCAGGGCGGCACTACGAGCACCTGGACGACCGGACCGAACCGCAGCATCGACCGGCTGCCGCTCCGCTGACCCGGAACGGCGTCCCGGGATCACCCGCTAGTCCCGGCTGGGATGCCAAGTGGCCGGTTAGCGTCTCTGCTCGTGATCGCAGCTCCATCCGTCGGGCAGCAGGTCGTTCTGGACGTCCTCGGCCACCACATGACCGACTGGGACGTGGCGGCCCTCGACGACCTCAACGACAGCGTCTGCGCAGCCGTCCACGAGGCAGCGCACCACGTCGCGCGAGCCGCGCTCTACGGACAGGGCGGTGACATCTCGATCCACCAGGTACCAACCGGCTCCTTTCCAGCCTTCGGCGGGCTCTCCGAACCAGGGCTCGTTCCTATCGAGGTCGACCGCGCCGACGCAGCGACCGTCAGCATGATGGGCGGCGTCGCCGAGGGTGAACTGGTCGCGCTGATGACGTACAACGGAGAAGACGTGCGGGCCGCCGCCGCGCTGATGGGCATGGACCGTGACCTGGACTCGATCCACCCCTACGCGTGGGCACCCGCCGCAGAAGTCGCAGCTCTCGCGCTGATCCGCCACCACTGGCTGGCGCTGCTGCGGCTCGCGCGCGCCGTGCTCGACGCTCCTGCGATGCGCCTCACATGGGATGAGGCCGTCGCCGCTCTCGGACCGGGCGTTGTCGGGGCCGGTGACGCGCCAGCTAGCACCTATGACCTGGCGTGGGACCAGTTGCGGAACGGTCAGATCGAACGCGCGACCGCTGGTCGCGGGTGGCCGGACGAGACCTGACCGGTCAGGCCGCTACCGTCGCGGCCGTGGGCGATGGGTCGAGTGCGCGTGAGCGTGCCGAGCAGGCATGGGGTATGAGTTCCGCCGGCTAGACGCCACCGCTGTCGCCGTGGGATCTACCAGCGATGCCGCCTCCGGACCCTGACCAACGTAGCGAGCTCGTCGCGGCCGGTGCGGACGGCGAGACCATCACCGCGGCTCTCGCGGACGTTTTGGGCTACGTGGTGGTGCGCTCCTGAGCTTGGCGTCTATTGTTTCGGGTTCGGCGGATGCGGCCGAGTCCCACGGGGAGCATTCCGAGGGCCAGGCCGGCGATGAGGGCGGACGACCACGCGAGTCGCTCTTGGGATGAGACGGCGTCTGTGTCGATGAACAGCAGTCGGCTCTCACGCCCGTCGGAGGAAACCATCCAGGGTTCGACTGTGATGTGCATCTGCGCGAGCGGGCGATCGGTGGTCCAGGAGGGCGTGTCTTCGAACTTGCGCAGGGCCCAGTACTCGTCGGTTGTCGCAGTGGCGTCGGGCGTCCACGTGGTCGGGAGCGCCGTGTAGGACGTCATCGTCAGGGACAGCAGGTTGTCGGTGACTTGCTGTCTGTACTCCCAGCCGTCGGCGGGTGCCGTCAAGGTTTTGGTGACCAGGACGGTTCCGTGAGAGCCGCGGTCCCACAGGTCGCCGTCTCTGGAGCACTGCACTCGAGTCTTGTACGGGTCGTTCGGGTCTTCTTCCGGTGGTGCGTGGAACGTGACGGCGACGCCGGACTGCAACGTGATGGGCTGGACGACGTGGTTGGCCCGGATGGACGCGCACTTGAACGGGATGTCGAAGGTGCTGTCCCAGATGAGCTGAATCTGCGGTGAGCTCGAGACGATGTCGACCACGTCGCGGTCTTGATGGATGTACTGCGCGGTGTACATCTTCAGTTCGTCGGTCGGGTTGTTGATGATGTTGCCGTCGTCGTCGGCGGGTTGGAACGTGATCTGGGACCAGTCGGTCGAGGTGGTCACTGACAGTGGGTCGGTCCACCAGTCGCGGACCATGAACAAGGCGCCGCTCAGGGCGAGCAGGGCGATCGAGATCAGGGCGATGCCCCAGTACGGGTGCTCTTCGAAAGACGGGTCGTCGCCCAAGATGAGGATTCCTCCGACCGCACCTTGTCCGGTGCGGACCACGGGTGGCGGGCCGGGAGGCGGTGTCGTCGCGGCGGACGGGGTTGCTGCCGCTGGTGCTGGAACTGCCACGGGCGTGGGTGATGGAGCTGCCACGACTGCTGGGGCGCTGTGGGCACCCGGGCGCGATGGTCGAGTTCGGCGATGGCCGGCGACGCGGTGCACGGTCGTTCGCGGGCGTCGCGTCATGCCCGGATTGTCCAGCAGGTTTCGGTGTCCTGACCAGGGTGTTGGCCTCTTCTCACCCGTGCTCGCTTGTGTATCACTGGTTACTGGTCAAGCGGGAGGCGCGTGTCGTGCGGGAGTCCCTCAACTGAGCCCCACTTGGTTGACGAGGATGAGCGTGCCCGGCTCGAGAGTGTGCCTTCTCCCTGCAAGACGTCGCCGACCTTGTGGCACATGCCAGTCAGCGAACTGATCGTCGCCCTCAACGATGAGGCCGACCAGAGCATCGAGGCCGCGACCGAGGCCGAGCGGCGGGCACGCGAGGCAGCAGCGCCGCCGGCGCCCGGTACGCCCCGACGACAGAGCGGCCGCGCCGACGCGCCGGGACCAGCTGAGACGCTGCGTCCCGGCCGCCGCCCCGGCGCTCTCGGCCAGGCGGCGTAGTCAAAAGGCCACCGGCACCGAACCTGATCCGGACCGATCCCCCAGAACCCGCCGCAGGACACCACCAGACCGGCGCCCGACGGCGCCAGGCCGGTCCTCACCGGCTACACGTCTGAGCGTCTACCAGGTGTGTCCCACAAGGCGTGCCACGGTGCATCCAAGTGACCAACAGTCTAGCCGCTCGCGCCGGCTGCCCCTGCGATGTCAGCGGGGCCCGCTACCTTCCGCGGCATGACGACGACCCCCGACGTACCCCCGCAGACCCGCCAGTCACTGACCTTCGACGACGCCGGCCTGTGGGCGGTCCAGTCCGACAGCCAGACCCAGTACCTGGTCGACCTTCGCGGTGCTCCTCGTCTGCTGCGCCAGCCCGGGCCGGCATCGAGCCGGGGGCCCGGTGATGGTCAGTGGGTCCGCCTGACGTCGATGCGCGACGTCGAGGTGGGCCAGCGCGCGTACTACACCACCCGCCACGAGCTGGCGGGGGAGGGTTGGTGGCTGCAGCGGCGGATCACCGGCATCGTGGCGATCACCGACGACGCGGTGCCCGCAATGCTCACCGCCGCTGCGGCTGGTGAGCTGGGCGGGGCACCGAGCCCGCCGGAGCCGATCGAGTCGCTACGGGCGCGACGGGCCAAGCTCGGTGCGTGGCTGGAAGAGCGCGGAGTCACGGGCCGCACCGCCGAGCTCGCCGCCGCCCTCAGCGAAACCGTCATGATCGCCCTCGCGGAGTTCGCACGGATCGACCAGGAGCTCGACGAGCGGGGCGCTGATCCTGGCGGCACCGCGCGATGAGTGCGCGCCGTGCCCGGGTACTCGCGGCGGGTCCGGCCATCGCCGCGGCGATCGCTGCGGCTATGGACGGCTAGATGAGCAGATGGATGCGCGGCTAGATGAGTAGCCACACGTCTGGGTGCCTAGATGCGCAGACGGGCGCTGCGACTAAGAGGGACGACGGGCAGCGGGCCGCGGGCGATCCGAAACTCTCTCGGCACGGCGTCGGGGCGTCCAGGAAGGACGGCACGGAAGGTCGCCTGCCCATACTCACTCTGCTGCGGCGAGCAGGCTGTCGGTGGTCGTGCCCGGCTCAAGGGCCAGCAGGTCGGCCGCCCAGTTGATGATGACCACCGAGCCGTCACCGGGGAAGCCCGGACGCTGCGTAAGCCAGGCAACGAACTCGGCGACGTCCTCGTGGTAGCCGTCCAACCCGATGCCCTTGCCAGCGCTCTGCAACCCCACATCGACCGCTACGTGACCGTCGGACCGCGGGATCTGGATGGTGCCGAAGTGGGTCGGTGGCATGAACGACTCGGCTGGGAACCAGCGCGCTTCGGGCCAGTGCGCACGCACATCGTCGACGAGGGCAGGGAAGTCGAAGGTGTAGTCGCCCTCGGCGACGCCGATCAACGCTTCTGTCATGGTCCACTCTCCACGATCCGCACGTACCCGGGGATGTCCAGGGCGCTCATCCTGGACTGGATGAACGCTGCCGCTTCGGCACTGTTCGTCGTGAGCTCGACCGCACCAGCGCCATGAACGCGCGCGGCCTGCGCAAGGTTCGCCAGTGTCGCGTCCATCTTGTCCATGGCGAACTGGGCGAGAGCCGGGCTGTTCATCGAGTCCGGGACGTAAAAGGATCGGGGGCTCGACACGAACTTCGCGTCCCCGAGCGCACCGTACCCGGGCGTGAATCCGTCCGGGTACACGTGCCTGCCGCTCGGCAGCGTGATGCCCCGTTCGTTCACGCCGTAAACGTCAACCTGGTACGCCTGCTCAGCCCCGCGCGACCGCAGGTGGCTCTCAGGCAGGTCGGCGAAGCGCGCCTCAGCCCCCGCGATCTGCGTCGCGTCGAGTGGGTCAAGCACGGAGCCGTTCGCCAAGGGCAGCGGGTCGCGCCGTAGGAACGCCGCGATGTCGATGGCGCCGGAGTCGCTCGCCCAGTCCACCGCGCGCAGCTGAGCCGAGACTGCGCTGAGAGAGCGCGAGCCGGCTCCGATGCCTCCAGCCACGGTGAGCGCTGCGTCGGGTGCCATCGCGCCCCACCAGCGGGCGGGGTTGTCGTGGAGGGTCTGGGTGTCGAGGAACACGCGGCCGAAGTCGTGCGGGTTGTCGCTGACAGTTGTGAGGTTCGCGCGGATCCCTTCGCCGAGTGCGTTGCCGTCCGTGACGAAGCCGTTCCAGTCGAGGGTCGCGCGGACGCTGTTGAACCGGGCGACGAGCATCGCGATCCCGGTCACCCAAGACCACAGGCCAGCCAAGAACTCCGAGGTGTGCCACTGTCCGTCGGGCATGCCCTCGCACATCTGGTCGAGGATCGCGGCTGCCGCCGCAGCCGACTCGTCGACGTCGGCGCGTGCGCTGGCGAGGAGCGCTTCGGCTTCTGCTTGCTTTGCCACTGCAGCCCGCAGCACGGTCGGAGAGCCGAAGGGGTTGGGAGTGGCTGGCGCGGAGGCACCGAACGGGCCGTAGGTGGTGTTAGAGGGGTGTCGCTCAGCGAGCTGAAGGCGGACTGGTCCGAGCGGGCCGAGCTCGGCGCGACCTTCGGCGTACAGATCGATGGCGTCCTGAGCAATGGCTTGAGCCCACGCAAGGGTCTCGGCGTGAGCGCGCAGGACGCTCGCGCTGGCCCGGTGCACGTCAGCAGCAGCGTCGAGGGTGTCCACGAAGATCGGTCGACGTTCGTCCCAGCCGGCCGCGGCTCGGCCGAGCCAGTCAGCCACTTCACCTCGCCGAACTCGCTCAGCGGCATCCGTGAGGTCATCAGCCTGTTGGTCGAGCTGATCCGCGTCACCGTGCAACGCCTCCAGTGAGCCTGGGATCAACGCCACCGGGTCGGTGGTGGTTGCGAGCGTCGCCATCACATGAGCTCCGTGCCCGCTGGCAGGTCCGACGCGAGCTGGTTGAACCGTGCCGGCGCGAGGATCTCCATCTCTGCGTAGTCCGCTGCGGTGGCCTTCAGGACATCACCGGCATCGCACAGCTGGCGTCCTTGGCTGCGGACCAAGTGTCCCCACCGCTCAGAGAACCGGCCGGCCGCCGCGGTCAGGCCCGCGTGCCCGTAACTGTCACGGCCGTCGAGTATGCGGACCGCGCCGATCACAGCAACGTCGTCACCGACGCCCAGCATCGCGGACCCTGCACTGCTGACCTGCTCGATCTCAACTTCGAAGTCGTCGCTCACTGAAGTGCCCCCCGGCCAGCCCGAGCCAACGCACCCTCGGGATGGCGCGACGCTAGCGCACCGCGGTCGAGCGCCTCCTGTTCTCCACAGGCCCATCACTCTGTCGGGGGATAGGCGGGAACCCAGTACAGCTGCGAGCACCCGGCATGAACGGCACGGCCTTGCTCCCGGTGGGGCCAGCAAGTTCAGGTCACGGCAGCTCCTCCTTCACGACGGCCATGAGGGCCGCTTCGATGCCCCGGCGCGCTGCTTCGACAGCCACCTCGGTGAGAACCGCGGTCTCCCCTACGAGGAAGGGGACAGATTCGTCGACCTCGCGGGTTCCGCTGGACGTCCACAAGATGGGGTCGCGCTCCACGAGCCCGCGAGGCCGCAAGCGAAGAGGCCCGTCACCACGTGCGGGTCGAGCCTGAGGACTCTGTTGCCGCATCGATGCGGAGCCTCGCTGCGGCCTCGCCAGCGAGGACAGCCGATGTCGCGACCTTTGGACCACGAACCGCACGCCTTGCCACAAGCGCTTCCTCTCCCGGGTCGGGTGCGTCGGGACCGGTGTGGCGTTTGCCTCGTCCGCCTGTCTCGCTCTCGCGCTACTTCACGAGCCTGGCGCCAGCGGGAGCGCGTGGTCAGCCACGTCGTCGATCGCATGGCCGCCGTAGCTCCGAGGGGTGGTGATCGCGACGCGGTACCCGAGGACGTCATCGACCTCCCGCTGTAGGGCAGGCAGGTCGACGTCGGCCCTCGACTGCACGAAGAGGTCCACGTCGTTGACAGTGGCGCTGCAGTCGCGGAGTCTCGATGGCACGAGGGCGGCCTGCTCGACACCGTGCCGGTGCATGAGTACGTCGAGAGCCGCCCACACCGCCCGAACGTCCGTGGCGGCCTCGATGAACTGTCGCGTTCGGAACTCAGTGGCAATCGCGTCGGGACTCCGCCCCGACGACAACCTGGTGACGGTGCGGGCATGTTCTGCGATCGCCTGGTCGCTGGTAGCAACGGCCGCGGGCACCTCATGCAAGGAGACGACGCGCCGGGCGTTCACGCCGTCACCTTCGCCGACGCCTCCAGGGACTGGCTCGACGACTAGGGGGCATCCAATCCGAACGGGCAGCTTGACGACCACGTGGCGCCAAACCGTGCCACGAGCGGGATCGGACTCGTTGGCCAGGACTGCCATCACCCGTCGGCCGTCCAGGTCCACCACGACTGTCGGGCCGTCGGTCCGCACTACCCACGCGCCGCGCGCTGTCGCACCGAGACTCTGGGGCCCGGAGCGCCCCGCGCGACGGGCGGCCTCACGATGCAGCGCCAGCCACAGGGGGGTCGACGTCAGCCACTCGAGTGCCACGGAGTCCGCATCGCCCTTTCGCAGCGGCACCTCCAGGCGAGGGGAGAACCTGCCAAGGCCGGCCGCGAGGGCGTAGTCGAGGAGGAGCACTACCGCCCGGCTGCGGAGCATCGTGATGACGTTCTCGAGGTGCGCGTCGGACAGTGACCGCAGAGGGAGCACGCGGCTGGCAGAGTCGACCCACACCCGACCCTGCTCCAAGACGCGAGGGTCCATCCGCCCGAGACGCAGGTGCCGGACGGCACGGCGGAACGGGATGTCCCAGGGGTACTCGCCGCGGCCGCCCGGGTCGCGAGAGCGCAGCGCGCGGCGGCTCACCGGGTGTGCCGATGTCCGCGAACGTCCGCGTGACCTCGGAGATGAGTCCGGTCGCCCGCTGGGACGCCCTTCAGCCCTTGGAGACTCTCGAGCGGCTCGATCGCGGTGACCGTGCGCTGCATCCGCCAGTGGTTGTCGTGGTGACCGCCGAGTGGGTCGGTCAGGTACCGCGGCCGATGCCCAACCCGCACCCGCCCCTCAGTGACTGTGCCGTCTGAGGGGTCGATGCTGGTAACACCGACGAGCGGAACCCACTCGTCGTCGAAATCGAACCGCCCGGAGCCAGGCCCGCGCATGCGCATCATGCGCCGACGGTCGAGGTCGAGCAGGTAGACCGTCGCGGACGACGACCTGACGGTCCAGGCACCCGTGTCGGTGGCGAGGTTGAGCGTCGCGACCGGCTCCGTCGGAGGTGTCGCCTGTGGCTTCATGAGTGCGGAGACTTGCACCTCTGTCGCACCTGGGCAAGGCCCTCGTCCCAAGCATCACTGCACGTCAGAGCACGTTTCGTGCTAACTTGGGGGAACCCGATGCCCCATTGCCTAGACGGCCGGCCGGGCTGATCAGCGGCCTCGCAAACGCGAACTGATCCGCTCAATCTCATTACTCGCCCGCGCGAACTCGGAGAGTTTGCTCACGAAGAACGCCCGATCGTCTGGTCGTACGCTGCGGTGGACCTCGCCCAGGGCGGCGGCAACCGATCGACGGAGACTGGCGACCACCTCGTCCAGGGCGTCCGCCTCGCTGAGTGCGATGACCGCCGGGGCCGTTGCCGGGTGTACCCAGGCCGGCGAGTACTCCTCCGGGTAGCTGCCCGGGCCGTGTCGCTGCTCGTACCGCCACCGCCGCTGGTACCAGGCACGGAACTCCTTGCGGTGTGCCGCGCACCTGGCCGGCCGACCTTCCCCCTCTCGCGCATGTCCGAGTCCGAGACAGTCCACGCAAGCGAGCAGACCGTTGGTGAGGCGCAGCACTCTTACGGATTGTCGACTCTCTGGTGACGACGTCATCGCTGGCCCTTCGATGTGTCCGCAGGTCAGGCAAGTGTATAGCGAGGCGGAAAGACATCGCGGTATGTGCGGAAAACTGGGGGTCGACAGCGCGTAGGAAAAGTGCTCCCGTTAAGCCACCGCGCTGTACGGAGCGAACGGAAGGATGGAGAAGCGGCCGGGAGAGGCCGTGGGGCCCAGTGCCCCGACAACCGAAGATGCGAGCCCCTCGCCGGGTACGCGAAAGGCGCCGCCCGAAGGGCGACGCCTCGCGGCCCCTGGAGTTGCACCTCCAGGAACGTCGGGTCCGCCACGCCAGCAAAAGCGAAGGAGGTGCCCTCATGGGCACTGTAGACCGGCGCGCCTCGAGCGCGCCAGAGAACCGGGCAGCCGCCCTCGGGCCGACTGCGGGGTGGGCCCGTGCCTAGGTCCCAGGCCAGCGGTCCGGCAAGCGCGCAGGACATCGCGCGGACCATCGGCACCTACACCCCGTCATCCCTGCCGGCCAGCACGTGGAAGCAGATCCGACCTCTGGTGCGCGAGGTTGCGACGAAGGCGGCGCCGACCACGTTCACCGGGGCGTACGCCGTGCTGCATGCCACCAGCCTCTTCGTGGCGTGGTGCATGGAGCGAGACGAGCCCCTCGACATCGAGACGCTCTTCACCGAGGCGAACGTCGAACACTTCGTCTCCACCGGGATGCCGCACCTGCAGTCGCACTCGCGGAACAGCTACAGGGCTGCACTGCGCCGTACCGGCCGGGCAGCCACCCGGCACGCCTTGTGGTCCCCCGCTCCCCAGGCACTCGGGCGCCGGTCGCTTCGAGCTCCGTACACCCACCAGGAGATCGACTGGCTCTGGGAGATTGCCCGCAGCCAGCCCTCGATAGGCCGTCGCAGAGCTGCACGCGCGCTGATGGCCTTGGGCTACGGAGCCGGACTCAGCCTGGCGGAGATCGTGGTCTTCCCCGGATGCCAGATCAAGGTGTCCGAGGCCGGAGTGCTCGTGGAGGTCACCGGTGAGCGAGCCCGGATCGTTCCCGCCCTCCCGGAAGCCCACGCGGACCTGATCGCCATGCGAGCGGACCACTACGACGCGACCGTGCTGGCAGACGTGCGCCCATCTCGTACGGCCGGCGCAGGCGTCGTCGCGAACCTCGTGGTCCCCGAGGGCGCACCGCGGTTCGACTCGGTGCGCCTGCGCACCACGTGGATGGTCACGCTGCTGGTTCGGGGCGCTCGGCTCTCTGAGGTGACCGCCCTGGCGGGGATCACGAGCACGAAGAACTTCCAGGACATCATCGACTTCGTTCCCCGCCGGTCCCTCGAGGAGATCGCGACAGTGCTCGCTGGCGGTGCCTCGTGAACCCCGGGCCGCTCCAGCGCTTCCAGGTCAAGCCCGCCCGGATCACCAACCGCCAGGCAGTGCGGATCGCCGAGAAGATCGTCGTCCGCTCAGGTCTCGCAGAGATCCTCGGCTCGAGCCTGGACACACGGCACGGCTCACCGATGCAGGTGTCGTGGCGGACGCTCCTGGTCATCTTCACCGTGCACGGGATCCAGGAGAGCAACATGATCCTGCTCAAGATTGAGGAGACCGCCCAGGAACTCTTCAACGAAGGGCTCCTGCCCGGCGTACGTCGAAAGGGCGGGGTGACCTACGACCAGATCCGGCACAACCTGCGCCGGATCGCCAAGGGCCTGGAGGACGGCGCGATCCTGGTGCCGCACGATCCGGCGCTCTGCACGATGCTCAGGGGCGAGCTGCACGACGGCCCTTCCAAGTGCAGCGGCGGAGGACTCCTGACTCCAGCCCTCTTCTCGGCGCGGCTCCTTCGCGCCTCCGTCCCGGACGACGTCATTCGTACGACGTCGTTCGCGATCGACTCCACCGACTACGAGACGTCCGCGGCCCGCCACAGCTGGAAGAAGCTGCCCGACGTCGTGGTGCAGGACGAGATCGACCCGACGGCCGCCTCGCAGAGTGACTTCACGACATCTGACTGGCCCAAGAGGGGAGCGGACGGACGTGAGCAGCACAGCCTCGACCCGGACGCACGCGCCGGGTACCGGTCCGGGAAGAACGGGTGCCCGAAGTCGGTCTTCCTAGGATTCGACCTGCACATCATCGTGCCGGTTCCCGAGCTCGGTCAGGACCCGGTGCCCCACGTCGCGCTCGGCCTCTTCACCGCGCCCGGGGGTGGCGACAAGGCTGCGGCAGGGATCGAGGCCGTCGACGCCTTGAGGGCGGCCGGCGCCACGCTCAACACGCTTTTGAACGACCGCGGCTACAGCTACCGGGTGGCAGAGGACTGGGGTGCGCCCCTTCGGGCCCGAGGCATCGAGTCCGTGCACGACCTGCACACCAATCAGCGTGGCGAGACTCCCGGGCCGCGGCCGGGAACGATCTGGGTGGACGGGGGGCTCTTCACCTCAGCCCTGCCGCAGAGGTTGCGGGACCTGCCGAAGCCACACTTCAGCATGTCCGCGGCCGAGAAGGCCGCGCTCAGCGAGAAGTACGACGAGCGGCTGCCTTACCTATTCGAGCCCATGACGGCTCCCGACCCGCGCACCGGCGCGCGCCGGTACCGGGGACCGGCGGTCAAGCGCCCTCGCCTTCGCTGCCCAAACAACCCCCTCTCGATGCGCAAGGGCTACGACTTGCCCACCACCAAGTGCGTCAAGGGCACCGCGTGCGGTTGTGGCGTCACGCTGACCGTTGAAGCCGACACAGAGCTGAAGAACCGTCAGCGCCTCGCCTGGGGAACGACGGCCTGGGCCGGAAGCTACGGGCGCCGCAGCGCCATCGAGTCCTTCAACTCCGAGCTCAAGGGGAACCGCGGTGTGCGCCTCGCACGCTTCTACTCCCGAGTCTGGGGAAGGGTCCTCAACCACCTCCTGCTCACGTTCGGCCTCGTCGGACTCAACGTCCGGCTCCTGCGCGACTGGCACGCCCTCCGCCTCCTGCGCGACCCCTGGATGGCAGCCATCGGAGACATCAGCGACACCGACTGGGGCAAGGAGCACGGGCACAAGTTCCGCAAGCCCCGGAAGGTCGCGCTCCACGTCCGCCTCGGCCTCAAGGAGCCTCCGCCGCTCCTGAGGTGAGCTTCCCGCTCTCCCTCAAGCTGAACAGCCTGACCAGCAGCCCGCCACCGCAAGGTGCGCGGGCTCACTGGCGTGCGCCGGGCCCGCACGTGAAGGTAATCAACCGGCAAAGATGTCACCATTAGCACGCCAGTGTGCTACCCAGAGGCCCCCAAGCCAGAAGACACAACAACCCCCGGCCGGACCGAGGTCTGACCGGGGGTTGTCCAAACTGCGGCTCCTTGATCATCCAAAGAGCCCGCTGTGCGCGAGGGGGGACTTGAACCCCCACGTCCTTTCGGACACTGGCACCTGAAGCCAGCGCGTCTGCCATTTCGCCACTCGCGCGCGCCGCAGAAGGCTAGCACGCACGGACGGGACGACCTGAACCTCGTCGCGTGCGTGGGCTCGCGGCCGATCGGCGTGCCGACGGATACGATCAGCAGCGGACCTCAGGGTCGGTCCGTCGACCCCCGGTCGGCCGCCGCCCCGCACGAGGCCGTCAGCGAGGGTGGCCCGGCAGCCGTGCCGTGACGTGCGGCGGACGGGCGCAGCCCCGCCGGAGACGGGAGGAGGTGGCATGGGAGTTCTCGACAGGTTCGAGAAGGGCGTCGAACGCGTGGTCAGCAGCGCGTTCGCCAAGGCCTTCAAGAGCGAGGTCAAGCCGGTCGAGCTGGCCAGCGCGCTGCGCCGCGAGGTCGACGACCGCGCCGCCGTCGTCGGCCGCGACCGCACGGTCGTGCCCAACGAGTTCACGATCGAGCTCTCACCTGCCGATCACCACCAGGTGGAGGACTGGGGAGCGGAGCCGCTCGCGGACGAGCTGGCCGCGAACGTGACCGAGCACGCCACCCAGCAGCGCTACGCCTTCGTCGGCCCCGTGACGGTGGCGTTCGTCGAGAACGACGAGCTCGAGACCGGCCGCTTCCAGGTGCGCAGCGCGACCGTGCGCGGCGCCGTCGCGCCCGCGGCGTCGGTCGCCGCGAGCCCGCGCCACCCCCTCGTCGACATCGACGGCCAGCGCTACCTGCTCACCGGCCCCGTCACGGTCATCGGCCGCGGCAGCGAGGCGGACATCATCGTCGACGACCCGGGCATCTCCCGGCGCCACCTCGAGATCCGCGTCACGCCCGACGGCGTCGTCGCGAGCGACCTCGGCTCGACCAACGGCACGTACGTCGAGGGGCACCAGGTGCCCGCCGCGACCCTCGTCGACGGCAACACGATCACGATCGGCCGCACCCGGATCCTGTTCTGGACCGGCGCGGACGACGACGAGGACGGGTGATCGCCCGGCATGAGTGAGCTCACGATCACCCTGCTGCGGCTGGGCTACCTGGTGCTGCTCTGGGTGTTCGTCCTCGCGGCGATCGGCGTGCTGCGCCGGGACCTGTACGGCACGCGCATCGTCAACCGCGTCCTGCGCCGCGGCGGGCAGTCGGCTCCCGCCGCACCCCGGCCGGCGCCGCCCGTCGCGACCGAGGGCCGCTCGCAGCCCTTCCCCAAGCGTGAGGTCATGCCGCGCCGCCTCGTCGTGACCGCCGGCCCGCTGCGGGGCACCACGCTCCCGCTCGGCTCCTCGGCGATCCTCATCGGCCGCGCGCCGTCGTGCACGCTCGTGCTCGACGACGACTACTCCTCCCAGCGGCACGCACGCGTGTTCCCGCAGGACGGCGAGTGGTACGTGGAGGACCTCGGCTCGACCAACGGCACCTTCCTGGGCCGCGAGAAGGTCGAGCAGCCCACCGCCGTGCGCGCCGGCGCGCAGATCAAGGTGGGCCAGTCGATCCTCGAGCTGCAGCGGTAGGCGCCCGTGACCATCGCCCTGCGGTACGCCGCCCGGTCCGACGTCGGCCTCGTGCGCGCCAACAACCAGGACTCCGCCTACGCCGGTCCCCACCTGCTCGCCGTCGCCGACGGCATGGGCGGCCACGCGGGCGGCGACGTCGCGTCGTCGGTCGCCGTCGCCCACCTCGCGCCGCTCGACGACGAGGCGCACGGGCCTGACGACGTCCTCGCCGAGCTGGGCCGCGCGCTCACCACCGCGCACGACGAGCTGCTGGCCCGCGCCGAGGAGAACCCCGAGCTCGCGGGCCTCGGCACCACGGTCACCGCGCTGCTGCGCTCGGGCAACAAGCTGGCGATGGCGCACATCGGCGACTCGCGCGCCTACCTGCTGCGCGACGGCGAGCTGACCCAGGTCACCACGGACCACTCGTTCGTCCAGCACCTCGTCAACACGGGCAAGATCACGGCCGAGGAGGCCGAGCGCCACCCGCAGCGGTCGGTGCTGCTGCGCGTGCTCGGCGACTTCGACATGGAGATCGTCCCCGACATGTCGGTGCGCGAGGCGCGCGCCGGCGACCGGTGGCTGCTGTGCTCCGACGGGCTCTCGGGCGTCGTGAGCGCCGACACGCTCGCCCAGACCATGCGCGACGTCACGGACATCGACGCGTGCGCGGACCAGCTCGTCCAGCTCGCGCTGCGCGGCGGGGCACCGGACAACGTCACCGTCGTGCTGGGCGACGTCGTCGAGGTCGACACGATGCGCGACGGCGCCGCGCCCGCGACGACGTCGCACGTCGTCGGCGCCGCGGCGCTCGACCGCAACCGCCCCACCATGGGGGGCACGGGCGCCGCCGCCCGCGCCGCCGAGCA
>NZ_JACVQL010000060.1 GCF_019733465.1 Actinotalea ferrariae | reverse complement strand
CCTCGAGCCGGCTCGCCTCGACCGCGATGGGCTCGGCGCGCACGGGCCGCACGACCGGCGTCACGCGCCGCGTCGGCACGTCCTCGACGCGCCTGCGCGCCGCGCGCCTGGGTGCCGGGCTCACGACGGTCGCGCCCGCGCCCGCCATCGACGCGGCCACCGCGATGATGACGAACCCCGAGGTGGCGGAGGAGAAGCGCTTCTGCCCCTCGTGCGGCGCCGCCGTCGGGCGCTCCGTCGAGGGGCGTCCCGGGCGCACCGAGGGCTTCTGCCCCCAGTGCCGCAGCCCGTACTCGTTCACGCCCAAGCTCCAGCCGGGCGACGTCGTCGGCGGCCAGTACGAGGTCGCGGGCGCGCTCGCGCACGGCGGCCTCGGCTGGATCTACCTCGCGAAGGACCGCAACGTCTCCGACCGCTGGGTGGTCCTCAAGGGCCTGCTCAACACCGGAGACGCCGACGCGCTCGCCGCCGCGATCGCCGAGCGGCAGTTCCTCGCCCAGGTCGAGCACCCGCGCATCGTCGAGATCTACAACTTCGTCTCGCACGACGGCGAGGGCTACACCGTCATGGAGTACGTCGGCGGGCACTCGCTCAAGGGCCTGCTCAAGAACCGGATGCGCGCCGCGGGCGGTCGGTACGACCCGTTCCCGCTCGACGTCGCCATCGCCTACGTCCTCGAGATCCTGCCCGCGTTCGAGTACCTGCACGACCTCGGGCTCGTCTACTGCGACTTCAAGCCGGACAACCTCATCCAGATCGGTGACGACGTCAAGCTCATCGACCTCGGCGGCGTGCGGCGGATCGACGACCAGGACTCGGCGATCTACGGGACGGTGGGCTACCAGGCGCCCGAGGTGGCCGAGATCGGCACGTCGGTCGCGTCCGACATCTACACGCTCGGGCGCACGCTGCTCGTCCTGGCGATGGAGTTCCGCGGCTACCAGTCGACCTACGTCGCCTCGCTCCCGCCCGTCGACCAGACCCCGCTGTTCCAGACGTACGACTCGTTCTACCGGCTCGTCGCGAAGGCGTGCGCCCCCGACCCCGCCGACCGCTTCGCCACCGTCGCCGAGCTCCGCGTCCAGCTGCACGGCGTGCTGCGCGAGGTCGTGGCGACCGACCGGGCCGCCGCCGGTCCCGGTCAGGACGCCGCGCGCGACGCCGCCCGGTCGCTGCTGTTCACGACGCCCGACGCCGCCACGGCGGTCGACGGCTGGCAGGACCTGCCGACGCTGCGCCCCGACACGGCGGACCCGCAGGCGGGGTGGCTCGCCGGCGTGGACGTCGAGGACCCGCACGAGCGGCTCGCGCAGCTCGAGCGCGCGCCCGAGCGGTCGCCCGAGGTGCTCCTGGCGATCAGCCGGGCGGGCCTGCACGCGGGCCGGTACGACGTCACGGCCGCCGCGGCCGACGAGCTGCTCGCGGGTGACCCGTGGGAGTGGCGCGCGGTCTGGCTGCAGGGTCTCGTGGCGCTCGCGACGAACGACGGCCGTGCGGCCCAGGCGGCGTTCAACGCCGTCTACGGCCAGGTGCCCGGGGAGCTCGCGCCCAAGCTCGCGCTCGCGCTCGCGTGCGAGGCGAGCGGCGAGCCGGTCATCGCGGAGGCGCTGTACGGGACGTGCGCCCGCACCGACGCCGCCTACGTGCCGCCGGCCGCCTTCGCGATGGCCCGCATCCGCGCGGCGCGCGGCGCGGTGAGCGAGGCGGTCGCGGCGCTCGACCTGGTCC
Organism: Actinotalea ferrariae; assembly: GCF_019733465.1. Lineage (GTDB taxonomy): Bacteria > Actinomycetota > Actinomycetes > Actinomycetales > Cellulomonadaceae > Actinotalea > Actinotalea ferrariae_A. The sequence goes on along the minus strand of NZ_JACVQL010000060.1, from coordinate 2,925 downwards.
CGGCGACCTCGCGCGCCTACACCGAGGCCCGGCGTCAGCGCGCCGAGCTGCTCGTGCGGTCCGACGGCGGCCTGCCCGCGCTCGCCGACGCGATGACGTCCATCCACGACGTCGGCGTCCAGCCGGCCGAGCGCACCCGGCTCACGGCCGCCGCGCTGCACGCGGCGCTCGAGCACGTGCAGGCGCACGGTCCTCAGCCCGCCGTGAGGATCGGGGCGTGGCCCGCCGCGGAGCCCGAGCTGCGGGACGGGCTCGAGCGCACCTACCGCGAGCTCGCTGCGGCCGCGTCGACGCCCGCCGAGCGGATCGCTCTGGTCGACGCCGCCAACGACGTCCGCCGATGGACGCTCCGGTGACGGGCACGCCGGTGACGGGTGCTCCCGAGGTGCCCGTGTGCGCCGCGTGCGGCACGCCCGCGCCCGCCGGCGCCCGGTTCTGCGAGGCCTGCGGTGCGGACCTGCCGACCGGCGCCGCTCCCTCGTCCACCGAGAATGCTGCGTCGGCCGCCGCAGCAGGGCCGGCGCTGTCGGCGCCCACGATGCCTGCCCGGACCGGCATGGTGCCGCTGCTGCCCGGAACGCTCGCCTGCGCCGAGTGCGGCGGCGAGGTGGACGCCGACGGCTACTGCACGCAGTGCGGGTCCAAGGCGCCCCGCCCCCGCGACCACATGATCGAGCAGCCCCAGCCCTGGGTCGCGTCCGTGAGCGACCGCGGCCGGCGGCACCACCGCAACGAGGACGCGGCCGCGATCGCGGCCGACCCGGAGCCGGGCTCGTGGGCCGCGCTCGTGGTCTGCGACGGCGTCTCGAGCTCGGAGTCGTCCGACGTCGCCTCGCTCGCGGCGGTGCGCGCAGCGCGCGGCGTCCTCGTGCGTGAGCGCGGCGCGGGCCTCGCGTCGGGCTCGGCGCTCGCTGCCCTGGCCGAGTCGCGGGTCCGGGCGGCCGGGAAGGCGGCCGCCGCCGCGGTGGCGGCGACCACGGAGGCGCACCACGGCGACAGCCCGCCCTCGTGCACGTTCGTGGCAGGGGTGGTCGACGGGGACCGCCTCACCGTCGGCAACGTCGGGGACAGCCGCGCCTACTGGCTGCCCGACGCGGGCGAGCCGGCGGTCCTCACGGTCGACGACTCGTGGGCCGCCGAGCAGGTGGCCGACGGCGTGCCGCGCGCCGAGGCCGAGGCCGGGCCGCACGCGCACGCGATCACCCGGTGGCTCGGCGTCGACGCCGACGACCAGGTCCCGACGGTGACCCACCACACCCTCGACGGACCGGGGTGGCTCCTGCTGTGCTCGGACGGGCTGTGGAACTACTGCTCGGAGGCGCCCGCGACGGCCGCGGTCGTCGCGGAGGCGGTCGCGGCGTCGGCCGGCGAACCCCTCGCCGCCGCCGACCACCTGGTCCGGTGGGCGAACGAGCAGGGCGGCAAGGACAACATCACGGTGGCGCTGGCGAGGATCAGCGGGCCGTCGGCACGGACGCACGAAGGAGAACCGGCATGACGAGCTTCACGGCGGCGGTGTACCAGAACGAGTACCTGGCGGACGGCAGCACGGACGTGCACGCGATCGTGACTGTCGAGTGCTCCGGTTCGGGCCAGGCCGGGCAGTCGGGCGGTGGCGCGGCCGAGCTCGTCATCATCGACACGTCCGGCTCGATGGGCTGGGACGGCGTGCGGGCCGCGCAGACGGCCGCGAACGCGGCGCTCGACCAGGTGGTGCCGGGAACGTGGTTCGCGGTGATCGCCGGCAGCCACGCGGCCCGGCTCGTGTACCCGACCGACACCCGTGAGGGCGCCATGGCGCCGATGAACCCGCAGACGCGCGAGGAGGCGCGGCGCGCGATCGGGTCGCTCGCGCCCGACGGCGGCACGGCGATGGGCACGTGGCTCGAGCTCGCGGCACGGGTCGCGACGTCCGTGCCCGGCGTCACGCAGCGGCACGCGATCCTGCTGACCGACGGCAAGAACCAGCACGAGTCGCCGCAGGACCTCGACGTGCGGCTCCGGTCGGCGATCGGCGTGTTCCAGGCGGACTGCCGCGGCGTCGGCGCCCAGTGGGAGGTCGGCGAGCTGCGGCGCATCGCGTCGGCGCTCATGGGCACGGTCGACCTCATCCCGCGGCCGGACCAGATGGCCGAGGAGTTCGCGTCGCTCATGCGGGCGGCGATGAGCCGCGGCGTGGCGTCCGCCGACCTCCGCGTGTGGGCGCCGCAGGGTGCGCAGGTGCTCTTCGTGCGCCAGGTCTCGCCGACGGTCGAGGACCTCACGCCGCGGCGCCGGGACGTCAACCCGCTCACGGGCGGCTTCCCGACCGGCAGCTGGGGCGACGAGTCGCGCGACTTCCACGTCGCCGTCCGGCTCCCGGCCGCACGCGCCGTCGGGCAGGAGCAGCTCGCGGCCCGCGTGCAGGTGGTCGTCGGGGAGCAGGTCCAGGCTCAGGGACTCGTCAAGGCGATGTGGTCGGACGACTCCGCGCTCACCGCGCGGATCAGCCCCGAGGTCGCCCACTACACGGGACAGGCGGAGCTCGCGCAGGTCATCCAGGAGGGTCTCGCCGCCCGTGCGGCGGGCGACGACCGGACGGCGACCGCGAAGCTCGGGCGCGCCGCCCAGCTCGCCGCCGAGACCGGCAACGCCGAGGCGACGTCCAAGCTGCGCCGCGTGGTCGACATCGAGGAGCCCGCGACCGGCAAGGTCCGGCTCAAGCAGAAGGTCGACAAGCTCGACGAGATGGCGCTCGACACCGCCTCGACGAAGACCACGCGGGTGCGCAAGTGAGCGCCGTCTGCCCCCAGGGGCACACGAGCGAGTCGACCGACTACTGCGACACGTGCGGCGCGCCCATCGCCGCGGCGGGTGCCGTCCCCGGTGCCGCCCCCACCGCGACCCCCACGCCCGCGGCCGCCACCGCGGCTGGCGGCGGGGCGC
>NZ_JACVQL010000006.1 GCF_019733465.1 Actinotalea ferrariae | reverse complement strand
GAGCCTCCGACGCGCCCGCGTGCTGCGCGTGGGACCCGTCCAGGCGCGGTGGCACCCGCGCGCCGTCGCCGTGTGCCTCGTGATCGCGGTCGTCCTGCTCGCGCTCGTCGTCGTCGCGATCGCCGTCGGCGGCACGGCCCTCGCCCCGGCCGACGTCGTCCGCACCCTGCTGGGCGGGGGCGAGCCGGGCACGCGCTTCATCGTCGTCACCCTCCGCCTGCCGCGTGCGCTGTGCGCGATCGGCGTGGGCGCGGCGCTCGGCGTGAGCGGTGCGCTGTTCCAGACCGTCGTGCGCAACCCGCTCGGCAGTCCCGAGCTCATCGGCTTCACGCAGGGCGCGGCGGCCGGTGCGGTGGCGGGCATCGTCCTCGCGGGCGCGACGGGCGTCGCCCTCGCCGGGTCGGCGCTGGCCGGCGGTGTCGTCACGGCCGTGCTGGTCTACGTCGCCGCGCTCCGCCGGGGGATGCTCGGCACACGCCTCGTGCTCGTCGGGATCGGCGTCGGCGCGATGCTCAACGCCGTCACGTGGTGGCTGCTCACGCGGGCCGAGCTGACGCAGGCGCAGGTCGCGTCGGCCTGGCTCGTCGGCTCGCTCAACGCGCGCTCCTGGGACCACGTGGTGCTCCTCGGCGTGGTGCTCGCCGTGCTGGCGCCGGTCGGTGTCCTCGCGGCCCGGTGGATGCGGATGATCGAGCTCGGCGACGACGCCGCTGCGGCGCTGGGCGTGCCCGTCCGCGGCGCGCAGCTGCTGCTCGTCGCGCTCGGAGTCGCGCTGTGCGCCGCCGGGGTCGCGGTCGCGGGACCGGTACCGTTCATCGCGCTGGTGGCGCCGCAGGTCGCCCGGCGCCTCGTGCGCGCGTCCGGCCTCGGACTGGTCTCGTCGGCCCTCGCCGGTGCCGCCCTGCTCCTGGCCGCCGACGTCGCCGCGCAGCGCGTGCTGCCCGTGCCGCTCCCGGTGGGCGTCGCCACGGGCGTCGTCGGCGGCGTGTACCTCGCGTGGCTGCTCACCAGGGAAGGACGGCGGACGTGATCGACACCCCGGGTCGCGCGCGCCTCGCCGCGCGCGACGTGACGCTCGCGTACGACCGCCGCGTCGTCGTCGACGGCCTGTCCCTGGACATCCCGGACGGCTCCTTCACGGTGGTCATCGGGCCGAACGCGTGCGGCAAGTCGACCCTGCTGCGCGGCCTCGCACGCCTCCTCTCCCCGCGGTCCGGTGCCGTGCTGCTCGACGGCGAGGCGGTCCACGCCATGTCGACCAAGGAGGTCGCGCGCCGGGTCGGGCTGCTGCCGCAGACGGCCGTCGCGCCCGAGGGCATCCTCGTCGCCGACCTCGTCGCGCGCGGCCGCTACCCGCACCAGGGACTGCTGCGGCAGTGGTCGGCCGCCGACGAGGAGGCGGTCGGCCGCGCGATGGAGGCCACGCACGTCACGGAGCTCGCCGAGCGACCGGTCGACGAGCTCTCCGGCGGTCAGCGGCAGCGCGTGTGGCTTGCGCTCGTGCTCGCGCAGGAGACGCCGGTGCTGCTCCTCGACGAGCCCACGACGTTCCTCGACATCGCCCACCAGTACGAGGTGCTCGACCTGTGCGCGGGCCTGCACGAGCAGGGCCGCACGCTGGTCGCGGTGCTGCACGACCTCAACCAGGCCGCGCGGTACGCGACGAACCTCGTCGTGATGAAGGACGGCGCCGTGGTCGCGCAGGGTGCGCCGGGGCAGGTCGTCACGGCGCAGCTCATCGAGCACGTGTTCGGGCTGCCGTGCCGCGTCGTGACCGACCCGGCGAGCGGGACGCCGCTCGTGGTGCCCGAGGTTCGCCGCCGCGGCTGAGTAGCGTCGGCCTCTCGACCTCTCGACCTCGAGCCCGCCGCTGCCAGGAGCCCCCGTGATCCGCACGCCCGTCTACGCGCTGACCGACGAGGGGCGCGCGCGCCGGCTGGTGCGCGAGCACGGCTGGGCGACGCTCGTCAGCCACACCGCCACGGGGCTCGTCGCGTCGCACGTGCCCGTGCTGCTCGAGGACGACGACGAGTTCACGGTCGTGAGCCACGTCGGCCGGCCCGACGACGAGCAGCACGAGCTGGGCGAGCACGAGGTGCTGCTGGTGGTCGAGGGCCCCTACGGCTACGTGTCGCCCGGCTGGTACGGGTACGAGCCGGCGGTGCCGACCTGGAACTATGTCGCGGTGCACCTGTACGGGACGCCCGAGCTGCTCGGGCCCGAGGACACCTACCGGGTGCTCGACGCTACGACCGACCGGTACGAGGACGCCATGCCGGCGCCCGTGCGGCTGCCCGACGTCGCCGAGTACGCCGCGCGGATCGCGCCCGGCGCCGCCGGCTTCCGGCTGCGCGTGACCCGGTGGGAGGGCAGGGCGAAGCTGAGCCAGGACAAGCCGCGGGCGGTCGTGGAGCGCGTCGTCGCGCAGCTCGAGGCCGAGCCGGCCGACCACCCCTACGCCAACCCGGCGCTCGCGGCCGAGATGCGGGCCGAGCTCATGCGGCGCCCGAGCCGGCCGGGGGACGGACGATGACCGCCGCGACGCGGAGCGGCGCGGCGCTGCTGCTCAGGCGCGCGCGTGTGGTCGACGTGCCGCCCGGCGCGGTCC
>NZ_JACVQL010000059.1 GCF_019733465.1 Actinotalea ferrariae | reverse complement strand
GCGTCGGCACGGCGGCCCGCGCCGCCGCCGCGGCGCGCTCGCCGGTCGCCGTCGCGTCCTGCGTGAGCTGGTCGGCGATCTCCGGCTCGCCCGCGCGGCCGCCGGCGACGAGGCTCGTGAGCAGCTCCCAGCGCAGGTCGGTGTCGACGGTCAGTCCCTCGAGCGGTGCGCTGTCGTCGAGGAGCCCGGCGACGACGTCGAGCTGCTCGGCCGTCGCGGCGCGCGCCGCGAACGCCTTGATGAGCTGCAGCTGGGCGTCGCTGCCCGGGGCCGCCGCACGTGCCAGGGCGAGCAGGCGGTCGGTCGCGTCGCGGCCGACCTCCTCCCGGTGCTCGGGCGCGACGTAGAGCTCGAGCGAGGTCGTGAGCTGGCGCAGCAGCACGAGCACCACGGAGGAGTCGGTCTCGTGCGCGATGTTGCCGAGCACGAGCTCGGCGAAGTCGCGCGCGGACAGCTCGCCGTCGCGCGTCATGTCCCATGCGGCGCTCCACACGAGCGTGCGCGGCAGCGAGTCGGTGAAGGAGTGCAGGTGCGACGTGGCGACCTCGAGCGAGGCGGCGTCGAGCCGGACCTTGGCGTAGGCGAGGTCGTCGTCGTTCACGAGGATCAGCGCGGGGCGCTCCTCGCCCACGAGCTCGGGGACCTCAGTGCGCTCGCCGTCGACGTCCAGCTCCACGCGGAGCGTGCGCTCGAGCGCGACGCCGCCGTCGGGCTGCTCGACGAGGTCGTAACCGCCGATCGCGAGGCGGTGCGGACGCTGCACCGGGTGCTCGGCCGGGACCTCCTGCAGCACGGCGAACGACGTGATCACGCCGTCGGCGTCCACCTCGACGTGGGGGCGCAGGAGCGTCACGCCGGCGCGCTCCAGCCAGAGGGCAGACCACGGCGCGAGGTCGCGTCCGCTCGTCACCTCGAGCTCGGCGAGCAGGTCTCGCAGCTCGGTGTTGCCCCACGCGTGCTTGGCGAAGTAGGCCCGCACACCGGCGAGGAACTGCTCCTGGCCGACCCAGGCGACGAGCTGCTTGAGCACCGACGCGCCCTTGGCGTAGGTGATGCCGTCGAAGTTCACCTCGACGTCCTCGAGGTCGCGGATGTCCGCGACGATCGGGTGGGTCGAGGGCAGCTGGTCCTGCCGGTAGGCCCACGACTTCTCCATCGAGGAGAACGTCGTCCACGCCTGCGTCCAGCGCGTCGCCTCGGCCGCGGCGAGGGTCGACGCGTACTCCGCGAACGACTCGTTGAGCCACAGGTCGTCCCACCAGCGCATGGTGACGAGGTCGCCGAACCACATGTGCGCGAGCTCGTGCAGGATCGTCACGGCCCGCCGCTCGACCGTCGCCTCGGGCACCTTGGAGCGGAAGACGTAGTTCTCGAGGAACGTGACGGCGCCCGCGTTCTCCATCGCGCCCGCGTTGAACTCGGGGACGAAGATCTGGTCGTACTTCGCGAACGGGTAGGCCATGCCGAAGGCCTGCTCGTAGAACGCGAAGCCCGCGCGCGTGACGTCGAGGATGTTCTCGGTGTCGAGGTACTGCGCGAGGGACGCGCGGCAGAGGACGCCGAGCGGGATGGTCCGGCCGTCGCTGCTGGTCAGCTCGCCCTGCTCGCGGTGGTACGGCCCCGCGACGATCGCGGTGATGTAGCTCGAGATGCGTGGCGTCGGCTCGAAGGACCAGCGCGCGACCGACGGCGCCTCGTCGTCGCCCGTCAGGAGCAGCGGCTCCGGGGTCGGCGCGTTGGAGATGACCGTCCAGTGCGCGGGCGCGGTGACGGCGAACGAGAACGCCGCCTTGAGGTCGGGCTGCTCGAAGACCGCGTACACGCGGCGGGAGTCCGCGACCTCGAACTGGGAGTACAGGTAGACCTCGTCGTCGACGGGGTCGACGAAGCGGTGCAGCCCCTCGCCCGTGTTCATGTAGGCGCAGTCGGCGACGACCCGCAGCTCGTTCTCCTCCCGCAGGCCCGCGAGCGCGATCCGGGAGTCGCGCCACACCTCGGCGACGTCGAGCGACGTGCCGTTGAGCACGACCTCGTGCACGACGGGCGCGATGAGGTCGACGAACGTCGAGGCACCGGGCGTCGCCGCGAACCGCACCACCGTGGTCGAGCCGAACGTCTCGGGACCGGTCGTGAGGTCCAGGGCGACGTCGTAGGAGTGCACCCGGACGACGGCGGCACGCTCACGTGCCTCGGCGCGGGTGAGGTTCTCAGCGGGCACGGTCGTGCTCCTTCGGCTCGGGCCGTCGTGGGCCGGGCGGGCGGGCCCTGGGGTTCGGGCGGGGATGCTCCCGTGATCCTGCCACGCGACCGCGTCCGGCCAGGTCGCGGAATGCGGGGGTGTGTGGGCACGGTTGGCCGGTACGGGGACCGCCGCGCACCGGTGACCCCGGGTTCTGCACCGCCGGCGCCCAGCGCCGCACCGACGTCGAGGAGACGCATGACGACCGAGACCACCACCGTCCCGCACCAGGCCACGAGCCCCGAGCAGAGCGCCGGCTCGACGCCGCGCGCCACCGCCGAGTTCTGGTTCGACCCCGTGTGCCCCTGGGCCTGGATGACGTCGCGCTGGATGACCGAGGTGACGCGCGTGCGCGACGTCGAGGTGCGGTGGAACGTCATGAGCCTCGCCGTGCTCAACGACGGCCGCGAGCTGCCGCCCGAGTACCGCAGGTCGATGGACGAGGCGTGGGGCCCGGTCCGCGTCGTGACCGCCGCGCGCCTGGCGCACGGCGAGGACGTCGTCAAGCCGCTCTACGACGCGATCGGCACGCGCCTGCACCCCGGTGGTCGCGGCGACGAGCGGATGGCCGTCGTGGCCGAGGCGCTCGCCGAGGTCGGCCTGCCGGCAGAACTCATCGAGGCGGCCGAGACCGACGCGTACGACGACGAGCTGCGCGCCTCGCACCAGCGGGCGATCGACCTCGTCGGCGACGAGGTCGGCACCCCGGTCGTGTCCATCAACGGCACGGCGTTCTTCGGCCCCGTCATGACGCCGGCGCCCAAGGGCGAGGACGCCGGCCGGCTGTGGGACGGCTTCGCGCTCGTCACGAGCGTCCCGGGCTTCTACGAGCTCAAGCGCACGCGGACGCAGGGGCCCGTGTTCGACTGACGTCCCACCCTCGCCGTCGGGCCCGCCGTGCCGTTGCGCGGCGGGCCTGCCGTGTCTAGTCTGCAAGCTTCCAGGGATGTTGCGGACTTCTTGCAGTCCGTTGCAGCGCGCTCCACTCGAGGCCGACACACAGCCGTGCCGGCCGGCCGTCCGGACCTCGGTCCGGCCAGACGAATGGGGACACCGTTGGCTCACGCCGCCGGACACCGCACGACCCGCCGTACCCTCGCCGCGATCGTCGCGGCGCTCGCCCTCACCCTCGCCACCCTCCTGCCGACGTCGACCGCCCCGGCGGCCGCGGAGCCCGCCGGCTCCGAGGACGTCACCGCGGTCCTCTTCCAGTGGACCTGGACGTCCGTCGCCCAGGAGTGCACCGACGTCCTCGGCCCCGCAGGCTACGGCTGGGTGCAGGTCTCACCGCCCCAGGAGCACGTCCGGGGCAGCCAGTGGTGGACGTCGTACCAGCCGGTCTCGTACCGCATCGAGTCGAAGCTCGGCACCCGCGCCGAGTTCGCCGCGATGGTGCAGACCTGCCGCGACGCCGGCGTGGACGTCATCGCCGACGTGGTCATCAACCACATGAGCGGCAAGAGCGAGGGCGGCACGGGCTTCGCCGGCTCGTCCTTCCAGCACTACGTCTACCCGGGCATCTACCAGGGCCAGGACTTCAACGACTGCCGGCGCGACATCGCCAGCTACGGCGACCGCTGGGAGGTCCAGCACTGCAACCTCGTCAACCTCGCCGACCTGCGCACCGGCTCCGACTACGTGCGAGGCCGCATCGCCGGCTACCTGAACGACCTCATCTCGCTCGGCGTCCGCGGCTTCCGGGTCGACGCCGCCAAGCACATCCCGGCGACCGACCTCGCGGCGATCCGCTCCCGCCTGAGCGACCCGAGCGTGTACGTCGTGCAGGAGGTCATCGGCGCCGCCGGCGAGCCGGTCCAGGACTCGGAATACACGTCCATCGGCGACGTCCACGAGTTCGACTACGCGCGCAACCTCAAGCGCGTCTTCACGAACGAGCGGCTCGCATACCTCTCGGACTTCGGGCAGTCGTGGGGCATGCTCCCGTCGGCGAGCGCGGGCGTGTTCGTGGACAACCACGACACCGAGCGCAACGGCGAGAGCCTCAACCAGACGTACGGCTCGACCTACACGCTCGCCAACGTCTTCATGCTCGCGTGGCCCTACGGCTCGCCCGCCGTGCACTCCGGGTACTCGTTCACCGACAAGGACGCCGGCGCCCCGCAGCACGGCGACGGCTCGGTCCAGGACGCGACGTGCTACGCGAACGGCTGGCGCTGCCAGCACGACTGGCGGCCGATCCGCAACATGGTCGGGTTCCACAACGCCGTCGACGGCACCGCCGTGACCCGGTGGTGGTCCAACGGGAACGACCAGATCGCCTTCGGTCGCGGCGACAAGGGCTACGCCGTCATCAACCAGGAGGGCGGCGGGCTCAGCCGGACCTTCGCCACGTCGCTCCCGGCGGGCACGTACTGCGACGTCGTCAACGGCGAGCCGACCGCGACGGGCTGCTCGGGCGCGACCGTGACCGTCCGCCCGGACGGGACCTTCACGGCGAGCGTCCCGGCGAACGACGCGCTCGCCGTCCACGTGGGTGCGCGCCCGGGCACGGGCGGCGACGACGGGGGAGACGAGCCCGGCGACGGCGGCGAGGACGGCACGACGGCGTCCGTGTCCTTCGGCGTCCGGGCGACCACGGTGTGGGGCCAGAACCTGCGCGTGGTGGGCGACCACCCCGCGCTCGGCTCGTGGGACCCGACGGCCGGCGTCGCGCTCTCCTCGGCGACGTACCCGGTCTGGCGCGCGCAGGTCGCCCTCCCGGCGGGAGCGACCGTCCGGTTCAAGTACGTGCGGGTGGACGGCGCGGGCGCCGTCGTCTGGGAGAGCGGCGCGGACCGCGTCGCGACCGTCCCGGCGAGCGGGGTGCTCACCCTCACGGACACCTGGCGCGGCTGACGCCCGCCGGCCCCTGAGCGGGCGGGGGGTGGGCTGCCCCTGGAGCGCGCGGCCCACCCCTCGCCCTTCCACGGTCGCACATGTCCTACGGTCGGACCCGTGCCCACCTCTGCACCTCTTCCTGCACCTGCCTCCGGACGAGCGCCGGCACCTGCCCGGTCCGCGCGGTACGACGTCGTCGTCGTGGGGGGAGGGCACAACGGGCTGACCGCCGCCGCCTACCTCGCCCGCGCGGGCAGGTCGGTCCTGGTGCTCGAGGCGGCCGACCACCTCGGCGGCGCCACCGTGTCGGCGCGGGTCTTCCCGGGCGTCGACGCGCGGCTGTCGCGGTACTCCTACCTCGTCTCGCTCATGCCGCGGGCGGTGCGGGACGAGCTGGGCCTCGACCTGCGCCTCCGTCGCCGCCGCGTGTCCTCCTACACCCCGCTGCCCCAGGACCCGACGCGCGGCCTCCTCGTCGACACCGGCGACGCCGCGGCCACGGAGGCGTCGTTCGCGCGCATCGGCGCCGCGGGGGACGTCGCCGGCTGGCGTGAGCTCGGGGCGCGCACCGGTGAGCTCGCGCGCGCCCTGTTCCCGACCGTCACCGGCCCCCTGCCCACGTCCGACCAGGCACGCGCGCTGCTCGGCCCGTGGTGGGCGGACCTCGTCGAGGCGCCGCTCGGGGACCTCGTCGAGCGTGCGGTCGCGGACGACCTCGTGCGCGGCGTCGTCCTGACCGACGCGCTCATCGGCACCTTCGCGAGCGCCCGCAGCGCGTCGCTCATCCAGAACCGCTGCTACCTCTACCACGTCATCGGCGGCGGCACGGGGGACTGGGACGTGCCCGTGGGCGGCATGGGCGCGGTGGTCGAGGCGCTCGTGGGGGCCGCGTCCGCGGCGGGGGCCGAGCTGGCCGTCCGCAGCCGCGTGACGGCCCTGCACCCCGGTGCCGACGGCGTCGAGGTCGTGTGGTCCGACGACGACGGCACGGAGCACCGGACGGCCGCCGCCCACGTCGTCGCCGGGTGCGCGCCCGCGGTGCTCGACGGCCTGCTCGGGGCCACGCCCGCGGAGCCGGGGCCGGAGGGCGCCCAGCTCAAGGTGAACATGCTGCTCACGCGGCTGCCCCGGCTCCGCGACCCGGACGTCGACCCGGCCGACGCCTTCGCGGGGACGTTCCACGTCAACGAGGGGTACGAGCAGCTCGAGCGGGCGTACCGGGAGGCGGAGGCCGGCGAGCTGCCCACGACGCCGCCGTCCGAGATCTACTGCCACACCCTCACGGACCCGACGATCCTCGGCCCCGGGCTGCGCGGCACGGGTCATCACACGCTCACGCTGTTCGGCCTGCACATGCCCGCGCGCCTGTTCCGCGAGGACCCGGACGGGGCCCGCGCCCGTGCGCTCGAGGCCACGCTGCGCTCGCTCGACGGCGTGCTCGCGGAGCCCGTTGAGGACTGCCTCGCGCTCGACGCCGACGGCCGCCCGTGCCTCGAGGCGCGGTCGCCCGTCGACCTCGAGACCGACGTCGGCCTGCCCGGCGGGCACATCTTCCACCGCGACCTCGCGTGGCCCTGGCTCGAGGACGGCGCCGCGGCGCGCACGGCCGCCGAGCGCTGGGGCGTCGCGACCACGCACGAGCGCGTGCTGCTGTGCGGTGCCGGCGCGCGCCGGGGCGGCGGCGTCAGCGGGATCCCGGGCCGCTCGGCGGCGATGGCCCTGCTCGAGGGCTGAGCGCGCCGGGGCCGTCTCGCGTTCACCCGTTCGGCCGTGCCATGCTGCCGTGTCGGTGCGGCCGGACCGGCCGACCGCCCACCGGTGACCGACCGACAGACCGACGACCCCCAGGGAGCACGATGGCGGACCGTTCGCCCGCGGCGGGCGTGGCCCGCCAGGGACTCGGGCCGGGCCTGACGACCTTCCTCGTGGTCGACGTCATCCTCGTCGTGACGTTCGTGATCCTGCTCGTCATGTCGCAGACGAGCGGCGGCCGCGGGGGTACGGACCCGACCGCCGCCCCGCCCGAGACGTCCGCCGCGCCCGAGACGACGCCCGAGGCGAGCGCCCCGGCCGAGCCGGACGAGTCCGAGGCGCTGCCCGCGTTCGTGCTGCCGAGCGGCAACATCTGGTGCCAGATGGACGAGACGTCGGCGACCTGCACCATCCTCGAGTTCAGCTTCACGCCCCCGGAGGTCCCCGAAGGGTGCGCCGGCACCATCGGCAACGTCCTGACGGTCACGGCCGGGCAGGACGCCGGCTTCCTGTGCCTGGAGGGTCCGCCGGCCGCCGCACCCGAGGGCACCCCGGTCCTCGACTACGGCGGCGGCTCGACCATCGGCGAGATGACGTGCCTCAGCTCGCAGAACGGCGTCTTCTGCCGGCACAACCCCACGGGCACCGGGTTCTCGCTGGCGCGTGCCGGCACGCAGCTCTTCTGACGGTCACCAGATGCGCACGCGCTCCTCGGGCGGCAGGTAGAGCGCGTCGTCCGGCCCCACGCCGTAGGCCTCGTAGAACTCGTCGACGTTGCGGACGACGCCGTTGCAGCGGAACTCGTTGGGCGAGTGCGGGTCGGTCGCGAGCCTGCGGACCATCTCCTCGTCGCGCATCTTCGCCTGCCACACCTGTGCCCAGCCGAGCAGCACGCGCTGCACGCCCGTGAGCCCGTCGACGACCGGCGCCTCGTCGAGCGGCCGGCCCAGCGCGATGCGGTACGCCTTGAGCGCGATCGACAGGCCGCCGAGGTCGCCGATGTTCTCGCCGATGGTCAGGCCGCCGTTGACCGTGTGCTCGTCGGCGAGCTGCAGCGGGCTGAACGCCGCGTACTGCGCGACGAGCGCGCCCGTGCGCTTCTCGAACTCGGCGCGGTCCTGCTCGGTCCACCAGTCCTCGAGGCGGCCGGCGCCGTCGTACTTGCTGCCCTGGTCGTCGAAGCCGTGGCCGATCTCGTGGCCGATGACCGCGCCGATGCCGCCGAAGTTCACGGCGTCCTCGGCCTCGGGGTCGAAGAAGGGTGGCCGCAGGATCGCCGCGGGGAAGACGATCTCGTTCATCCCCGGGTTGTAGTAGGCGTTGACGGTCTGCGGCGTCATGAACCACTCGTCGCGGTCCACGGGCCGGCCGATCTTGCGCAGCTCGCGGTCCTGCTCGTAGGCGTGCGACCGGCGCACGTTGCCCACGAGGTCGTCCGCACGCACCTCGAGGCCCTCGTAGGACTTCCAGCGGTCCGGGTACCCGATCTTCGGCGTGAACGCCTCGAGCTTGGCGAGCGCCTTGGCCCGCGTCTCCTCACCCATCCACTCGAGTCCCGAGATCGACTCGCGGTAGGCGGCGACCAGGTGGTCGACGAGCTCGACCATCTTCGCCTTGTGCGTCGGCGGGAAGTGCCGCTCGACGTAGACCTGGCCCACGGCCTCGCCCAGCGCGCCCTGCACGAGCGAGACGCCGCGCTTCCAGCGCTCGCGCACCTCGGTGGCCCCGCTGAGGACGGTCCCGTAGAAGTCGAAGTTGGCCTGCACGAGGGCGTCGTGGAGGTAGGGCGCCCGCGCGCTCACGAGGTGGAAGCGGAGCCAGGCCTGCCACCGCTCCACGGGCGCCTGCGCCCACGTCCGTGCGAACCCCGTCGCGAAGTCGGGCTCGCGCACGACGAGCTGGTCGAACGCCTGCTGCGGGACCTCCATCGCGGCCGCCCACGCCCGCCAGTCGAAGCCCGGCGCGCGCCCGTCGAGCTCGGCGAGCGTCATGGGGTTGTAGGTGAGGTCGGCGTCGCGGTCCTTGACGACGTCCCAGTGCGCCTCGGCGAGCTCGGTCTCGAGGGCCAGCACGTGCTCGGCCCCGGCGGCGGCGGCGTCGTCGTCGAGGCCCGACAGGCCGAGCATCCGCGCGACGTGCGTGCGGTACTTCTCACGCACCGGCGCGTACTGCTCCTCGCGGTAGTACGCCTCGTCGGGCAGCCCGAGGCCGCCCTGCATGAGGTAGACGACGTAGCGCTCGGGGTCCTTCGCGTCGTTGTCGACCCAGAAGCCGACCGCGCCCGCGCCGCCCGTCCGCTGGAGCGTGCCCAGGAGCGTGGTGAGGGCCGTGCGGTCGGTCGCCGCGTCGATCGCGGCGAGCTCGTCGCGCACGGGGTCGAGGCCGAGCCGCTCGACGGTCTCGGTGTCCATGAAGCTCGCGTAGAGCGCACCCACCTGCGCGGCCGGGCCGCCGGTCGCCGCCGTGCCGTCCGCGACGCGCGCGCCGGCAGAGGCCTCACCGCTCACCTCGGCGCCCTGCTGGGCGCCCAGCTCCTCGATGATCGTCCGGACCTGCTCCTCGGCCTCGTCGTGCAGCAGGCGGAACGCCCCGTCGGCCGCGCGGTCGGCGGGGATCACGTGCTCGGCGATCCAGCGCCCGTTGACGTGGCGGTAGAGGTCGTCCTGGGGACGCACGGAGGGGTCGAGGGCCGCGCGGTCGATGCCGCTGCGCAGGCCGGCAGGGTCCTGGAGGGTCGTCATCCGCCCAGGGTAGGCGAGCAGCCCTGGCAGGATGACGCCATGCGCATCCACATCGCCGCCGACCACGCCGGGTTCGAGCTCAAGGCGCACCTCGTCGAGCACCTGCGCGCGGGTGGGCACGACGTCGTCGACCACGGGGCCCACGAGTTCGACGCCCAGGACGACTACCCGTCCTTCTGCTTCGCCGCGGGCGAGGCCGTCGTGGCCGAGCGGGGGAGCCTCGGCATCGTCATCGGCGGCTCGGGCAACGGCGAGCAGATCGCCGCCAACAAGGTGCGCGGCGTGCGCGCGGCCCTCGCGTGGAGCACGGAGACGGCGCAGCTCGGCCGCGCGCACAACGACGCCAACGTCGTGGCGCTGGGTGCGCGCCAGCACTCGGTCGACGAGTCGACGGCGATCGTCGAGGCGTTCCTCGCGGAGCCGTTCAGCGGCGACCCGCGTCACCAGCGCCGCATCGACCAGCTGGCCGCCTACGAGCAGCAGCCCCGGTGACCGGGCGCCGGCACTGAACCGGCCCCGGCGGCGCTGACCCGTCGGTCACAGGCGGGCGGTTCCCTCGACGCACGTCGTGCTCGCGCCGCCCACCCAGAGCGCGCCGTCGACCGCGTCCACGTGGACGACCCCCGCGCGCCCCAGCCGGGTGCCCTGCGTCGCCGTGTACGCCGGCGGCAGGGCCCCGGTGCCCGTCAGCCAGTGCGCCAGCCCGGCGTTGAGACTGCCCGTCACCGGGTCCTCGTGCACGCCGATCGCCGGGCAGAAGCCCCGCACCTCGATCGCGTGGCTCGAGCCCGCCGGGTGCGGTCCGGCGATCCCGACCATGAGCCCGGCGGCGACCGTGTCGTCGAGGTCCAGGGCGAGCACCTGCTCCGCCGAGCGCAGCAGCACGGCCGCCCAGCCGGGTCCGTTGTCGACCCACTGGTGACCGACCACGTCCTGCGCCTCGAGGCCCAGCGCGCGCACGACGGTCCCCAGGACCTCGGCCTCGAGCGGTCCCGTCCGGACGAGGTCGGGCGCCCGGAAGGCGAGCCCCGCGTCCGTGCGCCGCAGCGGCACGAGCCCCGCGGCGCACTCCTGGACCACGACGCCGTCGGCCGCGGGGACGCCGCCGGCGCCGAGCCACGCGTGCGCCGAGCCCAGCGTCGGGTGCCCCGCGAACGGCAGCTCGCCACCCGGCGTGAAGATCCGCAGCCGGTAGTCGGCACCCGTCGTCGTCGGGGGCAGGACGAAGGTCGTCTCGGACAGGTTGGTCCACGTCGCGAACCGCTGCATCTCCTCGTCGGCCAGCCCGTCGCCGTCGAGCACGACGGCGACCGGGTTGCCGCGGTAGGCCTCGGTGGAGAAGACGTCGACCTGGGCGAACGGGCGCGGCCGCGGCACCGTCAGAACACCCAGCTGCACACGGGTGCGAGGGGCCAGCCGAACGCCGTCGCCGCCTGGGCGAGCGCGCCCGGACGCCGCTCCGCGACGAGCCCCGAGCTCGCGAGCCCCGCCAGTCCGGTACCGCCGAGGTAGGCGGCACCGAGCTCGCGGACGTCGAGCACCAGGTCGGCCTCGTCCCGCGTCGACGTCACCTCGGCGCCTCGCGTGTCACCCGTGAGGCGCCACCGGCCGGCGTTCGCCGGAAGGGTCGCGTCGGTCACCTCGAGCACGACGTCGACGGGGGCGGCGTAGCGGCGCGTCGCGAGCGCGGCGCGCACGTCGAGCAGGCGCACCCAGACGTTGTCGACGAGGCGTGGCTCGGCGGCGCGCAGGTCCACCAGCAGGTGGGTGATCGGGTCGTCGGGCGCGAGGAGCCACGCCTCGGCCGTGGCCATGAGGTCGAGGTCGACGAGCACGCCCCACAGCGCGCGGGCGACGGCTGCGTCGGGAGCGACGACCTCGCGCACGCTCACCGTGCCGCGCGGGCCCGGGACGTCCCAGCTCTCCTTGCGCCGGAACATCGCGTACCCGACGGGTGCGCCGTCGCGCTCGGCGACGGCGATGCGCAGCGACTCGGCGCCGCCGCGGAACGCCTCGGGGTCGGAGAGCCGCGTGCGCCGCAGCTCCGGGGTGTCACGCGTCGCCCAGCCCGGGCGGTCGACCGCGCCGTGGAGCCGGTGGACGACGTCGTCGTGGCGCTCGCGGTCCAGGCGCTCGATGCGGATCCGGACGTCACTCGCGCCGGCGACGTCGCGCAGCGCGGCACCGCGGGGGATCTTGAGCCGCAGGTCCTGCGCGGCGAGCCCGTACCCGAAGCGCCCGTAGATGCCCGGCTCGGCCGCGAACAGCGCCGAGACGGCCTCGCCGCGCGCGAGGCTCCGCGTGAAGTGGTCGGTGATCATGGCACGGAGCAGTCCACGGCGGCGGTGGCCGGGGTGGACGCCGACCCAGGTGAGGCCCGAGACGGGCGTGCGCGCGCCGGGCACGGGGAACGTCGTGAAGGGGTACGAGGCGTGCAGGGCGACGAGCTCGCCGTCGTCGGCCTCGACGCCCCGCGTCCGGTCCCAGCTCAGGGGTGAGTCGAGGCCGACGAGCTGCTCGTCGGTCATCGAGGTGGGGAACGCCCACGCGTCGAGCACGAGCACGTCGGTGCGGCGGTCCTGGGGCAGGTCGACGAGACGGTAGCCGTCGGGCAGCGAGGTCATGGCGAGCATCGTGCCCGCCCGGCGGTCCCGCGTCACGGGTATACGCCTGCCCGCGCACCCGCGGGTGGGCCGGTCGCAGGCGCGCCCCGCGGCGCTCGGCGTGCCGTGACGGGTGGCGCGCCGCGCGTGCCCCGGCGGTCGGTAGCCTCGGCCCGTGA
>NZ_JACVQL010000058.1 GCF_019733465.1 Actinotalea ferrariae | reverse complement strand
GTGCTCGCGCTCGCCGCGGCGCTCGTCGCCCACCACCGCCGCACGCGCGCCTGACGCGCCTGGCCGGGTGCCTGACGGGCGCCTCGCGTGCGCCCGGCGGAGCGCGGCGTCACCGCCGCTCGAGCACCTCGTGCGCCCGCGACCGGGCCCAGCGCTCGACGTCGAGCACGTCGTCGAGCGTCGGGTCCGGGCGGCCGTCGTGCTCCTCGACGACCCGCGTGACCGTGTCGACGATGTCGAGGAAGCCGATGCGGCCGGCGAGGAACGCGTCCACGCACTCCTCGTTGGCCGCGTTGAGGACGGCCGGATGGGTCGCCGAGGCCGCGACCGCCGCTCGTGCGAGCCGCAGCGCGGGGAACACCTCGTCGTCGAGCGGCTCGAAGGTCCACGCCGTGGCCGACGTCCAGTCGCACGGCGGGGTGACCGGGTCGAGCCGGTCGGGCCACGAGAGGCCGAGCGCGATCGGCAGCCGCATGTCGGGCGGCGACGCCTGGGCGATCGTGGAGCCGTCGACGAACTCGACCATCGAGTGCACGACGGACTGCGGGTGGACCACCACCGCGATGTCGTCGACCGGGACGTCGAAGAGCAGGTGCGCCTCGATGAGCTCGAGGCCCTTGTTCATCAGCGTCGCCGAGTTGATCGTCACCACCGGGCCCATCGACCACGTCGGGTGCGCGAGCGCCTGCTCGGGCGAGACGGGCTTCAGCTCGTCGCGGGACCGGCCGCGGAACGGTCCGCCCGACGCCGTGAGGACGAGCCGCCGGACCTCGGCCCGTGTGCCCGAGCGCAGGCACTGCGCGATGGCCGAGTGCTCGGAGTCCACCGGTACGACCTGGTCGGGCCGCCGCTGCGCCGCACGCACGAGCGCACCGCCGACGACGAGCGACTCCTTGTTCGCGAGCGCGAGGGTCGAGCCCGCCTCGAGCGCGGCGAGCGTCGGCCGGAGGCCGACCGACCCCGTGATGCCGTTGAGCACGACGTCGGCGCCGCGCCCCGCGAGCTGGGTTGCGGCGTCCGGACCGACGAGCAGCTCGACGCCGACCGCGCCGATGCCCCGCTCGGCCGCCAGCCGGGTGACCTCCTCGAGCACGCGGAAGCCGGCCGCCGGGTCGGCGACCGCGACGGTCTGCACCCCGAGCGTCAGCACCTGGTCCGCGAGCAGCCGAGGGTTCGCACCGCCCGCGCTGATCCCGACGACCTGGAACCGGTCGGGATGGCGCAGCACCACGTCGACGGCCTGGGTGCCGATGGATCCGGTCGAGCCGAGGATGGTCACGGTGCGAGTCACGCGTGCAGTCTCCCAGCACGTGCCCGAGCACGTCGTCCAGCACGTCTCCCACCACGTCGCCCGGCGCGGCTCCCGGCACGGCGCGGGCGGGTGCCGGCGGGTGCGATGATCCGGGCATGGTGAAGGAGTCGATGCTCGCGGCCGGCGAGCGCGTCGTGTTCACGGCGCACGCGCACTGGAAGAACCTCGTCGTCCCGGTGCTGGTCACGGTGCTCGCGGGCGCGGCGACGGCCGTGGTCCTGCTCGAGCTGGCGCCCGACACGGAGCGGCAGGCGTGGCTCCGCTGGGCCGTCGGCGTCGTCGCCGTGGTGCTGGTCCTGTGGTTCGGGCTGCGTCCGTTCCTGGCCTGGGTCACCTCGACCGACACCCTCACGACGCGCCGCCTCATCAGCCGCCGCGGCGTCCTCGCGCGCGAGGGCAAGGACATCCCGATCGACCGCGTGCACTCGGTGAGCTACCGGCAGTCGCTCCTGGACCGCGTGCTGGGCTGCGGCACGCTCGTGGTCCAGACGGCGGGCGACAACAGCGACGTCGAGCTCTTCGACGTCGCCCGGATCGAGCACCGGATCCTGCAGATGCAGGAGGTCATGCTCGACGAGGACATCCCGGCGGAGGGCCGGACCACCCGCGAGGAGCCGGACGTCTGACGCGTCACTCGACGCCGAGCAGCACCTCGATCGCGCGGTCGCAGAACGCGTCCACGGGCGCCTCGGCGTAGGCCCCGCGGCCCTTGCGCCGGCGGAACGTCGCGGTCCGGATCTCGTCGGACGTCAGGCTCTGGCCGTGGTCGAAGTAGTCGACGAGTCGGTGGCACAGCGCGTCGACGTCGTCCGGGTCGTAGCCCTGCTGGCCGCGCTCGGCCGGGGCGAAGCGCTCGCCGTCGGGCCGCGAGAGACGTCCGTAGAGCGTGCGCGCCTGCGCCGCGAGGTGCTCCATCCACGCCTGCTGCCCGTGCGCGGCGACGAACTCCTGCCGCTGCCGCACGACGAACGCGCGCTCGAGCCGGTCCAGCGCGGCGTCGACCGACGTCGTCGCGTACCCGCCGCGGACGAGGTCGAAGGCCGCGCGGCGCACGTCGGAGCCCGACAGCGGCTCACGCAGCTCGCCCTCGTAGACCTTGCGGGCGTGCGTGAAGAACTCGTCGACCTGCTCGGGGTCGTAGCCCGAGCGCAGGCGTCCCGCCGTGCGGAACATCGCCGTCATGAGGCCTCCTCGGCGGCGAGCTGCCCGCACGCCCCGTCGATGTCGCTCCCCCGGGTGTCCCGGACCGTCGTCGGGATGCCGTGGGCGCGCAGCCGAGCCACGAACTCCGCCTCGACGTGGCGCTCGCTCGCCGTCCAGATCGAGCCGGGGGTCGGGTTGAGCGGGATCGGGTTGACGTGCACCCACCCCTTGCCGCGGGCCGTGAGCTTCTCCCCCAGCAGGTCCGCCCGCCACGCGTGGTCGTTCATGTCCTTGATCAGGGCGTACTCGATGCTCACGCGCCGGCCGGTCGCCTCGAAGTAGCGACGCGCGGCGTCGAGCGCCTCGTCGACCGTCCAGCGCGTGTTGATCGGCACGAGCTCGCTGCGCAGGTCGTCGTCGGGGGCGTGCAGCGACAGCGCGAGCGTCACCGGGATGCCCTCCTTGGCGAGCTTGTCGATCGCCGGCACCAGGCCCACGGTCGAGACCGTGACGTTGCGGGCGGACATGCCGAAGCCGTCGGGCGCGGGCGCGACGAACCGCCGCACGGCGTCCACGACGACGCGGTAGTTGGCGAGCGGCTCACCCATGCCCATGAAGACGAGGTTGGTGAGCCGCCCCGGTCCGCCGGCGATCTCGCCGCGCGCGAGGGCGCGGGTCGCGAGGCGCACCTGCTCGACGATCTCCGCCGTCGACAGGTTCCTCGTGAGGCCCTGCTGACCGGTCGCGCAGAACGGGCACGCCATCCCGCAGCCGGCCTGGCTCGAGACGCACAGCGTCGAGCGTCCGGGGTAGCGCATGAGGACCGACTCGACCTTGACGTCGTCGTACAGCCGCCACAGCGTCTTGACGGTCGTGCCGCCGTCGGCCTCGAGCGTCCGGATCGAGCGCAGCAGCGGCGGGAAGAGGCTGCCCACGAGCTCCTCGCGGCCCGCCTGCGGCAGGTCGGTCATCTCCGCGGGGTCGCTCGTCAGGTGCGTGTAGTAGTGCGTGGCGAGCTGCTTGGCGCGGAACGCCTTCTCGCCGAGCGCGGCGACGGCCGGCCCGCGCTGGTCGGGTGCCAGGTCGGCGAAGTGCTGCGGCGGCTTGCCACGGCGCGGCGCCGCCATCGTCAGGGTGAGCGGGGGGCGCCCCTCGGCGCCCGGTCGGACCTCAGTCATGTCAGCCAGCAGTCTGTCAGGCCGCCGCGCCGGCAGGCAGCGCGACGAGCAGGAGGAGGTGGACGAGCGGTGCGGTGAGCAGGAGCGAGTCGAGGCGGTCGAGCACGCCGCCGTGGCCGGGCAGGAGCCGCCCCATGTCCTTGAGCTCGAGGTCGCGCTTGAGCAGCGACTCCGCGAGGTCGCCGAGCGTCGAGGTCAGCACGGAGGCGGCCCCGAGCGCGACGCCGAACAGCGGCGACGCGTCGAAGAGCAGGACGACGCCCACGCCGCCGACGGCGCCCGCGAGCACCATCGAGCCGGCGAGACCCTCCCACGACTTCTTCGGGCTGACCGTCGGCGCGAGCGGGTGCCGACCGGCGAGCACGCCGGCGACGTACCCGCCCGTGTCGTTCGCGACGGCGAGCAGCACGAAGAGCCCCACCCGCGCCGCGCCGTCCGGCTCGGCGAGCATGAGCATGACGAAGCCCGCCATGAACGGGATGTACGCCGTCGCGAACGTGCCGGCCGCCGCGTCGCGCAGCGCGGCCGGGCCGGTCCCGTCGAGAACGCGCCAGACGACGACGCCGCCGGCCGTGAGCATGAACGCGACGAGGAGCGCCTCGGCGCCCGACGTGTACGCCGAGACCAGCATGCCGACGAGGCCGACGAGGAGCGGCAGGAGCGGGATGTGGATGCCGCGCCGCACGAACCCGTGCGCCAGCTCCCACAGCGCGACGCCGCACGCGAGCGCCGCGACGAGGATGAAGCCCTCCTTGCGGAAGATCAGGGAGCCCGCGACGAGGGCGAGCAGCGCGAGCCCGACGCCGACGGCGATGGGCAGGTCACGGCCCGCGCGCGGCGTGCTCACCACCGCGCGCTGCGCCGTCACCTCGGTCCCCGTCGCCTCGCCCATCAGACCTCGAGCAGCTCGCTCTCCTTGGCGGCAAGGATCTGGTCGACGAGGTCGGTGTGGCGCTTGGTCAGCGCCTCCAGCTCCTTCTCCGCACGCGAGACGTCGTCCTCGCCGGCCTCGCCGTCCTTGACGATGCGGTCGAGCTCCTCCTTGGCACGACGGCGGATGTTGCGCACCGACACGCGCGCCTCCTCGGCCTTCGTCTTGGCGAGCTTCACGTAGTCCCGGCGCCGCTCCTGCGTGAGCTGAGGCAGCACGACGCGGATGATCTTGCCGTCGTTGCTGGGGTTGACGCCCAGGTCGGAGTCGCGCAGGGCCCGCTCGATGTTGCCGAGCGACGACTGGTCGAACGGCGAGATGATGATCGTGCGCGCCTCGGGCGTCGTGAACGACGCGAGCTGCTGCAGCGGGGTCGGCGCACCGTAGTAGTCCACGACGATCTTGGTGAACATCGCGGCGTTGGCGCGACCGGTGCGGATGGTCGCGAAGTCCTCCTTCGCGACCTCGATCGCCTTGTCCATCTTCTCCTCGGCCTCGAGGAGGGTGTCGTCGATCACCGGTGCTCCTTCGTTCTCGTCGTGTGTGCGGCGCGTGCGCCGGTGTCAGCCCGCGGTGAGCAGCGTGCCGATCCTCTCACCCTGCAGCGCCCGCGTGACGTTGCCCGGCTCCCCCATGCCGAAGACGCGCATGCGCACGTCGTTGTCCCGGCACAGGCTCAGCGCGGTGGCGTCCATGACCTCGAGGCCTTCGACGAGCGCCTCGGTGTAGGTCAGCTCCTCGAGCCGGACGGCGGCCGGGTCCGTGCGCGGGTCCGCCGTGTAGACGCCGTCGACGCCGTTCTTGCCCATGAGGACCTCCTGGCAGTGCGTCTCGAGCGCACGCTGGACGGCGACGGTGTCGGTCGAGAAGTACGGCATCCCGGCGCCCGCGCCGAAGATCACCACGCGGCCCTTCTCGAGGTGGCGGATCGCGCGCAACGGGATGTACGGCTCGGCGACCTGGCCCATCGCGATGGCGGTCTGCACGCGCGTGCTCACGCCGGCCTGCTCGAGGAAGTCCTGCAGCGCGAGGCAGTTGAGGACCGTGCCCAGCATCCCCATGTAGTCCGCCCGCGCGCGGTCGAGACCGCTCTGGGACAGCTCGGCCCCGCGGAAGAAGTTCCCGCCGCCGACGACGATCGCGACCTCGACGCCCGCGCGGACCGCCTCGGCGATCTCCACGGCGACGCGGCGCACGACGTCGGGCGCGAGCCCGATCTTCCCGCCGCCGAACGTCTCGCCCGAGAGCTTGAGGAGCACGCGGCGCGCGGGCGTCGCGGCGCTGCTCGCGGCGTCGGTCCGGGTCTCGGGCGTACCGCCGGGCGTCGGCCCGGGAGCGGTGGTGGGGTTCACAGGGCCTCCGTCGTCGCGTCCCGGCCCGGCGCGACCGGCGCCGGGGTCCTGCGCGTCCGGGTGCCGCAGCCGCCCGGACGGTCGAGCCGGCCCACCCGCGCGCCGCCATGGGGCGGACGCGCGGGCGGGACCGGGCTCAGGCTCCGACGCGGAAGCGCGCGAAGCCCGTGGCCGTGCCGCCGGCCTCGGTGAGGACCTGGCCGACCGACTTCTTGTTCTCCTTGGCGTACGCCTGGTCGAGCAGGACGTTCTCCTTGAAGAAGCCCGTGAGGCGGCCCTCGACGATCTTCGTGAGCGCGGCCTCGGGCTTGCCCTCGTTGCGCGCGGTCTCCTCGGAGATGCGTCGCTCGGCCTCGACGGTCTCGGCCGGCACCTCGTCGCGGTTCAGGAACGTCGGCGAGAACGCGGCGATGTGCATCGCGACGTCGCGGCCCACGGCCGCACCGGCCTCGTCCGTGCCGAGCAGGACGCCCACCTGGGGCGGGAGGTCCTTGTTGACCTTGTGCAGGTAGACGCTCACGGCCGGCGCCGTCAGGCGCGCGACGCGGCGGAGCACGACCTTCTCGCCGAGGGTCGCGGCCGTCTCGTCGATCGTCTCCTGGACCGTCCGGCCGTCGAGGTCGGACGCGAGGACCGCGGCGACGTCGTCGGTGCCCGCGGCCACCGCGGCCGCGAGGACCTTCTCGGCCAGCGCGATGAACGTCGTGTTCTTCGCGACGAAGTCCGTCTCGGAGTTGAGCTCGATGAGGACGCCGGTCTGCCCGTCCGGGCCGTCGGTGACCTCGGCGGCGACGAGGCCGTCGGACGCCGCCCGGCCCTCGCGCTTGCTCACGCCCTTGAGGCCCTTGACGCGGATGATCTCGAGCGCCTTCTCGGCGTCGCCGTCGGCCTCGTCGAGCGCCTTCTTGACGTCGAGCATGCCGGCGCCCGTGCGCTCGCGCAGGGCCTTGATGTCAGCGGCGGTGTAGTTCGCCATGGGTGAGTCCCTCTTGTCTGTCGGCGGTGCCCCGGGCGCCTCGCGGCGCCCGGGGCGGATGTCACTTGGCGGTCTCGTCCGCGGCCGGCTCGGCCACGCCCTCGGCCTCGGCGGCCGGAGCGGCGTCCTGACCGGTCGGCGCACCCTGGTCCGTCGTGCCGATCGCGTCGACCGGGCTCTCGACCTCGGCCGCGGCGGCCTCGGCCGTCGCCGGGAGGTCGTCGGAGACGGCGGTCGCGCTGCTCGGCTCGTGGTGGTCGCCGCGCTCGGCGACCTTCGGCTCGGTCTGGACGGCCGCACCCGTCGACGCGTCACCCGCGCCGGCGAGCAGCTCGCGCTCCCACTCGGCGAGCGGCTCGGCCGCGGCGTCCGCGGCACCCTCGGTGCTGGCGGTGCGACCGGAGTGGCGCGAGATGAGGCCCTCGGCGGCGGCGTCGGCGATCACGCGGGTGAGCAGCGTGACGGCGCGGATCGCGTCGTCGTTGCCCGGGATCTGGTAGTCGACGACGTCCGGGTCGCAGTTCGTGTCGAGGATCGCGACGACGGGGATGCCGAGCTTGCGCGCCTCGTCGACGGCGAGGTGCTCCTTGTTCGTGTCGACGATCCACACGGCGGAGGGGACCTTCGCCATGTCGCGGATGCCGCCGAGCGTCTTGGCGAGCTTGTCCCGCTCGCGACGCATGATGAGGAGCTCCTTCTTCGTGAAGGCGCTGCCCGCGACGTCGTCGAAGTCGATCTCCTCGAGCTCCTTGAGGCGCTGCAGGCGCTTGTTCACCGTCTGGAAGTTGGTGAGCATGCCGCCGAGCCAGCGCTGGTTGACGTAGGGCATGCCCACGCGGGCGGCCTGCTCGGCCACCGGCTCCTGCGCC
Organism: Actinotalea ferrariae; assembly: GCF_019733465.1. Taxonomy (GTDB): domain Bacteria; phylum Actinomycetota; class Actinomycetes; order Actinomycetales; family Cellulomonadaceae; genus Actinotalea; species Actinotalea ferrariae_A. The sequence continues at coordinate 817 of NZ_JACVQL010000058.1, read as the reverse complement.
TGCTTCTTGGTGCCGACGAAGAGGATGGTGCCGCCGTGGGCGACCGTCTCCTTGACGAACTCGTACGCGCGGTCGATGTAGGACAGCGACTGCTGCAGGTCGACGATGTAGATCCCGTTGCGCTCCGTGAGGATGAAGCGCTTCATCTTCGGGTTCCAGCGGCGGGTCTGGTGCCCGAAGTGGACACCGCTCTCGAGCATCTGGCGCATGGTCACGACGGCCATGGCACGTCCTTCCGGCGCGGCCCGTCGGGGCCGCGCGAGTGCAGGCGGGCCGCACCGAGGGAGCGGTCCGCAATCCGGTTGTCGGCACCGGTCGGATGACCGGACGCCCCTGGCGTCACGCGGTGCCGACGCCGGGCCGCCGAAGGCGGACCCGGACCGTCGCCGGCACACGCTCCCCCACCGGACCAGGTCCGGGAGCGAGGGATGGTGGCGCGCGATGTCACCCGGCGGACCGGGTGCGACGCCCATCGTACCCGACGGCGGACCGGGGCCCTGCGGCTGCGCGCGCCTCCTGGGTTGGAGCGCCCGAGCCGAGTCCGTCCACAGCCCCGCGGCGCGACCGCCGCGTCCCCAGGCCCTGCGGTCCCGGCCCCCCGACCCGCGTGACGGCCGCGACGGTGGCGCCATGACCCGACCCCTCCCCGCCGCCATCGCCGGCGTCACCACCGCCGTCACCCGCCCGGGCAGCGCGGGGAGGGTCGACGCCGCCGCTCCGAGCACGGCGGCCCGGGTGCGGGCACGCGTCGCCGCGCTCGGGGGCCTCGCCCTGACCGCGAGCCTGCTGCTGCTCCCCGGCGACGGCGAACCGGCCC
>NZ_JACVQL010000057.1 GCF_019733465.1 Actinotalea ferrariae | reverse complement strand
CGCCGGCGGCGGCCAGCCCCGGCCCGCCGGGCCGACGTCGCGCCGTGAGCAGCTCGACCGGCGGCATCGCGGGCGCAGGGTTCCGCGGCCGACGACGCGCGGCGAGCGCGGTCCGCACGAGCAGGAAGGGCGTCGCGATGAGCGCACCCAGCACGAGCATCGAGGTGCCGACGCGCACGAGGCTCGGCTCGGCGACGAGGTAGACCGCGAGCCCACCGTTGGTGAGCACGAGCCTCGCGGTCCCGCCGCGCTCGACGAGGGCGCGGGACGCGCGGACCGCGGCGGGGCCTCCGCCGACCACCATCGGCCCGAGGTGGCACAGCGACCCGGCGAGCACCTGCGCCGCGAAGCCGACGACGAGCAGCCCGACCGCGGCGCCGAGCGCCGCCTGCGCCTGCGCCCAGCCCGGCGCCGTGAGCAGCTGCCCGGACCACACCGCCACGACGAGGAGCAGCCAGAGCCAGGCCGCCGCGACCGACCGGGAGGCGAACGTGTCCGGCGCGCGACGCCGCGCCTCGACGAGCAGCGGCCACGTCGTCCGCAGCAGACCGAGGCCGTAGACCGCCACGCCCGCGCCCGCGGTGGGCAGCGACCCGACCGCGGCGCCCGCGACGACGACGAGGAGCCCGGTACCGAGCACCGCGAGCCCGTGCCGCGCGGCCGTCGTCGCGTCCGGGGCGAGCTGGACCCGCAGCATCGTCGGCCACAGCGTCACGAGCGTGCCGACGACCGTGAGCCCCACCCAGCCGAGCATCATCACGACGACGTGCGCGACGTAGGCGCGTGCCGCGCCGGTGCCGGCGAGGTCGGCGCGGGCGAGCAGCGCCCCGAGACCCGCGCCCACGGCCATCGCCCCGGCCGCCGCGACGAAGTACCACGCGGTGAAGCCGAGCCGCACACCCATCGCGCCGCGGCCCTGCCGCACGAGCGTCACCGCGTGCCAGACGGCGACGGCGCCGACGGCGAGCGCGCCCGTGGCCACGAGCGGCCAGCGCTCCGCGAGCAGGCCCGCGACCACGAGCAGCGCCCCGACGGTGTGGCCGGCGAGACGTGCCGCCTGCCCACGCGGCCCGCCGGGCAGGGGGCGGCGCCGGACGGCCTCCGCGAAGTGCGCGCTCCAGATGAGGATCGCCGTGCTCACCGCACCGAGCAGCAGCAGGTGCACCATGAGCCAGGGCGCCGCCGGCACGGCCCGGTGCGCGACCGCGACCGCGGCCGCCACGAGCGCCCACGCGACGACCAGCGCGTTGACGCGCACGTGCCAGCGCGCCCTCACGAGCGGGCCTCGGACGCGGGCACAGGGACGACGTCGTCGGCGAAGGCTTCACCGGCCGACGCGTCACCGTGCTGAAACGGAGTCTGCCCATCGCCGACCCGACGTCCCGCGAGGGGCCGACGCGCGCGCACGGCGGCACGCACCACGAGCGCCACGAACAGCAGAACGGCGACGACGTTGAGCGCCCCGCCCGTCGCGAGCGCCCACGGCTCGCCGCGCAGGTCGCCGCCGACGACGCGCAGGAGGAGCGAGGCGTGCAGCAGCGCCGCAGGTCCGTAGAGCCCGGGTCCGTACGGCACCGCGACCCCGAGGACCGCCGGCAGGATGACGGGCGCGTGCGCCATGATCATCGACAGGGTGAACCCGAGGAACACCGCGTGGACCGCGGCGTCGTACGCCGGACCCTCCGTGACGGGGCCGAGGAGCGCCCACACCCCGCCGGCGACGATCAGCCAGCCGTAGCCGGCGAGGAGGCACCAGGCCGCGAACCGCGGCAGACCCGCGCTGCGCACGGTCCGCCGGGCGACGTCGTGCGCCAGGAGCAGCCCGACGAGCGCCAGCAGCGCGAGCCCCAGCAGGGGCGTCGCGGCCGCGGGCCGCAGCACCGTGCCGACGACGGCGGCGAAAGCCGCGACCCCCGCGGCGCCGATCGCGCGCTCGGCCGACGCCGGGAGGAAGCCGACGCGCGCGAGCTCGAGCCGCTCCCCCGCGATCGTCAGGACGAGGAACCCCACGAACCACGGCAGCGCCGCCGGGACCGGCGCACCCGCCCACCACAGGAGCGCGCCGCCGCAGGCGAGCACCGCGCCCAGCGCCTGGAGCCCGAGGGCCGCCGACTCCTGCCGGCGCCACAGCGCCGCGTAGACCGCGAGCTGCGCGGACGTACCCACGACGAGGAGGCCCTGCCCGACGGCGACCGGTGCGGGCGTGAGCACGACGAGCGCGCCGAGCCCGAGCAGACCTGGCGCGAGGAAGCCCCACCTGCGGCGCAGCGCGACGGCGCGCTCGAGCGCGATCACCGTGCCGACGAATCCGAGGACGAGCAGCGGCCCGTGCACCTGCGGCAGCCGGTCGGTCGTGACCGGTGCGGGCAGGCCGAGGAGGACCAGGGCGGCGTCGAGCCCGGCGAGCAGCGCGATGCCGCCCGGCACGAGGAGCGCGAGCCGCCCGGGGTTTCTCACCCCTCAACCGTAGAAACCCGCCACCCGCCGACCCGGGACCAAGGTCCCTGGGCCCGCCGCCGCCTCCCTGCTGGTTCTGGAACGAAGGCGACGCCTGGGCGTCGCATCCGTTCCAGAACCGTGGGCCTCGGCGGGCCGGCGTCAGAGGGCGCCGAGGCGTGCCGCGTGGGCGGCGCTGCGGTGCTGCTCGAGGCGGTCCGTCGCGGCGGCCAGCGCGCGCTCGTGCGGACGCCGGTCGACGACGCCGGGCTCGCCCGACGAGAGCTGGAGGACCAGCACGGCGCGCAGGCGGCGCAGCCGCATGGCGGGCCGTGCGACCCTCGGCATGGTGACCGTCGGCATGGTGACGGTCGGCATGGTGAGGGTCGGCATGGTGAGCGTCGGCAGCGGCAGCGCCGGCGTGCGGATCTCGATGCGGTGCGTGGTCATGACGTCGCCTTCAGGTCGGGCGCGTCGGTCGAGGACGCGGCGGAGGTGGTCTCGGGGAAGCTGTCGGGGTTGACGGTCGCGAAGAGCCGCGCCGGACGCGCACCCTCCGGCCGCAGTGCGGCGTCGCGCGAGCGGCCGGCGAACCGCTCGGTGACCTCGTGGATCTGCGCGACGAGCTCGCGCAGCTCGTCGGCCGTCGCCCAGAAGGACGACGTCGTCACGGTCACCGTGTCCTCCCACCCGGCGGGCGGGTCGGGCTGCTCCTGGATGAACGCGCGCACGCGCTCGACCTCGCGGGTCATCGAGAGCGACGCGACCTCCGCCACGGCGTGCCGCGAGGCCGGGTTGCCGGGCTCGATGCTCATCTGCCGGCCGCCGGGGCTCGTCGGACGCCACGGCTTCTCGCGGCCGCGCGCCGCCGCCGGCTCGATGAAGCCGGCCTTGGCGAGGACGCGCAGGTGGAAGGAGCAGTTGGCGACCGTCTCCCCCAGGCGCTCCGCGCACTGCGTCGCGGTGGCCTCGCCGAGGTCGTCGAGCGCCTCGAGCAGCTCGAGCCGCACGGGGTGGGCCAGCGCGCGGATGCGCTCCGGGTCGGTGGTGCGGATCTGGTCGTCCTGGCTCATGCCCACGACGGTACTCCCGCAACAGTTCTTGCGCAAGAATTGTTGCGCAACGATCGCTGCGCAACTCCTCTTGCGTTCCCCGACGTCGACAGCCTGCGTGCCGTCGACCATCCTGGGCCGATGGTGGGACCCGGGGACCGGCTCGTCGTCGCACAGCTCGGCGCGGTCGCGGCGCTGGGCTGGCCGGGACGCGCACGCTGGCGCCTCTCCCGCGTCGTCGCGGTCTCGGCTGCCGCTGCCGTGGCCCTCGGTGGGACGTTCGCCGCCTGGGCGGCGCGCGAGCACGGCTCGCGCCTCACCCCGCACGTCCAGCCACCCGACGGCGCCGTCCTGCTCGTCACGGGTCCGTACGCGACCAGCCGCCACCCGATCTACGCGGCCCTCGCGCTCGCGTCCGCCGGCGCGGCCGTCCTGCGCCGGCGGCCGGAGCCCCTGCTGGCGTGGGTCGCGCTCGTCGCGGTGCTCGACCGCAAGACCCGTCTCGAGGAACGCCTCCTGCTCGAGCGGTTCGGCGACGCGTACGAGCGCTACCGCAGCACCACTCCGCGCGTCGTCGGCCGGCCCCGCTCGCCGGTCCCGCCGGCGCGTCCGCGTCAGCCGCCCGGGCACGACGGCACCGTCGCTCGGTGATGTGACGCAGGTCACGACGCCGTGCACGGCCAGGATGTCCTCGTGACGCCCCGGCCCGCGTCATGAGGGTGTCCGTGCGTCCCGGTGCCACCGCCGGTCGCGCCACCACCGAGGAGGATCCATGCGCTACCTGATGTTCGTCCGCGTCGACCCCGACGCCCCCGACCCCGGCCCCGACGCCGACCCGAGCGCGTGGGTGGCGGACGTCGAGTCCCGCGGCATCCGCATGACGGGCGACCGGCTCCGGCCCGCCGAGGAGGCCACGGCCGTGCAGGTCCGCGGCGGCCGCACCCTGATCACCGACGGACCGTTCGCCGAGGCTCGCGAGCAGATCGGCGGCTTCGACCTCCTCGAGACCGCGGACCTGGACGAGGCCATCGCGGTCGCCGCCGCCCACCCCGCCGCGCGGTTCGGGACGATCGAGCTGCGAGCCGTGTGGCCGTTCCCGGACGCCTGACCGCCGGAGCGCGCCCATGACCTCTCCCGACGACGCCGTCGGCGCCGCCTTCGCGCAGGAGTGGCCGCGCCTGGTGGCGCTCCTCATCCGGGTCACCGGCGACTGGGCGCTCGCCGAGGACTGCGCGCAGGACGCCTTCGTCGCGGCCGCACGCACCTGGCCGCGCGACGGCGTCCCCCAGCGTCCCGGCGCGTGGCTGCTCACGGTGGCCAGGCGTCGGGCGCTGGACCGCCTGCGCCGCGCAGGAACCGAACGCCGAACCGTCGAGGAGGTGGCCGTGGACCTGGACCGCCGGCTCACGTCCGCCGACGAGCCGACGAGCCGCGACGACCTCGGTGACGACCGCCTGCGCCTGGTCTTCACGTGCTGCCACCCGGCCTTGTCACCCGAGACCCAGGTCGCCCTCACCCTGCGCACGGTCTGCGGGCTCACGGTCGAGGAGGTGGCCCGCGCGTTCGGCCTCGCGGAGGCCGCGATGTCGAAGCGACTCGTCCGCGCGAGGCAGAAGATCTCGACCGCCCGGATCCCGTACCGGGTCCCACCCGCGCATGCCCTCCCCGAGCGGCTCGGCGGCGTGCTCGCCGTCGTCTACCTGCTCTTCACCGAGGGGTACGTGGCGACGCGCGGCGGGCTGCTGCGGGCGGACCTCACCGCGGAGGCCGTCCGGCTCGGCCGGCTGCTCGCGACCCTCATGCCGGACGAGCCCGAGGTGCTCGGGCTGCTCGCGCTCATGCTGTTCCACGACGCCCGGCGGACGTCGCGCACGGACGCCGCGGGCCGGCTCGTCCCGCTCGACCAGCAGGACCGTTCCGCGTGGGACGTCGCGCTGGCCGAGGAGGCCGACGCCCTCCTCTCGCGCGCGCGTCGGCGCAGCGGCGATGGGCCGGGGCCGTACACGCTGCAGGCCGCGATCGCCGGCGAGCACACGACGGCGCCGTCAGCGGCGGCGACCGACTGGGAGGCGATCGTCGCGAGCTACGACGAGCTCGCCCGCACGACGGCTTCGCCGTTCGTGGCGCTGAACCGTGCGATCGCGGTCGCGATGGCGCACGGTCCCGAGCAAGGGCTCGTCCTCGTGGACGGGCTCGCGGCCGAGGGCGTGCTCGACGCGTACCACCTGCTACCGGCGACCCGCGCGGACCTGCTGCGGCGCCTCGGGCGGGACGACGAGGCCGCGGCGGCGTACCGGGACGCGCTGCGGCTCGTGACGAACGACGCCGAGCGCGAGCACCTCGCCCGCCGCCTCGCGGAAGTCACGGCGGGCTGAGGCGGCGCACGGAGGCGGCCGGGCTGAGCCGGTCGGCCGGCGACGGCGCCCCGTGCGACGGGCCGCAGGACCCGTCGCCCGGTCGCGGCTCCTGCGGGCGGGTCCTTTACTGATCACATGGACCGACGACGCCTGCGCCCCGTGATCGCCGCCGCCACGCTGCCCCTGCTCCTGACGCTCGGAGCCTGCAGCTCCGACAACGACGTCAACAGCTTCTCGAGCGGCTTCGACCTCGCGCACGACGACCCGATGGGCTTCGTCGCGTGCCGTGACCTGGTCGCGGCCGAGCGGGCCGACGGCGACGAGCGCGACGACCTCATGGACGCCGTCGCCGCGTCCGCCGCGAGCTCGGAGTCCGAGCCCATCCGCTCGACCGTCGACCCGCCCGTCTCGAACGCCGACTCCGAGCGGATCGGGCCGGACATGCGGGGTCGCTTCACGGTCGACGCCGACGCGCTGCGCGAGGGCTGCGAGCAGTCCGGCTTCGACTTCGAGGACGTCACCGACAACGACGACGAGGGCGTCGAGGGCGAGACCTCCGAGTCCTGACGGACCGGTCCCCGCACCCTGACAGACCGGAGCGTCCCGGCCCGACACGCTCGCGTGTCAGGGCCGGGACGCTCCCGTCTGCGTGCCCGAGGGGTCAGTCCGCGGTGGGCGGCTCGTCCTCGCCGGCCTCCTCGGCGGCGTCGGCCTCCTCCTTGGTCGCGTGCACCGCGCCGTCGGCGTGCTCGGGCGGGCCGTAGACCGTGTAGAGGATCAGCGGGTTCTCACCCGTGTTGAGGAAGTTGTGCTTCTTCCCGGCCGGGACGACGACGAGGTCACCGGCGACGACCTTGCGCTTCTGCCCCGAGACGACGGCTTCGCCGACCCCGCTGACGAAGGTGAGGATCTGGTCGATGTCCTCGTGGACCTCCTCGCCGATCTCACCGCCCGGCGGGATGGTCATGATGACCAGCTGCGTGTGCTCGCCGGTCCACAGGACCCTGCGGAAGTCCGGGCTCTGCTCGGCGACGGTCGCGATCGTGAAGTGCTCCATCCGGAGGCGCTCCTCTGCTCGGGGTCGGTCGTTCGGTCCCCCCTGTCCTACCGCGCCGCGGCGCCCGCCGCGCGTCGAGGCGGCAGGGTCGGGCGGCCGTGATGACGCGCGGACCGGCGGCTCGGGGGCCTGGCCGGTCCGCGCGTCGTCCGCCGTCGCCGGGCGTCAGCGACGCGCCCGGCGACCGTCCTGGTCGCGCCCGGTCGAGGCGCCCGCAGAGGTGTCGTCCGGGTCGGCGTCGCGACCGTTCGACTCGCGCAGCTCGCGGCCCTTGGCGATGTCCTCCTCGTGCTGCTTCTGCTTCTTGTCGCTCGCCTTGGTGTCGCGCGGCGGGAGCTGGATGGTCTCTTCCGCCTTGATCCCCGCCTGCAGCTCACGGCCCCGCTCGAGCTCGGCGTCGAGCTCGGCACCGAAGAGCAGCGCGTTGTTGGTGATCCACAACCACAGGAGGAAGACGATGACGCCCGCGAGCGACCCGTACGTCTCGTTGTAGCTGCTGAAGTTGGTGACGTAGAACCCGAACGCAACGGTCGCGATCGCCCAGACGATGAGGAACACGAACGCCCCGACGCTGATCCACCGGAACTTCGGCTGGCGCACGTTGGGCGTCCCCCAGTACAGGATCGCCACCGTCAGCGCGACGAGCAGCACGATGACGGGCCACTTCGCGATGTTCCAGATCGTCACCGCCTGCTCGCTCAGGCCGACGGCCCCACCGATCGCCTCGGCGACCGGACCGGACAGCACCAGTGCCGCGCAGATGATCGCGACCAGCACGAGCGTGACCAGGGTGATGAGGAGCATCCACGGCCGCAGCTTCCAGATCGGCCGGCCCTCGTCGATCTCGTACATCCGGTTCATCGCCCGGCTGAAGGCGTTGACGTAGCCCGACGCCGACCACAGCGCGATGAGGAGACCCAGGAGGAGGGCGAGCCCCGCGCCCTGCTGCGAGGCGAGGTTCTCCACGATGGGCTTGACGGTGTCGAGGTCCAGCCCAGGAGCCATGTCCTGGGCTGTCGCCATGACGTCCTCGACGATCTGGTCGCCGTCGCCGAACACGCCGAGCAGCGACACGAGCGCGAGCGCCGCGGGCGCCAGGGCGAGCACCGCGTAGTACGTCAGCGCGGCCGCGAGGTCGGTGCACTGGTCCCGGTTGAACTCGCGCAGCGTCTTCTTGAGGACGTAGCCCCACGACGGCTTGGTGAGGTCGGCGGGCGAGTCCGGCTTGCTCGGGTGGTCGGGGTGCGGCGCGTCGGACTTCTCGCTCGCGTGCTCGTCGGTGCGGTGGTGGGCCATCGTCGTCTCCCTCAGGGCTGCGGGCTGGTGGGCGTCGGGAAGCCGCGGCGCGCGGCGAGGTAGGCCGGCTCGCGCACCCGCGCGACCCACGGGTACACCGCGAGACCGACGGGCGGGGCGAGCGGCTCGAACCGGACGGGCGGGTCGATCTCGTCACGGGCCCGCCCGGACACCTCGAGCGACCCGAACGCCCGCCAGGCGCCGAGGAACGGCGCCCACACGAGCGTCAGGCGCCACGGTCGCGCGCCGAGCTCGTCGGCGAGCGCAGCCGGGTCCGTCGGCAGGTCGCGCTCCGGGTCCGGCAGCGCCGCGAGCATGACCGGCCCGCGCTCCGTACGGAACGGCATGATCGACGTGTAGCTGCCGCGGCCGACGACGCGCTGGAGCGCGAGCCCGTGCCGCAGCCCGATCGCGCGGCCGCTCGTCGACAGGAGCAGGTCGGCGCCGTCAGGGGTCCGCAGGGCGAGCCCGTGGACGTCGGGCCAGCCGTCGGGCAGGCCGCCACCGCGCGAGAAGCGCACGGCGACGTCGTCGTGCCCGGGCTCGTCGATCCACGCGACGCCGGACGCCGCGCCGCCGGCCCGGTCGAGCCGCGCCCGCAGCAGCGCACCCTTCGGGTGCATGGGCTTGGACCCGCGCCACCGGGCGACGCGCTCGACCACCGCCGCGACACCGCCGCCGACGCCGTCGAGGAGCCGACCGGCGCCGTCCGACGCCGCGTGCAGGCCCTCGGCCTCCTGCGGGCCGTCGGGGCGCGGCGCGGCAGGGTCCGCCGCGGCCGGCGGCGCGACGGCCACGTGCTGGTTCATCCCCCGAGGATCACCCGGCCGCGGCCGCCTGTCGCGCCGAGACGGGCTCCACCGCTCCCGACCCGCCGCGGCCGCGCGACCTGCGGCACGAGGGTCCCCGCACCCGGACGGGTGATGCCAGGCGAGGGCGAGGTCACGATCGGATCACGCCGGTTGACACGTCTCAGCGGCCCGGGCCACGGTGTGCACATCCGATGAGACCGGTCCCAGACATTCTGGGAGGCATCGCAGCAAACCGGGTGAGACCGGTCTCAGATCAGGACGCACGCGATGGCCCGCTCCCCCGAGCGCGGTCCCTTGACGGGGCGGCACCGCAGCCGCCCGAGACGACGAAGGAGTCACCAGTGCGCACCACCAGGAAGCGGACGCTCGCGCTCACCGCGGGAGTCGCAGGCATGGCGCTGGTCGCCAGCGCCTGCGGCGGCGGCGACGGCACCGAGACCGGCGAGGGCGGCGAGTCGGAGGGCGGCGAGTCCACCGAGGAGATCACCCTCACGGTCGCCACCTTCAACGAGTTCGGCTACGAGGAGCTCGTCGAGGAGTACATGGAGCTCCACCCGAACATCACGGTCGAGCACAAGAAGGCGGCCACGGCCAACGAGGCCCGTGACAACCTCAACACCCGGCTCGCGGCGGGCTCCGGCCTCGCCGACATCGAGGCGATCGAGGTCGACTGGCTCACCGAGCTCATGCAGTTCTCGGACAAGTTCGTCGACCTGAGCGACCCCGAGGTCGAGGGTCGCTGGCTCGACTGGAAGGTCGACGCCGCCACCACCGCCGACGGCATGCTCATGGGCTACGGCACGGACATCGGCCCGGAGGCGATCTGCTACCGGTCCGACCTCTTCGCCGCCGCGGGCCTGCCCACGGACCGTGCCGAGGTCGCCACCCTCCTCGAGGGCGACTGGGAGAACTACTTCACCGTCGGTGAGCAGTTCGTCGCGAGCTCCGACTCCGCCTGGTTCGACTCGGCCGGCGCGACCTACCAGGCCATGGTCAACCAGCTCGAGAACGCCTACGAGGAGGACGACGGCACCGTCATCGGCCTCGAGGGCTCCGAGGTCGAGGACCTGTACTACACGGTGCTCGAGGCGAGCGTCGACCGCGAGCTCTCGGCCCACCTCGCCCAGTGGAGCGACGACTGGTTCGCCGCCTTCCAGAGCGGCAACTTCGCGACGATGGCGTGCCCGGGCTGGATGCTCGGCATCATCGAGGGCAACGCGGCCGGCGTCACCGGCTGGGACATCGCCGACGTCTTCCCCGGCGGCGGCGGCAACTGGGGCGGCTCGTACCTGACGGTCCCGACCCAGTCGGAGCACCCGGAGGAGGCCAAGGCGCTCGCCGCGTGGCTGACGGCGCCCGAGCAGCAGATCAAGGCGTTCAACTCGAAGGGCACGTTCCCGAGCCAGGTCGCGGCCCTCGAGTCCGAGGACCTGCTGAGCGCGACGAACGAGTTCTTCAACAACGCGCCGACCGGCGAGATCCTCGCCAACCGCGCCGAGGCCGTGACGGCGACGCCGTTCAAGGGTGCGAACTACTTCGCCATCCACACCACGGTCGCGGACGGCCTGACCCGCGTCGACGTCGACCAGACGGACGACCCGGCGTCGTCGTGGGAGAAGACGCTCCAGGCCTTCCAGGAGCTCGGCCTGCAGTGATCGACCCGCGGTGTCCCAGCTGCAGCCACCGAGCCGCAGCGACCGACCCGCAGTGACAGGCGCCGGGCCGGGGCCCTGACGCCCCGGCCCGGCACCTCACCGGACCGCCCGCCACCGGCCACCCGGCAAGCCCGCCCGGCGACCAGCACGACGTCGCCTCCCCCACCCTGGAGTTCCCGTGTCAGTCACCGTCCCCGTCGGGACCGAGCCGGGCGTGCCTGACCGCACCCGGCGGGTGCCCGCCCACGACGCGCCCCCCGAGGACCCGCGCCAGCGTCGGCGCAACCTCCTCGGCCGGCTCGACGTCAAGGTCTCGCCGTACCTCTACATCTCGCCGTTCTTCCTGGTGTTCGCCGTCGTCGGGCTCTTCCCGCTGATCTACACGGCGTACGTCTCGGTGCACGACTGGCACCTGATCGGCGGCCAGGGTGAGTTCGTCGGCGTCCAGAACTACCTCGACGTCGTGCAGCAGCCGCGGTTCATGACCGCGCTGCGCAACACGTTCAGCATCTTCCTGCTGTCCTCCGTGCCCCAGGTCATCGCGGCCATCGTCATCGCGGCGGTGCTCGACGCGAACCTGCGCGCCAAGACCTTCTGGCGGATGGGCGTCCTGCTGCCCTACGTCGTCGCGCCCGTCGCCGTCGCGCTGATCTTCTCGCGCCTCTTCGCCGACCAGGCCGGCATGATCAACAGCCTGCTGGGGACCGTCGGCATCGGCCCGATCCGCTGGCACGCCGACCCGCTGTCGAGCCACGTCGCCATCGCGACGATGGTCAACTTCCGGTGGACCGGCTACAACGCGCTCATCTTCCTCGCCGCGATGCAGGCGATCCCGCGCGACCTGTACGAGGCCTCGGTGATCGACGGCGCCTCGCGCGTGCGGCAGTTCTTCTCGGTCACGGTGCCGCTGCTGCGGCCGACGGTGATCTTCGTGGTCATCACGTCGACCATCGGCGGCCTGCAGATCTTCGACGAGCCGCGCATGTTCGACCAGCTCGGCCAGGGCGGCGCGGACCGGCAGTGGATGACCGTGACGATGTTCCTCTACGAGCTCGGCTGGGGCGCCCAGAAGAGCTTCGGCCGAGCGGCCGCCGTCGCGTGGATCCTCTTCCTCATCATCGTGGTGATCGGCCTCATCAACTTCGCCATCACGCGACGCATCGCGTCCACCGCCCAGCCCGGCAGCGAGAGCCGCCGGCGCAGCCGGGCCGCCGCGCGCAGCGCCGCCCGCAACATCGAGAAGGGTGGCCTCCGATGAGCTCGGTCCCCATGATCGCCCAGACGGCCGGCCGTGGTGCCGCCCGTGCGGCGGCGCGCAAGCGCAACCTCGGCGGCGCCGGCGTCAACCGTCGGCCCGGCTGGATCACGTACACGCTGCTCGGCCTGGTCCTCGCGATCTCGGCCTACCCGATCTACTACGCCTTCCTGCTCGCGTCCTCGGACTCGGCGACGATCGCGCAGAACCCGGTCCCCTCGCTCATCCCGGGGCCGAACCTGTTCGACAACATCGGCCGCGTCATCTCCTCGGACATCAAGTTCTGGGAGGCCGTCGGCAACAGCATCATCGTGGCCGTCGTCACGTCGGTGTCCGTCGTGTTCTTCGCGACGCTCGCAGGCTTCGCGTTCGCCAAGCTGCGCTTCCGCGGCCGCCGGCCGCTGCTGGTCTTCATCATCGCGACGATGGCGGTCCCCGCCCAGCTGGGCATCGTGCCGCTGTTCATCGTCATGTCGAAGCTCGAGTGGACGGGCAAGCTCGTCGCGGTGATCGTGCCGGGCCTCGTCACGGCCTTCGGCGTGTTCTGGATGTCGCAGTACCTCGAGGAGGCGCTCCCCTACGAGCTCATCGAGGCGGCGCGCGTCGACGGGTGCTCGATGATCCGCACCTTCTGGCACGTCGCCATCCCGGCGGCCCGCCCGGCTGCCGCGATGCTCGCGCTCTTCACCTTCGTCGGGTCGTGGACCTCGTTCTTCTGGCCGTTCATCGTGCTCGGGTCCACCAACCCGACGCTCCCCGTGGCGCTGCAGCTGCTGCAGGCCTCCTACTTCAAGGACTACGCGTTGATCATGGCTGGTGTCGTCGCGGCGACCATCCCGCTCATCCTGCTGTTCGCCGTCGCCGGCCGGCAGCTGGTCTCGGGCATCATGCAGGGAGCGGTGAAGGGATGAGCCACCCTCTCGACCTCCCCGGCGGCTTCGTCTGGGGAGCAGCCACCGCTGCCTTCCAGATCGAGGGCGCGACGAGCGCCGACGGGCGCACCGACTCCATCTGGGACACCTTCTGCCGCGTGCCCGGCGCCGTCGTCGGCGGCGACACGGGCGAGGTGGCGTGCGACCACTACCACCGCTGGCCCGAGGACGTCGCGCTCATGGCCGAGCTGGGGCTGGACGCCTACCGCTTCTCGACCGCGTGGCCGCGCATCGTGCCCGAGCCGGGCCGGATCGAGCAGCGCGGCCTGGACTTCTACTCGCGCCTCGTCGACGGCCTGCTCGAGCGCGGCATCACGCCGTGGCTCACGCTGTACCACTGGGATCTCCCCCAGTGGCTCGAGGACCGCGGCGGGTGGACGTCGCGCGACGTCGTCGACCACTTCACGGAGTACGCGCTCGCCGTCCACGGCGCGCTCGGCGACCGGGTGCGCCACTGGACCACGCTCAACGAGCCGTGGTGCAGCGCGTTCCTCGGGTACGCGGGCGGTCAGCACGCACCGGGCCGCCAGGAGCCGCAGGCCGCCGTGTCCGCGCTCCACCACCTGCTGCTCGCGCACGGTCGCGTGGTCCAGGAGCTGCGCGCGGTCGACCCGACCGCCCAGCTGGGCATCACGCTCAACTTCACGGTCCCCGACCCGGTGGACCCGTCCGACGAGGCGGACGTGCGTGCCGCGGCGCTCTCCGACACCATGGCGAACCGCGTGTTCGTGGAGCCGGTCGTGCTCGGCGCGTACCCGCAGGACGCGATCGACGCGCTCGCCGCCGTCGGGACCGCCCTGCCCGTGCGCGACGGCGACCTCGAGGTGATCGGCACGCCGATCGACTTCCTGGGCGTCAACTACTACACCGGGACGGCGGTCACGGGGCACGCGCCCGAGCCGACGGAGGTCATGCCCAACGGCGCACCCGTGGAGCGCCCGCTGAGCAACCCCAGCGTCGGGGTCGTCGACGCCTACCCCGTCTCGCGCGGGCTCCCGCGCACGGCGATGGACTGGGAGGTCCAGCCCGAGGGACTCGAGCGCCTCCTCGTGCGGCTGCACCGGGACTACACCGGCCCGGCAGGCATCCCGCTGTACGTCACCGAGAACGGCTCGGCGTTCGACGACGAGGTCGGCCCGGACGGGGAGGTCGACGACGTCGAGCGCACGGACTACCTCGTCCAGCACCTGGCCGCGGTGTCGGACGCGGTCGCGGCCGGCGCGGACGTCCGCGGGTACTTCGCGTGGTCGCTGCTCGACAACTTCGAGTGGGCGTACGGCTACGAGAAGCGGTTCGGGATCGTGCGGGTGGACTTCGAGACGCAGGCGCGCACCCCTAAGTCAAGTGCCCGAACTTACGCGCGCGCCATCGCCACCGGGGCGGTACCCCTCGGCGGTACGGTTCGCGCGTGACCATGAACAACGCCCTCGCACGGCGTGGGGCACCGACGATCCGCCAGGTGGCGGCGGTCGCCGGTGTCTCCCGCGCGACGGCGTCCCGGGTCATCAACGGAGGGCACCTCGTGAGCCCCCAGACCCGGGCCGCCGTCGAGGCGGCGATCGCCGAGCTGGGCTTCGTCCCCAACCCCGTGGCGCGCAACCTCGCGACGCGACGCACGGGGTCGGTGGCGCTCGTGGTGCCCGAGCCGAACGCGCGGCTCCTCACCGACCCGTTCTTCGGCGGGATCGTCAACGGGCTGAGCCTCGCGCTCGACGACTCCGACCTGCAGATGCTGCTCGTCATCGCGCGCCGCGGCGCGAGCACCGAACGCGCGTCGCGCTACCTCACGCAGGGGCACGTGGACGGCGCGGTCGTCGCCTCCCACCACCGCGACGACGCGCTGAACCGCGAGCTCGTCGCCTCGGGCATCCCGTGCGTCTTCCTCGGCCGGCCGCTCGACGTCGTCACCCCGTACTACGTCGACGTCGACCACACCGCGGGCGCGCGGATGGCGACCGAGCACCTGCTCCGGACCGGCCGCCGTCGCATCGGCACGGTCGCGGGTCCGCCCGACATGACGGCGGGCGTCGACCGCCTCGACGGCTGGCGGCAGGCGCTGCAGGGCGCGGGCCTGCCCGACGACGCCGTCGTGCACGGCGACTTCACGGCGCGCGGCGGGGCGGAGGCGACCGCCCGGCTCATCGAGGCGCACCCGGACCTGGACGCGATCTTCGTGGCGTCCGACCTCATGGCGTCGGGAGGCCTGACCCAGCTCACGCAGCGCGGTCGCTCGGTGCCCCACGACGTCGCCGTCTTCGGGTTCGACGACATCGGCGTCGCCGAGACCACGGACCCGCCGCTGAGCACGGTGGCGCAGCCGCTCGGCGAGATGGTCGCGCGCGCCGGCCGCATGCTCATGGCCCTGCTCGCGGGCGAGGACGTGCCGCCGGAGCCGATCCTCTACGAGCCGCGGCTCATCCTGCGCGCGAGCGCCTGAGGCATCGGGCCGCTCTGTGGCCCTGCGCTCCCGCCGGGCCGCTTACTGGTGACCTGGCGTCGCATGCTGACGCAACCTCACCACCGAAGCGCTGCCTCGCCGGCCGGCAGGTCCGCCACGACGGGACGCCGTCGGGTTCATCCCACCGGGATCGGGGTGCTGGTACCGATCGGCCGCACCTCTGCCGGGAGGAGGAAGAGCATGACGGCGAGAGACACGAGGATCGCCAGCCCGCTCACGGCGAGAAGCGCTGCCGCCCAGCCTCGCTCCCGTCCCTTGAGCATGAGGGTGGCGCCGACGCTCGCCGTGCCGAGTGCAATCAGCATACCGATCACCGGCATGAGGGCCGCGAGGACCATGTTCGGTAGCGCGACGACGAGCGAGATGACGACGAGGAGCCTGCCGGAGCGTTCGGTTGTTCGCCGAGAACCTGCGTGAGCAAGGTCCTCGTTCTCAGGTATCGCGTACGTCTGCTCGCGCACGACCGCAAGCCCCCTCGCATCGCTTCGTCCCTGTGACGACATCCAAGGCCCGCGAGCAGTTCACGGGCAAGGACAGGTGGCGCGCCCTGGACCTCGAACCGGGGCGCTCGCCTCCTGGTCAGCCGACGACCGTCGCGCCGAGGAGGGCGCCGATGCCGAACGTGATGCCCATCGCGAGCGCACCGCCGAGGATGAGGCGCACGACGGCGCGCAGCCGCCGCGCCCGTCCGAGCCGCGCGCTGATCGTGCCGGTGAGGGCGAGCGCGACGACGACGGCCGCGAAGGTCACGGGGATGCGCACCGCGGGCGGCGCGAGCACGACGGCGATCAGCGGCAGCAGCGCACCGACCGTGAAGGCGACCGCCGACGCGAGCGCGGCGTGCCAGGGGTTGGTCCGCTCGTCCGGGTCGAGGCCCAGCTCGGCCTCGACGTGCGCGGCGAGGGCGTCGTCGGCCGTCAGCTCGATCGCGACCTGCCGCGCCGTCGCGGGCGAGAGACCCTTCGCCTCGTAGATCTCGGCGAGCTCGAGGAGCTCGCCCTCCGGGTCCTCCGCGAGCTCGCGGCGCTCGAGCGCGATGAGCGCCCGCTCGGTGTCGCGCTGGCTGCTCACGGAGACGTACTCCCCCAGCGCCATGGAGACCGCGCCGGCCACGAGGCTCGCCACGCCCGCGACGAGGATCGACTGCGCGTGCGCGGTCGCCGCCGCGACGCCGACCACGACGCCGGCCGTCGAGATGATCCCGTCGTTGGCGCCCAGCACGCCCGCGCGGAGCCAGTTGAGCCGGGCCTGCAGCCCGTTCGTGTGGGGCTCGTCAGCAGGCACGGCCCGCCGCTCGGCGGCCGTCACGTCCCGCTCGGTTCCCATGGCCCGACGCTAGGCACGCCGGCCGAGGTCCGCCAGCAAGGTGAGGCTGGCCGAATCATGCGTCGGCCGACGACGGCTCGCGCCGGGCGCACGGTCACGCCCCGGACGACTCCGCCCCCGCGGGCGGCTCGGACGGCTGGCCGCCCTCGCCCCGGACGGCGGCGAGGAGCACGCGCTCGAGCCGTGGGTCCGCCAGCGGGCGGAAGTGGCCGGGCGTCTCGAGCTCCACGTTCGCGGCGCCCGGCAGCACGCTCCCGCCCGGGATGTGGGGGTCCCACGGCGCGTACACCGACGTGATGCGGCTGTTGACCTCCTGCTCGGCGCCGAGCTCGAGCAGGGTCGCGTCGTCGGGCCGGAAGATGCGCAGCGAGGCGAGCGGGATCCAGCGCGCGTAGGCCGACCCCGCGAACGGGGTGTTGATCGCGACCATCGAGCGGATCCGCCCGTCGGGGTCCTCGCGCAGCATGGCGCGCTTGCCGATCAGACCTCCCTTGCTGTGCGCGACGACGACGACGTCGCGCAGGTCGTGCGCGGTCAGGTAGGCGCCGAGCACCGAGGCCGCCGCGGGCACGGGCCCGATGTTGTACCCGAGCGCGGGCAGCACGTGCACCGCGTGCCCGTGGCCGTGCAGGAGCTGGGCGATGGGCCGCATGAACGGCCAGCTCTCGTAGACGCCGGGCACGAGGACGACGTCGGGCGGGGTGCTGCCCTCCAGGTACGCCTCGGCACCGCCGCGGCGCAGCGCGCCCTCGGCCTGGCGCACGAGCACGTACGCGTAGTCGAGCGTGCGCCACCACGCGTGGCGCGCATGGGGCGCGACGAACCGCACCGCGCGCGCTGCTGCGGCCCCGGGGGTCACCGGAGGCTCCGGCACATCGCGGCAGCGGCGCGCGGGCGGCGCATCATCACGACGTGACCGGCGCCGGGCACCTCGTCGACGCGTCCGTCGCGGGCACGTGCGGCGAGTCGCTCGACGTACCCGGGCGGGGCGATGGGGTCGTTCTCGCCGCGGAGCAGGAGGACCGGCTGGGTCACGTCGCCGATGCGTTCCTCGAGCGGGTAGTCCAGCATGTGCGGCAGCGTCGCGAGGTACCAGCGCAGACCGGTGCGCAGGTAGTCGGTGAGCACGACCCAGTTGGCGCGCGGGGTCTCGTGCCGGGTGTCGCGCAGCAGGCGCCACCCCTGGCGCACGGCGGAGCGCCGGCCCGGCTCCGCGACGGGCCCGATGAGGACGACGCCGGCCGCGAGGTCGGGCACCGCGGCGGCGGCTTCCGTGACGACCTGGGTACCCATCGAGTGGCCGACGAGGACCGGGGCGGAGTCCCACCCCTCCCGGCGCACCAGCTCGACGAGCACGCGCGCGTGGTCGGCGATGCCGAGGGGCTCGTCGGGCCGGGGGCTGGGGCCGAAGCCGGGCAGGTCCGGGACCAGCACGGGGCCCTCGAGCGCGAGCTCGTGCGCGAGCGGCTCGAAGTAGCGGCCCGAGACGCCGATCCCGTGCACGAGGACCACGGGCGCGGCCGTACCGCCGTCGGCGGGACCCAGGCGGGTGAGCCACAGATCGTGACCCTCGACCGTGACGCGCTCGCGCTCGACGAGGACGCGGGTCGCGTGCGGACCGCGGGCGCGCCCCGTGGTCCCGGTCGTTCGAGGAGCGCCGGTCATGCGAGCCAACGTACGTGCCGCGGGGGGCACCGGCACGACGACGCCGACAGGTCAGCCCTTCGCGGGACGCCCACGCCCGCCGGCCGAGCGCATGCCTAGGGTGTCGATCGACGCGGCACGTCATCGCCGCGCACCCCATCGAGGAGGTCACGCATGGCGCGCATCACGGTCCTGGGCGGCACGGGTTACGCAGGGACGCACCTCGTCCGCGAGGCGGCGGCCCGAGGGCACGAGGTCAGGTCGTTCAGCCGGCACACGCCCGCGGAGCCGGTGCCCGGCGTCTCCTACGAGACGGGCGACGTGACGGACCCTGCCCTGCTGGACTCGGTGGCGGCGGACACCGACGTCGTCGTCACGACCGTCCCGCCGCGCGGTGAGCTCGAGCCGGTGCTCGCGGGGATCCTCGGCGACCTGGCGGCCAGGGCCGACGCGGCCGGCGTGCGGCTCGGCGTCGTCGGCGGGGCCGGCTCCCTGCTCGTCGCGCCCGGCGGGCCCAAGCTGCTCGAGACGGACGCCTTCCCGGCACCCTTCCTCGCCGAGGCGCAGATCATGGACGGCGTCCTGGAGGAGCTGAGGAGCCGCCCCGAGAGCCTCGACTGGTTCTACGTCAGCCCCGCGGCCGGCTTCGGCGCCTACGCACCGGGCGAGCGGACGGGCCGGTTCCGGGTCGGCGACGACGTGCTGCTCACCGACGACGAGGGTGGTTCCCACCTGTCCGGGGAGGACCTCGCGATCGCGATCGTCGACGAGGTCGAGCAGCCGGCGCACCGGCGCAGCCGCTTCACGGTCGCGTACTGACGCGACCGGGGCGTGCTGGGAGGCCCGTCCGCGTGAGGTGACGTGCCCGGCGTCGTTCCGGGCGCTCAGGCCCCGCGCTGGACGGGCACGCGCGCGCCGACGACGCCGGCCACGCGACCCTCGATCTCGTCGATCATCGCCGGGATGCGGTCGGCCGGCACCGGCCGGCCGAGCCCGAAGCCCTGGGCGGCGAAGCACCGCATGCCGAGCAGGGCCAGCATCGTCTCGTCGTCCTCCACGCCCTCGGCGACCACCGAGAGGCCGAGGTGGCGGGCGAGCTCGATGGTCGACCGCACGATCGCCGCGCTCGCGTCGTCGGTGACCACACCGGCCACGAAGGACCGGTCGATCTTGAGCCGCTGGAGCGGGAGCCGCTGGAGGTAGGCCAGCGACGAGTAGCCCGTGCCGTAGTCGTCGACCGAGAGCGTGACACCGAGCGCGTCGAGCGCGCCGAGCACCTCGACGGACCTGTGCGGGTCGAGCATCGCCATCGTCTCGGTGACCTCGAGCTCGAGCTGGCGGGCCGGGATGCGGTGCCGCTCGAGCGCCGCACGCACGTCCTCGACGAAGTGCGGGTCGAGGAGGTTGCGCACGGACAGGTTCACCGAGACGGAGATCGTGCGACCGTCGGCCCGCCACGCGGCGGCCTGGGCCAGCGAGCGGTCCAGCACGTGCAGGGTCAGCTGGCGGATGAGCCCGGTGCGCTCGGCCGCCGGCACGAAGGCGAGCGGGCCGAGCATGCCGTGCACCGGGTGCTCCCAGCGCACGAGCGCCTCGACGCCCAGCACCCGTCCGCTGCGGAGCTCGACCTGCGGCTGGAAGTGCACGACGACGTGGTCCTGCTCGAGCGCGGCGAGCAGCTCGCTCATGAGGACCGGCGTGAGTGGACCGCCGCTGTGCATCTGCTCGGCGTACGAGGCGACGAGGTCGCGCCGCTCGCGCGCCGCCGAGAGTGCGACATCGGCGCGCTGGAGGAGGTCCGCTGCGGTCCCGGCGTCGCCCGGGGCGAGCGCGATGCCGACGGCGACGTCGACCGTGACCGTGAGCTCGGGCAGGTGGAACGGCTCCTCGAAGGCCGCGCGGACCTCCGCCGCGCGCTCGGCGGCGCGCTGACCCGAGGCCACACCCGGCAGCAGGATGCCGAAGGACTCGCCGCCCAGGCGCGCGACGACGCCGTCGGCGTCCACCGCCGTGGTGAGGCGAGCGCCGACGGCGCGCAGCAGCTGGTCGCCCGTGCGCAGGCCGAGCGTGTCGTTGATCTCGGTGAAGCGCTCCACGGCGACGAGGAGCAGCGCCACGCTCTGCGGCGAGCCGCCCGCTGCCGGTCGGATGAGAGCGTCGACCCGCGAGGACAGGCGGCGCGCGTTCTCGAGCCCGGTGAGGAAGTCGGTGTCGGCGAGGTGCGCCAGCCGGTCCGCCTGCTCCTGCATGCGCCGCACCATCCCGAGCATGCGCGCGATGACGAGCGCGATGAGCGGCAGGGACGCGAACGTCACCTCGGTGTTGTGCTCCCGCAGGCCCATCGACCGCTCGACGAGCACAAGCCCGGGCAGCACCGCGACGGCGAGGGCGAGGTAGGCGACACGGCGCGGCGTGAGGGTGTGCTGCGGTCCGCGCTCGTGCTCGCCCGTCGCCCGGAGCGACGGGTGCAGCGCGGCAGCACCCCAGAAGAGGTACGCGAGCATCCACAGCGGGTCGAGCCACCCGATGTTCTCGTCGAGGACGGGGACGTACGCGGCGGCCTGGAACAGCAGGTCGGCGACGAAGATGACGACGAACCCGACCCCGAGGAGGCGCAGCGCGGGAGTGCGGGACGTGCGCGCGGCGGTCAGGTGGGCGAGCTGGGTCACGAGGACCAGGTCGCCGATCGGGTAGGCGACGCCGACGAACCGCCCCAGCGTGCTGCCCTCCGCGTCCGTCCAGGTCGGCGCGATGAAGACGACCCACAGCACGAGGCCGACCGAGACCGCGACGATGAGCGCGTCGAGCAGCGCGCTGCGGTCGGTCGCACGCCCCTTGCCGCGCGCGAGGAGGTGCAGGCCGACGCCGAAGAGCGGGTAGGCGACGAGGTAGGCGACGTCCGCGCCCGACGGGAAGGGGTCGATGCCCAGCACGTGGTCGAAGACGGTCCACAGGCCGTCACCCGTGGCCCAGAACGCCACGCCGGCCGCCATGAGGTACCACGGCAGGGGACGTGCGGGCCGGTACCGGCGCACGCCCACGACCATCGCCACGACGCCGGCCGCACCCGCGGCCACGATGATGCTGTCGCCGAGCAGGCCGTACGGCAGGAACCACTGGACGACGACGACGAGCGCGCCGGCGGCGAGGAACCTGGCCCAGAGCGAAGCCACGCGTCCACCGCCCCTCGTGTGCGCGGGGCCGTGCCCCGTCGGTACTGACATCGCGTTCGCACGGCGGAGCGGTACGGGCCCGACCGGATCTCACCCGTTCGAGCGGTCGGCCGCTCTCCGCCGTCACGGGGTGATCGACCGGTCCGTGCTCGGTGTGAGCCGCGCCGCACGGGTGATGTGCCGCGAAAGGGCGTCCGAGCGAGGTTTCACCCGCCCCGGGGCGGTCCCAGGAAGACCTGCGCGCAGAGCAGCGCTTCACCGTCCTCGACGCAGCCGACGCCCACCTGGGTGAGCTCGGGGTCGAGCAGGTTGGAGCGGTGACCCGGCGAGTCCATCCAGGCCGCGACCACGTCGTCGGCCGGCGTCCCCGCGGGGGCGCGGCTGAGGTTCTCGGCCGCGACGGTGACCCCGCAGTCGGCGATGACGTCGTCGAGGGGAGCGTGGGTGAGCTCCGGCTCGCCGACGAGGGCCTCGGCGCGTGCGAGCGCGGCGTCGGCGGCGCAGGTGGACCACGTGGGGGCTGCGGCACCACGCTCCTGGCGCACGGCCTCGGTCGCGGAGGCGAGACCGGACTCGTGATCGCCGTGCACGCCGCCCTCGATCGCGCCGTCGCACCCGGCGAGCGCGGCGCCGAGGACCAGCACCACGCCCACCGACCTGCGCCTCACCGCACCCTCCCCCGCCGCGGCGGTCCGCGCAGTCCGTCCCTGAGCCGCAGCCGTGCCCCGTCGTACGACCGCCGGGCGCTGCGCGCGGCCCGGCATCCCGAGACGACGCCGAGCAGGTTCGCCGTGAGCGTGCCGTCGCGCAGCATCAGGGGCACCTTGGCGGCGAGGACCGCGACGAAGAACGCGGCGAAGGCGACCGCCTGCGGAGCGGTGTAGAGGCGTGCGGCAAGGAGGACGCGGTTGCGCGCGAGGAGGCGCGCCCGCCGCTGCACGCCGGGTCCGACGACCGAGTGGCCACCCTGGTGCGGGAGGTCGACGTCGACGCACCCCGTGCGAAGACCCGCGAGGTCGAGCCGGAGGGCCAGATCGGCGTCCTCGCCCCAGGCGAAGTACTCGTCGTGGAACCCGCCCAGGGCGCGGAAGGCGTCGGCACGGTACGCCGCCGCGCCGCCCGAGGGGCCGACGAGCCGCCCGCCCCCGCCGGAGACCCGGTACAGGAGCTCGCGTGCCCCCGGCGACCGGCCCGAGGCGTCGCGCACAGCGCGGTCCATGAACCAGCCCGCGACGCTGAAGGCCACACCCGCATGCCTCAGCGTGCCTGTCCGCTGGGAGAAGGCCAACGCTGCCGTCGAGCGGTCGGCCCCCACCATGGCGGCGCGCATCACGTCGAAAGCCTCCGCCGTGACGAGAAGATCGGGGTTGAGGAGGACCAGCCACGGCGCGTCGGTCCTCAGCCCGACGAGGTTGCACGCAGCCGCGAAGCCGGGGTTGTCGGGGCGCCGGACGAGCCGGGCGTTCGCCCGATCAGCGAGGAGCGGCGCGAGGAGCGCCGAGTCGTGCTGGTCCTCGCTGTTGTCCACGAAGGTCCAGTGCATCCGCATGTCGCGGGCGGCGAGGTCCAGGAAGCCGGCGATCTCCTCCGTGGCGGACGGCAGCGACCGGTAGAGGACCACGACGACCTCGGCGAGCGGCGCGCTCATCGCTGCACGCCGAACAGCTCGCGGATCGATGCGACGACGTCGCGAGGACGCGGCACCGCCTGCGCCGGCGAGACCCCGACGAAGCGGAGGATCAGCGCGGTCGTCAGGAGCGAACCCACGAGCATGGCGAGAGCCACGCCGGTGACGCCGAGCCACGCGGCGGCGGGCACGAGCAACGCGCCGCTCGCTGCGAGGCCCACCGCCCGCGCCATGCTCATGCGCTGGCCGCATCGCTGTGCGGCCAGCGCGGCGCCGCCGACGGCACCGACCCCCGCCGCGGTCGTCGTCGCGGCGACGAGGAGAGCGAGCGGCCGGGAGGCGGTGAACGGGTCCCCGAACGCGACCGGCACAAGTGCCCATGCGGCGCACGCGACGGCGACGCCGCTGAGCAGTGCGAGGGCCGCGCCGCGGCGGACCGCAGCGACGAGCACTCCATGGTCGGAGCGGTCCGCGAGACGCCCGAAGCTCGCGTTCGCGTAGGCGTCTGCGACCGGGGCTCCGACGCCGCCGGCCGTCGCCGCGACCGAGTGGAGGCCCGCAGCAGCCGGACCGAGCAGCGGGAGGGCCGCGATCTGCGCGACCCGCGCCGCACCCACCTCGGCGAGCTGCCCCGCGACCAGCGAGCAGCCCTCCCTGATGACGTCGCGCACGTCGGACACCCTGCCACCGCGGTCGTCCACGACGACGAGACCGACCAGGAACGTCACGACGTTGCCCGCGAGGAACGCGTACAGGACGGTCGAGACGTCGAGTCGTCCCCATGCCCAGAAGCCGACCACCATGGCAGTCGACACGAGCCCGTGGACGAGGGACAGCGCGCCGAGCAGGCGGAACCGTCGTTCCACGAGCAGCACGTTGGCGTCGATCGTCCACGAGACCGACAGCGGTACCAGCGCCATGGACACGAAGAAGGCGACCCGCGCGGGCCAGTCGAGGCCGGGGAGCGCCAGCGCCTCGAGGGGGACTGCTGCCGCCGACGAGACGAGCGCCGTGGACGCCGCCAGGACGCGACCTGTTCGCACGAGGTCTGCACGCGCGGTCCCGTCGACCGCCAGTCGTCTGCGGATCGCCAGCGGGACACCCAGAGCGACGACGAGCGGTGCCACGGCGAGGATCGCGAGGGCGGCCGCCGTGACCCCCCGGCCTTCAGGTCCGAGCGCCCGGGCGATCACGGGTGCCGTCGCGAGCACGCACACCATCGCCGCGAGACGACCGAGCAGGACCGCCACGGGACCGTCCGGTCGCCGGACCTGCGGCGAGGGCGGCTGCGGACCAGCGAGGGTGTCAGCCACGTGACCGGCCGGTGGACGACCGTGCGCGCAGCACGAGCGCTCGTGCGTGCCGGTCGAGCACGGCGGTCGCGCTTCGCGCACCGCGGCTCACCGAGTCCTCGGCGCGACGGAGGACCCGGCCCTCCGCGTCGGACACCTGACCGCGGCGCAGGCTCTCCACGGAGGCGAAGCGAGCAACCGCCCGATCGAGCGGGTCGCGCGCCAGCATCCGGTCGACCGTCGCTCGGACCGACGCGTCTGCCAGCAGGCCCAGCCGGCGGCCGAGGCCCTGGTCCTGACGTGCGCTACGGGCCGAGAGCGCCTCGTCCACGGCGACGCCGAGCGTCGCGGGCGTCACGCCTGCCGGCATGTCGCGGTCCCAGGTCGCGGCGTACATGTCGAGCTTCGGGTCAGCGAGGCTGAGGCGCGGCACGCCGAATGCCCCCGCGACGATGCGCCCGTGCAGCGACTGCCCCACCCACAGCCGCGCACCACCGATCGCGTCGACGATCTCCCACGGGTCGCGCGAACCATCCCACACCGCGATGTCGACCTCGGGCGAGAGGGCGCGCACCTCGTCGATCACCGTCCGGTACGCGGCGGGCGAGTCGTGCCCCGGTGCGGTGCCTGCGAGCAGCAGACGCACGCGTGCATCCCGGAGCTGCGGTACGCCCACGAGTGCGCGGGCGACCTGCTGCGGGCCGACGGCCTTGATCCACCGCTCGGCCGCCTGCACGAGGACGACGTCGGAGACGCGCGGCCTCGCACGGGTCAGGGCGATCGAGTGGATGAGGTCCGGTGCGAGCGTGTGCGGGACGTTCGCCTCGGCCAGGAGGGCGTCGCTCCTCCGGTCCCGGACCACCAGGGAGTCGCACTCGCGCAACGCGGCGAGGTGCACACGCCGTTCCTCCGCGCTCAGGGCAGCGAGCCCCGAGACACCGACCGAGTTGACCGTCAGCGAGGCGAGCGCGTTCGTCGGGAAGGCCGTCAGCCGCGCGACGTACGCCGGATCGCCCGGCTCCGCGCCGCTCAGCGCCCGGATCCTCGCCGCCCGGCCCCCGGACCGGGCACCGATGTGGCTGAACCGGTCGTCCGCGAGGGATCGGTAGGCCGTGTCCATCGTGGCGCCGCCGACCTCGCCACCGACGGTCCAGACGTGGTCGAACGACTCCTCCGCGAGAACCCGGTGGAATGCGGGGATCTGCCGCCCGAGCAGCGGCCGCATGTCCGCCTCGAACGCCGACGTGGCGACGACCTCGAGGCCCACCGCCTCGAGGTACGCCTGCGTCTGGTGCAGGAAGAGCAGGTCCCCGAAGTTGTCGCGCTCGTAGGCACCGATGAGCGCGACGCGGCCTCGAGGCGCCTCTGCGGCGTCGTTCACCGGATCCCCCCGCCGACCGGAAGGGAGGTCGACAGCCGCTGCGCCGGCACGACGACTCCCTGGACGTCCAGGGAGTGGTACGGGGTCCGGGCGGTCCGTGCGAGGCCGCCGGCGAGCCCGAGGAGGATCCACAGGACCGCGTTCCACGGGTTGATGTCGAGCAGGTCAGCCGAGAGCGAGCGCCACACCACCATGACGAGGCATGCGCTGACCACGACGGCGACCGTCGAGGCGAACGGTGTCGCTGCTCGCCTCGTGGTCAGCAGCGGCACGAGGAAGGCCAGCAGGAGGAGTGCCAGGACGGCGCAGCCCACGAGCCCTGCCTCGAGCAACAGCTTCAACCACGCGTTGTCCACGGTGCCCGTGACGGCTCCGTCACCGGGCGATCCCTCGACGTAGCCGCTGAACCCGTTCCCGAGGAGCCACCGGTCGTTGACGCGGAGCTGCTCGGCCCACAGGTTCGAACGGAAGGAGGCGCTCGCGTCGCGACCCGCGACGATCGCACCGATCGAGTCGACCACACGACGCACGGCGTCCGAGGTCAGCACCGGCACGATGCCGACCGCAACCCCGCCGACCGCGACGGCGACCGCGTGTTTCGGGCGGAGCAGCACCACGACGACGGCGATACCGACCACCAGTCCGACGATCGCCCCCCGCGATCCGGTGAGGAACAGCACCCACGTGAAGCAGGCGCCCGAGAGGAGGAGCACGCTCCGCCTGCCGTACTCGCGCGTGACCAGACCGACGAGCGCCACGACGACGCCCAGGCAGAGCAGGAGTCCGAGGTCGTTGGGATTGCCCAGGAAGCCCGTGTACCTCGTGAGGAGCGTGCGGTTCGTGGGGTCGAAGAGACTCCCGCTCACGAGAAGCCCGCCCCAGGTCCCGCGCAGGCGCCCGGTCGCCTGGAGGGCGACGCCGACCACCTGCAGCCAGCAGGCCAGGAGGAGCGACGCACCGAGCAGACGCGCGACGCGCGCGTCGAAGCGCAGGAAGACGAGCGGCACGAACATGAGCCAGTTGAGGAGCCGGACGAGCCCGTGGCCGAGGGTCGGCGCCCCCAGCGCCTCGGCAGAGAGCAGGAGCACCAGTCCGAGCAGGAGGCCGACCTGCAGCTCACGGAGCCGCGCCGGCGCACGGAGGACGGCCCACCCCGCCGTCGCGGCCACGAGGACGCGTGCGGGCGTCCCGAGCACGCCCAGTGCCGGCGCCATGGTGGTCACGGGCAGGACGAGAGCCAGGGCGCGACCGTGCCAGGCGCGCGAGGCCGTGACCGTCTCGCGGAGTCTTCCCACCGTCGGCTCACTCATCGCGCTCCCCCGTCAGCACGGGTGCGGGACGGCGAGGACCTCGCCCCGTGGCGAGCACGAGGTCGGCCAGGTGATCGGTGCTGCGTACCCGCGCCCACTCCGCACCGGCGGCGGCGGCTCTCGCACCCAGGTCGGCGAGCACCTCCGCGTCGCGCGCCAGCTCGGTCATCGCCTCACCGAGGGCCGTGGCGTGGGGCTCGACGAGGAGCCCACCGCCCAGCGCCATCGCCTCGACCGTCCCTCCTGACCGATAGCCCAGCACGGGGACGCCAGCGTGCAGCGCCTCCACGGTGACGCGCCCGAAGCCTTCGTTGAGCGAGGGGACGAGCAGGAGGTCGGTGCGTGCGAGCACGGAGGCGACGTCGTCCGTCTCGCCGTGGTGCACCACACGGTCGACGAGCCCGTTGGCCGCGACCTCACCCAGCACTGCACTGACGTCGCGTCCCGCTCCTGCGCCGTACAGCGCGAGCTCCACGTCCGTGCCCTGGGAGACGGCGTGGGCCACGGCTCTGACGGCGTCGAGCTGTCCCTTGTCACGTGTCACCGCGCCGAGGACCGCCGTCCGCAGGCGCCCGTTGCCGCGCACACGCGTCCGAGGCGCGAGCGGCCGCACGTCCTCGAGCACCACGTGGTCTGCGCGCACCTGCTCTGCGACGAACTGTGAGACGGCGACCACGACGTCCGACCAGGCGTGCAGCGCCCGCACGACCAGGGTGACCGGGAGCGCTGACGCCATGACGGGGTTGGTCGCGATCGCCTCACGGACCACCACGACGCGAGGGAGGCCGAGGACCGTCGCGGCGAGCAACGGCGTGGGGGTGACGGAGGTGTTCGACACGACGACGTCCGGTGAGCAGCGATGAAGCGCCCAGAGCGTCCGCGGCAGGTCCAGGAGGCACTGGATGAGCCGGATGACGCCGGCGGGACCGCGGCCTCGAGGGGACAGCCATCGGTGGCTCGCGCAGTACCGGACGGACGGCGGAGAGTCGGCGGCCGCGGCGAGCTCGGCGAGCGGACCGTCGCTGGGCAGGTAGACGACGACGTCGTGGCCACGACCTGTCAGGGCGGCGACGAGCTCGAGCATCGAACGCTCGGCGCCGCCGAGGCCGGCGGAGTGCGAGAAGACAGCGATCCTCATCGGCCCCGCGCCCCGTCCACGCCGCGGACGCCGTCCAGGAGACCGGTCAGCCAGGCACCGACATGGCGATCCCGAGCTGCTCGTAGAGCGAAGGTCGCCTCGTCCTTCAGCAGTCGCGGAGCGGACACGGCGACGCCGTGCTTCCGCGCCAGGAGGACCTTGTTGCGAGCCGTGTAGTAGTGGGCCGACGCGGACCCGTGGGCGATCGAGCCGCCGACCGCGTGGGGAACGACGGTCGTGCAGGACCAGCGGATCCGGCCACCGTCCCGGCGCACGCGGAGGCAGTAGTCGACCTCCTCCGCGTAGTGGAAGAAGGACTCGTCGAAGCCCCCGAGGCGAACGGCCGTCTCGACCTCGAGAAGGATGGTCGCTCCCGTGACGACGTCCACCTCGTGGTCCCCCGCGTCGCAGCCGGGGCAGTCGAGCTCCCGCGCGAACACTCCGCCGCGTGCCGCCGTCACGTACCGCGACGACGCGTCCCGCTGAGCGGTGCCGACCACGGCCGACCCGGCGGCGAGCCGCGAGAGTGCGACGAGCGTCGCCGCATCGGGACGTGCATCGGCGTTGACGAGCGCGGCGTGCGTGAAACCCCGTCGACGGGCCTCGTCGATGCCGGTGTTCATGCCGGCCGCGTAGCCACCGTTCGACGGACGGCGCACGACCGTGACGCCCGGCCAGGACTCGATCTCCGCCAGGGCTTCCAGCTCACGTTCGGACCCGTTGTCGACGACGATGACCCGCGCGTGCCAGGAGTCGGGAAGCGTCCGGACCGCCGCGGCGGTCTCGCTCGCGCAGTTCCAGTTGAGGACCACCACCGCGAGTCGGACCGCTGGCTCGGGGGCGGGCGAGGGAGCGCTCGTCATGCGGACACCGTGCGTCGGCCGACGAGGGACCGCAGCGGTGCAGTCGATGCGAGCAGCGCGAACCGGCCGTAGATGCCGACGTAGACGGCGGCGTCGAGCAGGCGGCTGCGCCCCGCCTTGTGCGAGGCGTAGAAGATCGCCATGCTCCGGTGGAAGTGCCAGATCAGCTTCGTCGAGCGCCTGCGGTCGCTGGTCGCGCCCTTGACGTGCAGCGCCGACACCCGGCCGTCGTAGAGGATCCGATAGCCGTGAGCGGCGAAACGGACGCACCAGTCGAGGTCCTCCCCGTACATCCAGTAGCGCTCGTCGAGCAGTCCGACGTCGCTGAGGGCGGCGGTGCGGATGAGCATGAGCGCTCCGTTCACGGCTTCCACCTCACCGAGCTCGTCGTGCCCGACCGACGGTGCGAGGTAGTGGGCGTGCGTCGCTCGACGCCCCGCGAGGTAGGTGAGTGCCTGGACCGGGTCCGGGATGGAACGCTTGGCCGCGTGGTCGAGGGAGCCGTCGAGCCGGACCAGCCGGCAGCCGACGACGCCGGCGTCGGGATGTGCCGCCATGGTGTCGAGCAGGTGGGCGAGCGTCCCGGCCGGGATCTCGGTGTCGGGGTTGAGGACGAGGACGAACGGCGCGGTGACGTGGCGCAGCGCCGTGTTCGTCGCCACCGCGAAACCGTCGTTCGACGGACGTCGCCAGAGGCTGACCTCCGGGAACTCGTGCTCGACCGCGTCGGCGGTCCCGTCGGGGCTCGCGTTGTCCACCACGTGGATGCGCAGCCGCACCTCCCGCGCGGCGTGGAGGCGCAGGGACTCGAGGCAGCGTCGCACGAGGTGCATCGACCCGTAGGAGACGATCACCACCTCGACCTGGACGGCACCCGGGGCCGTGAGGGCCCCCGTCACCGCGCACCCTCCGCGGCCAGCACGGCCTTGGCCGTCCGCACGAGGATGAGCAGGTCGCCGAACAGCGTCCAGTTCTCCACGTAGTACACGTCCATCCTGATCCCCTCGGCCGGGCTGAGGCCCGACCGGCCCGACGTCTGCCACAGGCCCGTCAGCCCCGGCTTCACGAGGAGGCGGCGGTGCGCCTTGCGGTCGTAGAGGGCGACCTCGTCCGCGATCTGCGGCCGCGGGCCGACGAGGCTCATGTCGCCGCGCAGCACGTTGAACAGCTGCGGCAGCTCGTCGAGCGAGAACCGGCGGAGCACGCGGCCCACGCGCGTCACGCGCGGGTCGTTCTTCGGCTTGTAGAAGAGCCCGACGTCGGCCACGCCCTCGGCGGCCAGCACCTCGGCCAGGCGCTCGTGCGCACCCGCGACCATCGAGCGGAACTTGAGCATCCGGAACGTCCGGCCGCCCGCGCCGATGCGCTCCTGCGTGTAGAGCACGGGCCCCGGGCCGGAGAGCCGCACGAGCACGGCGACGACCACGAGCACGGGCGCGAGCAGCAGGCACAGCACGAGCGCGCCGCACCAGTCGAACACCGTCTTGACCAGGTACTTCGGTCCGGAGAACCGCGGCTCGTCGACGTACACGAGGGGCAGGCCGTTGACGGGGTTGACGATCACCCGCGGCCCGGCGACGTCGCGCACCGCGACCGTGAGGGCGAGGTCGATGCCCGAGCCCTCGAGGTCCCAGCCCAGCCGCCGCACGACGTCGGACGTGAGCGAGTCCGCGCCCACGACGGTGACGGCGTCGACGGCCTCGCGCCGCGCGACGGCGGCGGCCTCGTCGGTCGTGCCGAGCACCGGGACGCCGTCGACCGGGCCGCCGTCGGCCTCCCCCGCGGGGAGGCACACGCCGACGACGCCGAAGCCCGCTCCGGAGCGCTCGCGCAGCTCGCGCACGGTCTGCTCGGCCTTCCCGCGGTGTCCGACGACGAGCACGCAGGACTGCAGCTCCCCCACGCGCCGACGCCGCTTGAGCCACTGGCGCCAGCCGTAGCGGCCGGCGAGGAGCAGGGCGAGGCCCAGGGGGAACGCGATGCCGAGGTAGCCGCGCCCGATCTCCATCCGGCCGAGGTAGGCGACGACCGCCACCGCGGCGAAGAGGCGCCACGACACGGAGAACACCCGCTGGTACTCGGCCGGCCCGACGCCGACGAGCCGCCGGTCCTGCGTGCGGCCCGCGACGAGCGCGAAGAGCCACGCCCACATCAGCGTGACGGACACCGCGAGGTACGTCGGCGACAGCTGCCCGCTCACGCGCGCGATCCCGGCGGCGTCCTCGCGCACGACGTAGGCCGTGAAGACGGCGACGTAGACGGCGACGGCGTCGGTCAGCAGCACGCGCGTCGAGTAGGCGACCCACCAGCGGCGGTGCCCGGCACGCACGGGGACGACCGCCCCCGCCCGGCCGTCGCGCTGCGCGGGGACGCCGTCGTGCGGCGCCGGGACGCCGTCGCGGTGCGCGGGGACGTGGTCCAGCCGCCCGCCGCCCGGAGAGGGCACGGACGGTGCCGCCGAGGTGAGGCCGACGTCAGAGAGGTCGGGCACTGCTCCGGGCATGGTCACCGCCTTGTCGCGCTCGTCGGCGCGCCCCCTCGGGCGAGGGCGCGTCACCACCCCGATCGGCCGAGCGCGCGGGATGTGAGGCGTTGCCGCGGACCGAGGACGCATGCCGCGAACGCCTCACACCGGTCCCCCGTGCGCCGATGGGCCACGAAGGACAGCACCCATGGGGGAGATCAGGTGGAACTTCAGGACTACGTCGCGATCCTGCGCAAGCGCTGGGTGTCGATCTCGCTCATCACGCTCGTCGCCCTCGGGGCCGCCGTCGGCGTGACGTTGCTGACGACGCCGACGTACGAGGCGCGCGCGCAGGTGTTCGTCTCAGTCCGCACGGGCGGCGGGACGACCTCGGACCTCCTGCAGGGCAGCAGCTTCACGCAGAAGCAGGTCAAGTCGTACACGGACCTGGTGACGAGCCCGCGCGTGCTCATCCCCGTGATCGAGAACCTCGACCTGAGCACCACCCCGGACGAGCTCGCGCGGTCGATCGCCGCCGACAACCCGCTCGACACCGTCCTCATCAACATCACCGCCACGCACGAGGACCCGCAGCACGCCGCGGACATCGCGAACTCGACGGCCGAGAGCCTCGCGACCGAGGTGACCGTGCTCGAGAAGCCGCAGGACGGGCCCTCGCCCGTGCAGATCAGCTCCGTGCGCGCCGCCGCACCGCCCGTCGACCCGGCCAGCCCGAACACGAAGCTCAACGTGGCCCTCGGCGTGCTCGTCGGCCTCGCCCTCGGCTTCGGCATCGCGCTGCTGCGCGAGGTCCTCGACACCCGGGTGCGCACCGAGGCGGACGTGCGCAAGGTCACCGGCACCTCCGTCGTCGCCCAGATCGTGCACGACGACGACGCGACCCGGAGCCCGCTGCTGCTCGCGGCGAACCCGCACAGCCAGCGCTCCGAGTCCTTCCGCCGCCTGCGCACCAACCTCCAGTTCCTCGACGTGACCGACGACCTGCAGACGATGGTCGTGACGTCGTCGCTGCCCGGTGAGGGCAAGTCCACGACGGCGATCAACCTCGCGATCACGCTCGCCGACGCGGGGACGCGCGTGCTGCTGATCGACGCGGACCTGCGCCGCCCGTCGGTCGCCCGGTACATGGACCTCGAGGGCACCGTCGGCCTGACCACCGTGCTCATCGGCCGCGCCTCGGTGCAGGACGTCGTCCAGCCCTGGGGCAACGGCCAGCTGCACGTGCTCCCGTCGGGCCAGATCCCCCCGAACCCCAGCGAGCTGCTCGGCTCGCGCACCATGGCGGAGCTGCTCGCGACCGTGAGCAGCCGGTACGACGTCGTCATCATCGACACGCCGCCGCTCCTGCCCGTGACCGACGCCGCGATCCTCGCCCGGCTCACGGGCGGCGCGATCGTCGTCGTCGGCGCGCACTCCGTGCACCAGCAGGAGCTGGGCCAGTCGCTCGGGGCGCTCGAGACGGTCGGCGCCCGCGTGCTCGGCCTCGTCCTCAACCGCGTCCCGGCCAAGCAGGCCGGCTCCTACGCGTACTACGACTACTCGCCGCTCGAGCCCACGAGCGAGGCACGCAAGAGCCGGCGCATGTCCGCCCTCACCGCGCGCCGCGCGCAGGAGGTCGAGCCGCGCCGGACGGCCGGGCGGTCACCGTCCCGCGACGCCGCCCGGCACGACGTCGTGCCCGAGCACCCGGAGGAGGCGCTCGCGGCGGCCGTCGGCGGCAACCGCTGGCCGGGCGGGCCGCTCGGCGCCGACCAGGACTGACGCCCTCCGCGCCCTCCTTCACCTCCTCGCCCGCCGACGTGCGGAACCGCAGGGATGGCGTTGGATGGGTCCATGATCAGACGAGTGGTCGTGGTCGCCGTCGGCCTGCTGCTCGCCGGCTGCGGCGCGACGGTCCCGACGGACCCGGAGGGCACCCTCGACGACGTGCGCGGCGGCGTGCTGCGGGTCGGCGTCTCCGCGAACCCGCCGTGGACCGAGGCCGAGCCGGACGACGACGCGCCCGGCCCGCGCGGGATCGAGCCGGACCTCGTGCGCGAGTTCGCCCGGACGCTCGACGCCGAGGTCGAGTGGACCCGCGGCGGCGAGGAGGCGCTCGTCGACCAGCTCGACCGCGACGAGCTGGACCTCGTGGTCGGCGGGCTGACGTCGTCCTCCCCGTGGAGCCAGCACGCCGCGCTCACCTACCCCTACGCGCACACCACGGGTCCCGAGGGGAAGCCCGAGGCGCACGTCATGGCCGTGCGGCTGGGCGAGAACGCCTTCATGACCGAGCTCGAGCGCTTCCTCCTCGCGCAGGACGTCGACCCGTGACCGCGCGCTTCGGACGCACCGAGCTCCCGGCCGACGAGGAGCGCGACCTCCGTCGCGCCGTCCGCCTCGCCTGGTTGACCATCGCCTTCCTCGTCACGGCCGTGACCGGCGTCTACCTCGTCATGGGCAGCTCGCAGGCGATGAAGGCGGCGTGGGTCGAGGACCTGCTCTCCTTCATCCCCCCGATCTCGTTCCTCGTCGCCGTGCACCTGACCCGCCGTCCGCCGAGCGAACGGCACCCGTACGGCTATCACCGGTCGATCGGCGTCGGGCACCTCGTCGCCGCGACCGCGCTCGTGACCATGGGCGCGTTCATGGTGTTCGACTCGGCGTCAGGGCTGCTCGCGCAGGAGCACCCGCCCGTCGGCGTCGTGGAGATCGCCGGGCACGTGGTCCGGTCGGGCTGGCCGATGATCGCCGTGCTCGTCTACACGGGCATCCCGCCGGTGCTCCTGGGCCGCGCCAAGATGCCGCTGGCCCGGTCGCTGCACGACCGCGTGCTGCACGCCGACGCCGACATGAACAAGGCCGACTGGATGACGGCGCTCGGCGGCGTGGTCGGCGTGCTCGGCATCGGCCTGGGGTTGTGGTGGGCGGACGCGGTGGCCGCCCTCTTCATCTCGGGCAGCATCCTGCACGACGGCGTGCGCAACCTCCGCACGGCGGTCTCCGCGCTCATGGACTCCCGCGCACAGACCGTCGACGGCGACGCCCCCCACCCGCTCGTGGCGCAGCTCGAGGAGCGGCTCACGGACCTGCCGTGGGTCGAGGAGGCGCGGTGCCGGGTGCGCGACGAGGGGCACGTGTTCCACGTCGAGGCCTTCGCGGTGCCGCGCGGCGGCGCGTCTCCCTCGCTCGCCGAGCTGGTCACGGCGAAGGAGGCCCTGGTCGCGCTCGACTGGAAGGTGCAGGACGTCGTCGTCGTGCCCGTGCCCGAGCTGCCCGACGAGCTGCTGCCCGGGGTCGACGCGGACGCGGACGCGAGGCGTCGCGGCCCCCGCGACGAGCGGCCACGCCGCGGCCACGACGCCGGCTGAGCGCCCGGACGCGACGAAGGCCGGGACCCGCGGGTCCCGGCCTTCG
>NZ_JACVQL010000056.1 GCF_019733465.1 Actinotalea ferrariae | reverse complement strand
GCGCAGGACCCGCAGGCCGCGCTCGCGGCGCTGCAGCGCCGGGCGCTGACCGTCATCGCCGAGCTGGCGCCCGCCGCGGTCGAGCTGGGTGAGGCGTTCGCGAGCGCGGGCCACGAGCTCGCGCTCGTCGGCGGACCGGTGCGCGACGCGTTCCTGGGCCGCGTGAGCTCGGACCTCGACTTCGCGACGTCGGCCACCCCGGACGAGACCGAGGCGATCCTCGCGCGCTGGGGTGACGCCCACTGGGACATCGGGCGGGAGTTCGGCACGATCGGGGCGCGCCGCTTCGCGCGCGGCGCGGGGCAGGCCGGCACCGCCGACGTCGTCGTCGAGGTCACGACCTACCGCACGGACGAGTACGACCGGACGTCGCGCAAGCCCGTGGTCGCGTTCGGCGACTCGCTCGAGGGCGACCTCTCGCGCCGCGACTTCACGGTGAACGCGATGGCCGTGCGGCTGCCCGGCCTCACGTTCGTCGACCCCTTCGACGGGCTCGCCGACCTCGCCCGGCAGGTGCTGCGCACGCCGGTCACCGCCGAGCAGTCCTTCGACGACGACCCGCTGCGGATGATGCGTGCCGCACGGTTCGTCGCCCAGCTCGGCTTCACGCTCTCCGTGGACGTGCGCACGGCGATCGAGCGGATGGCGGAGCGGATCGCCATCGTCTCGGCCGAGCGGGTGCGCGACGAGCTGGTCAAGATCATGCTCACGCCGGACCCGCGGCCGGGGCTCACGGCCCTCGTCGACACGGGACTGGCCGACGTCGTGCTGCCCGAGCTGCCGGCGCTGCGGCTCGAGATCGACGAGCACCACCGGCACAAGGACGTCTACCAGCACTCGCTGACCGTCCTCGCCCAGGCCATCGACCTCGAGACGGGCACGCACGAGCACCCCACGGGCCCGGTGCCCGGGCCCGATCTCGTGCTGCGCCTCGCCGCGCTGCTGCACGACATCGGCAAGCCGGCGACGCGGCGGTTCGAGGCGGGCGGCGGCGTCAGCTTCCACCACCACGAGGTCGTCGGCGCCAAGATGGCGGCCCGCCGGCTCAAGGCCCTGCGGTTCGACAAGGAGACGGTGCAGGCCGTCGCGCGCCTCACCGAGCTGCACCTGCGGTTCCACGGCTACGGCGAGAGCGGCTGGACGGACTCGGCGGTGCGCCGCTACGTCACCGACGCCGGCCCGCTCCTCGAGCGCCTGCACCGTCTGACCCGCTCGGACTGCACCACCCGCAACCGGCGCAAGGCGGAGCGGCTCTCCTTCGCGTACGACGACCTCGAGCGGCGCATCGCGGAGCTCCGCGAGAAGGAGGAGCTCGCGTCGATCCGACCCGACCTCGACGGGCAGCAGATCATGGCGATCCTCGGCATCCGGCCGGGTCGCGAGGTGGGCGAGGCCTACCGTCACCTGCTCGAGCTGCGGATGGAGCACGGCCCGCAGGACCCGGCCGACGCCGAGCGCGAGCTGCGCCGGTGGTGGGCCGCGCGCGAGCAGGGACCCAGCGAGCAGGGACCCACCGAGCAGGGACCTACCGAGCAGTGAGCCCGCGCGCATGAGGCTCTGGTCGGTGCACCCCCGGTACCTCGACCGGCAGGGCCTCACGGCGGGCTGGCGCGAGGGGCTGCTCGCGCAGAAGGTGCTCACCGGCACCACGAAGGGCTACCGCAACCACCCGCAGCTGCGCCGGTTCCGCGTCGGCGAGCTCGTGGCGGTCGCGGCGGGTGAGCCGCCGCTGCACCCTGGTGCGCCCATCGTGACGTTCCTGCACGGCATCGCCGACGAGGCGGTGCGGCGCGGCTACACCTACGACCGCGCCCTCCTCCTCGGCGAGCCCGACCCCGACCTGCGGCTCGAGGTCACGGACGGCCAGCTCGCCCACGAGTGGACGCACCTGCGGGCCAAGCTCGCCGAGCGCAGCCCCGACGTGCTCGCGCGGTGGCGCGACGTCGAGGTGCCCGCGGCCCACCCGTTGTTCGACGTCGTGCCGGGGCCCGTGGCCGAGTGGGAGGTCGTCACGGACCGGGTGGACGGTCCCTGACCGTTCGCCCCGAGCGCTCCTCGCCGCGCCGCCTACGGCACCTGGGCGACGACGTCGTCGAGGCGCACGGTCACGGGCGCGTTCGTCGCGGACGACGACAGGTAGGTGATGAACCCGACGTGGCCCGGTGCCTGCAGGGCCGCCGTGCTGTCCGTCGTGCTCACCTGCCACGTGGTGGGCTCGGGGGTCCCCGCGCGCCAGACCCGCGCCTGCAGCGTGGTCGGGTTCGCCCCCACCGCCCGCGTCCGGACCATGAGGTCCTCGCCCGTGGGCAGGGTCAGCCCTGCGATCACGACGGGTGAGCGGAGCGCGGTCTCGGCCCCGCCGACCGTGCGGCCGAGGCCGAGCGCGACGACCCCGTTGGGCCGCAGGCGCACCGACGCGTTGTACTCGCCCGCGCCGGCCACGCGCCGGACGCCCGCGGTGACGTAGACGCCGCCTCCCGTGGCGGCCTTGTCGAGGCCGGTGCGGAAGGTGAGGTCGGTCGAGGGCGACGACGCCTCGGGCAGCGAGACGTCGAGCGATCGTCCCGCCGTGGCGATGCGCACCAGGCCGACGCCGCCCTGCACCGCGTAGGAGCTCGCGGCGCTCGTGACGCGCCACGCGCCGCCGACGTCGGCCGTGCCCAGCCCCGTCGCGAGGGTGCGGCCGAACGCGTCCGCGGCGAACGGACCCGTCGTGGACGTCGTCGTCGCGGGCCGCGTCGTGGTGGCGGTCGCGCCGTCGTCGTCCGTGACCGTGAGCGTGACCTGCCGGGTGCCGGGCGTCGCGTACTGGTGCTGCGCGGTGACGCCGGTGGCCGTGGTGCCGTCGCCGAAGTCCCACGCGTAGGTCGCGACGGTGCCGTCCGGGTCCGTCGAGGCGCCGGCGTCGGTGGCGCAGTCCAGCCCGGTGCACGCGACCGTGAAGGACGCCGTCGGCGGGAGGTTCGTCGCGTCCGGCGGGCCGATCGTGAAGGCGTCGGCGAACGTGCCGCCGCTCGCTCGCTCGAACCGCGCGCTGAGGGTGGTCGCCGTGACGTCGAGGGCGAGCAGGCCCCACGTCGCGTTGGTCGTGCCCGACGCGGCGGCGAAGTACGGCATCTCGGCGTCCGAGGTGTTGACCGCCCGCAGCGTCTGGCCGCCCGTGCCGACGGTCGCGAAGACGGTGCCGACGCCCTGGACCATCGCGGCGTCGGCGTCCGCCACGCAGTCCGGGTCCGCCGTGCCCGTCGCGAGCGTCGTGCAGCCGGGCCGCAGCGCGAGCTGGTGGGTGCGCTGGTACAGGTGCTCGTGCCCGTTGAGGACGAGGTCGACCTTCTTGCTGAGGAAGAGGTTGCTCAGGTCCACGCCCTGGTCGCACGTGTACTGCCCGAGCGACACGCACGGCTTGTGCAGGGCGACGACGACCCACGGGACGCCCTCGGCACGCGCGCCGTCGATCGCGGCCGCGGTCCACTGGTACCGCGCGCTGCCCGCCGCGTACTGGTAGGTGCCGTCGGGGAAGGTGAGCGCTGGCGAGACCGCGACCACGCGCACGAGCGGGTCCTGCGCGGGGATGTCGACGTACCACTGACGCCCGTAGGTGCCGACGAGCCCGGGAAGCTGGTTGGGCAGGCACGCCGAGAAGTCGTTGATGTGACCGTTCTGGCCGTTGGCCTCGTGGTTGCCCGCCACGAGCTCGAACGGGAAGCCGTCGCCGACGTGGTCGGTGACGAGGTCGCACCACGCCTGCTCGGCGCCCGTCGCGCCGTAGGACAGGTCGCCCAGGGCGATGTTCGCGTCCGGGGCGAGCGCGGCGGTCGTCGTGAGGACGGCGCGCGTGTCCGCGGTCGCGGCGTAGTCGCCGGCGGCCGTGAGCCGGACCGTGCCCTCGGCCGCCGCCGCCACGACCGCTGCCGCTGCGCCACCCGGTGGGCCGGCCGCGGGAGCCGACCCCGGGGCTGCGCTCAGGAGCGAGACGCCCAGTGCGACCAGCGCGACGGCGGTCGGGACGATGGTGGCGCTGCGTCGAGCCATGACGACCTCCGGGCCGGTGAGCCCCCCTTGCGGCCAGTCCTACCGCAGAACCGGACATCTCGGACAGGGCCGTTCGGGTGCGGCCGCGCCGGCGGCGTGCGGGTCAGTCCTCCGGGCGCCGCACCACGAGCACGCACACGTCGTCCTCCTGGACCCCGGCGGTGAGCGTCGTGACGAGGTGGTCACACACCTGCTGCGCGTCGACGTCGTCGGGCAGCGCGGCGAGCGTCGCCCGGAGCACGGCGAGGCCGTCCCGGAGCGACCGGTCGCGGCGCTCCACGAGCCCGTCGGTGTACACGACGAGCACGGCGCCGGGCCGCAGCTCGGCCGTGGCCTCGGCGATCGACCGACCGACGGGGGCGACGCCGACCGGCGTGGTCAGGCCGCCGCCGAGCTCGACCACGGCACCGCCCCGCTCGCGCAGGAAGGGCGGGGGGTGGCCTGCGCGGCTGTAGCGCAGCGTCGAGCCCTCGAGCCGGAGGTACACGCACGTCGCGACGTCGGCCATCGCGAGGCCCTGGACCAGCTCGTCGAGGCGCGCGACGACGGTGCCCGCGTCCTCACCCGACCAGGCGTACGAGCGCAGCACCGAGCGCAGCTGGCCCATCGACGCGGCCGCGCGCAGGTCGTGGCCGACGACGTCGCCGACGGCGAGCCCCACGGCGCCGTCGGGCAGCGGCAGGACGTCGAACCAGTCGCCGCCGACCTGCGAGCGGTGCAGCGCGGGCACGTAGGCCGCGGCCACGTCGAGGCCCGGGAGCTCGGGCAGCTCCGGCAGGAGGCTGCGCTGGAGGGTGAGCGCGGCCTCGCGCTCGCGCTGGTAGAGCCGCACGTTGTCGAGGCCGAGCCCGGCGCGGTGCCCGATGTGCGCGGCCGTGATCACCTGCTCCTGGCTCAGCTCCTCACCGGTCGCGACGACGAGCGTGAGCACGCCGAGCACACGGCCGCGACCGCGCAGCGGCACGACGAGCGCGCTGCCGAGCCCGAGCCGCTGCAGCAGCGCGAGCTGGGTCGGCGTCGTCCGGGCGGGCAGGGAGTCGACGTCGACCGGGAACGGGCTCGCGACGTGCGTCGCCTCGCTGTGCAGCGCCTCCGCGACGCGCGGCGAGCGCACCAGCCACGAGACGTCCTCGTGCTCGAGCGCCTCGCCGTCGGCGCGGTGCCTGGGCTCGCGGGTCGCGATGTGGAGCCGGTCGACGTGGCCACGGTCGTCGGTCACCGCGACGAAGCCCCAGGTCGCGAGCTGCGGGACGACGACATCGGCGAGCGCGCGGACCGCGGCGGTGTAGTCGAGGTGCTGGGCGAGCTCCTGGCTCACCTCGGCGAGCAGCTGGAGCCGGCGGCCCGCGACGCGGACCTCGTCGAGCGCCGCCTCGCGCTCGAGCTGGGCCTGGACGCGCTCGGTGACGTCGGCCTGGATGCCGACGTGGTGCGTGACGCGCCCGTCGGCGTCGACCACCGGGCTGATGACGACCTGGTTCCAGAACGGCGTGCCGTCGGCGCGGTAGTTGAGCAGGGTGTCGGCGATGGTGGTCCCGGCGTCGAGCGCCGCGCGGATGCGCGCGACGGCGGACCGGTCGGTGTCCGGGCCCTGGAGGAACCGGCAGTTCGTGCCGAGCACGTCGGCACCGCGGTACCCGGTGACCCGCTCGAAGGCGGGGTTGACCCAGACCAACGGGTCGTCCGGCTGGTGCGGGTCGGAGATCGTGAAGGACAGCGTGCTCGCGACCGCGGCCCGCGCGTGGAGGTCGTCGCCGAGCTGCTGGAGCGCGCGCACGTCGGCGCGCTCGCGGAGCGGGAGCAGGACGACGAGGGCCTGCCGCGCGAGCGGTGCCGGCGCGTCGGTCAGCGGGACGCCCACCACCCACAGCGCCTCGCGCGCCTCCGACGTGCCCGAGGCGCGTTCGGCGCTCATCTCGAGCCCGCGCGCCGGCTCGCCGGCCGCGACCGCGCCCAGCGAGAGGAGGCCCGCCTCGAGCGGGACGCCGTCGGGCGTGCGCAGACCGGCCGCCTCGGACCACGCGGCGAGCGGGACGGGCAGGTGCAGCCCGGGCGCGAGCTCGGTCGCGAGGAGGTTCGCGTAGACGACGACGCCCTCGTCGAGGTCGACGAGCAGCGTCGCCGCGGGCCGGTCGTGGAGCACGGCGGGCAGCGGCGGGCCGACGGGAACCGCGGGAGGCGTCGCGTCGGGCACGGGACGATCCTAGGCGGGTGGGTGCGCGCCCGGTCGGGGCCCGCGGGCCCGCTCGAGCGCTACCCGCCGCACCCCCGCGCGCAGCGCGACGGCGGTGACCACGTAGGCGACCGCGAGCGCGACGAAGGCCGGCCGCGACCAGCCCGTGTCGGGCAGCACCGCGGCGGCCAGCGCCGCCGCGCCGACGAACGCGGCGTTGTAGAGCACGTCGTAGAGGCCGAAGGCCCGGCCGCGGAAGTCGTCGTCCGTGTCGCGCTGCACGATGGTGTCCACCGCGATCTTGGTGCCCTGCGCGGCGAGCCCGAGTAGGGCCGCGCCCACGAGCACCGCGGTGCGCTCGACCGTGACGGCGAGCAGCAGCTGGCTCGCGGCGCCGACCGAGAGGCACACCACGATCCACTGCTCGGGCTCGAGGCGCTCGTGCGCGAGCGGGGTGAGCACGACGGCGGCCGCGAAGCCGATCGCCGTCACACCGAGGACGAGCCCGAACGTGGCGAGACCCGCCGCGCTGTCCCGCGGGTCGGCGAGGAGGTTGCGCGAGATGAGGATGCTCGCGATGAAGACGACGCCGTACACGAACCGGTGCGCGGTCATGACGCCCAGCGCCATGGCCGGCGTGCGCCGCCCGACGAGGTGGCGGGCGCCGGCGCCCAGCCCTGCGGCGACCTCGCGCAGCTTGGCCCACAGCTCGTCGCCCGCGGCCCGGTGGGTCGGCCCGAGCTGGTCGGGTCCCAGCCGCAGGGCGAGCGCCGACGCGACGGCGAAGACGACCGCGGCACCGACGAGCACGACGGCGTCGTGCGCCGGTCCCTCCGGCGCGACGAGCCCGCCGACGAAGCCGAGTGCACCGCCGACGCCGGCCGCCGCGGCACCCAGCGTGGGCGTGATCGAGTTCGCCATGAGGAGCTGGTCGCGCGGGACCACGCGCGGCAGACCGGCCGAGAGGGCCGAGAGCAGGAACCGGTTGACCGAGAGCGTCACGAGGGTCAGCACGTAGACCGCGGGCCCCACGCCGACGCCCGCGAGCAGCGCGGCCAGCACGAGCGTGAGCACGACGCGCACGGCGTTGCCGACGAGGAGCACCTGACGGCGTCGCCACCGGTCGAGCAGCACGCCCGCCCACGGCCCGACGACCGTGAAGGGCAGCAGCAGGACGGCGAACGCGGTCGCGACGCCCGTCGCCGTCGTCATGCGCTCGGGCGCGAAGAAGAACAGGGTGGCCAGGCCGACCTGGAACATCCCGTCACCGGTCTGGGACACGAGGCGCACCGCGAACAGCCGGCGGAAGCCCGGGTGCACCGCGACGACGCGCAGGTCACCGAGCACGCTCACGGGCTGCAGGCTACCGGCGGACGAAGACGTCGGATGACTTCACCTGCGCGTCCGCCGGCCGATGGAGGGGGTGTGAGAGGTGAGCGAGGTGCCCGCGTGCAGCGCGCCATGAGCCCGACGGGCATCGTGGCGGAGCTGCGGCGCAGCCACGTCGCGCTCCTGGGCGCGCTCGGCGCGATGCTCGTCATGACGCTGCTCTCGTCCGGCTACCTGCTCGCCGTGACCGAGCCCGCCGTCGTCCGCTACACGGGCCTCGCGGCGAGCTCGCGCCTCATGCACCAGGCGATGCTCAACCAGGAGACCGGGCTGCGCGGGTGGGTCGCCACGGGTGACGACCTCTTCCTCGCGCCGCTCGAGGACGGCCGGGTCGCCGCCGCCGAGGCCGGCGAGAGCCTGCTGCGCGGCACGAGCCGGGACCCGGAGCTCACCGGACTCGTCGTGGACACGATGCTCGCGCGCCAGGCGTGGCAGACCTGGGCCGACGGCGTCGTCGCGGGCGACATCCGGCTGTCCAAGCTCACGCCCGCCGCCACGACCGCCACCCTGCTCGACGGCAAGGAGCTGTTCGACGCCTACCGCGACGCGGACCTCCGCGCGACGGGCGCGGTCGTCGAGCGCCGCAACGAGGCGCTCGCGGACCAGCGCACCGCGCTGCACGTCGCCATGGGCTCGTCCCTCGTGACCGTCGCGGGCGCGGCGCTGTTCGCCGCGCGACGGCGTCGGCACCTGACCCGTGCGGTGATCGAGCCGGTGGCCGAGGTCCTCACGACCATCGACGCG
Organism: Actinotalea ferrariae; assembly: GCF_019733465.1. Taxonomy (GTDB): domain Bacteria; phylum Actinomycetota; class Actinomycetes; order Actinomycetales; family Cellulomonadaceae; genus Actinotalea; species Actinotalea ferrariae_A. Next base: position 109 of record NZ_JACVQL010000056.1, on the reverse strand, counting down.
CTGCGCGGCGGCGACCTCGGCGCGCGCGTGCCGGCCACCGGCGTCACCGAGCTCGACGCGATGGGGTCGGCGCTGGGCGAGCTCGCGGCCGAGCTGCACGCGGCCGGCG
>NZ_JACVQL010000055.1 GCF_019733465.1 Actinotalea ferrariae | reverse complement strand
CGCCCCAGCAGCTGCCAGCCGCCGGGGCTGCGCCGCGGGTAGACCGCCGAGCACGGCCCGCCGACGGCGACCGACCCGGCCGGGACCGCCGTCCGCGGCACGTCCCGCCGCGGGACGGGCGGGAGGTCGCCGACGAGGTACACGAACCCCGGGGCGAAGCCCGCGAGGGCGGCGCGCCACACGGTGCCCGAGTGCGCCGCGACGACGGCGTCACGGCTCGTGCCGGTGAGGGCGGCGACGTCGTCGAGGTCCTCCCCGTCGTAGACGACGTCGAGCGTCACCGGACGGCGGGCGGCGCGCTCGACCCCGGTCGGCCGCAGGGTCGCGACCACGCCGGCCGCGCGCGCCTGGCGACGCGCGTCGTCCAGCAGGACCAGGAGGCTGCGCTCGGCGGGCTGCAGGTCCACCTGCCCCGGCACCGGGTCGCGCCGCAGCGTCGCCGCCAGGGCCAGCACCTCGTCCAGGTCGGCGCACACCACCAGCAGCGCCCGGTCGCCCATGGGATGCACCGTGCGGGCGCGTGCCGGGCGCTCCGTCCGGCCGTCCCCGTGGGACGCGGTCATCGGACGAACGGCTCGACCGCGATCCCCCGCGCCTCGAGCGCCGCCCGGACCGCGGTCGCCGAGCCGACCGCGCCGGGCGTGTCACCGTGCAGGCACAGCGTCTCGACGTCGAGACGCACCACCGTCCCGTCGTCGGCCTCGACGGTGCCGTCCTCCGCGAGCCGGGCCGCACGGGCGGCCGCGACGGCGTGGTCCGTCACCAGCGCCCCGGGCGCGCCGCGCGGGACGAGGCTGCCGTCCGCCCGGTAGCCGCGGTCGACGAAGGCCTCCCCGACCGTCCGCAGGCCCGCCTCGCGGGCTACCCTCTCCGCGACCCCTCCCGGAAGCACCACGAGCGGGAGCCCCGGGTCGACCGCGTTCACGGCCGCCACGACGGCGCGCGCCTGGGCGTCGTGGCGGGCGATCGCCGTGTACAGCGCGCCGTGGGGCTTGACGTAGCGGACGGCGGTGCCGGCCGCTGCCGCGACCGCCTGGAGGGCGCCGACCTGGTAGACGACCTCGTCGGTGAGCTCGCTGGGCTCGACGTCCAGGAAGCGCCGACCGAACCCGGCCAGGTCGCGGTACCCCACGTGCGCGCCGACGACGACGCCGCGGCGCGCGGCCTCCAGGCACGTGCGCCGCATGGTGCTCGGGTCGCCGGCGTGGAAGCCGCACGCGACGTTGGCGCTGCTGACCAGGCCGAGGAGGGCGGCGTCGTCCCCCATCGGCCAGACGCCGAAGGCCTCACCGAGGTCGCAGTTGAGGTCGATCGTCACAGGACGACGCTACTGGTCGGGGCGGCACGCGTGGTCGGGGCGGCACGCGCGAGCCCCGGGCGGCAGGGCCGCCCGGGGCTCGGGTACTGCTCGCCGTCGGCTCAGTACGACTGCGACTGCTGGTCCGAGGAGTCGCCGTGCGACCCCTGGACCGAGTCCTTCGCGTCCTGCGCCTGGCCCTTGAGGTCCTGGGCCGCGGACTGGCCCTCCTCCTTGAGCGTCTGCGCGGCCTCGGTCGCCGCCTCCTTCACCGACTGCGCCGCCTGCTGCGCGGGCTCGCGGAGATCGGCGGCCGCCGTCTGGGCGACGGACTTCGCCCCCTCGACGAGGGTCGACGCCTGGTCCTTGACCTGGCCGGCGACGTGCTGCTCCTTCTGGCTCGCCGGGATGAGCGAGCCCACGAGCCAGCCCAGCCCGAAGGCCACGAGGCCCGCGGCGAGCGGGTTGCCCTCCGCCTGCCGCTGCACGGTGCCGGGCACGTTGCGCACGGCGCTCGTCGCGCTCGAGGCCAGCGAGCTCGCGCCCGAGGCGACGTTCTGCGCGGCCCCCGAGACGCCGTGGCCGACGGAGCTCGCGGCACCGGCGACGCCGTGGCCCACGCTGCTCGCGGCGCCCTGGACGCTCTCGCCGACGCTGCTCGCCGTGCCGGAGACGCTGCCCCCGACGTTGCTCGCCGTACCGGACACGTGCTCCCTCGCGCTGTCAGACACGCCCATCACCTTGTCCTTCAGAGTGCTCGCCTTGTCCTTGACCGACTCGACCTTGCGGTGCGCGATCTGGCTCGGGCTGACCTTCTCCTCGAGTGCGTTGACGTCCGAGCTGAGCTCGGCCCGCGTCCGCTCGATCTCGGCGCGGATCTCGTCCGGGTCGCTGCTGGTGGTCATCGGTTCTCCTCCTCGTGGCCCTTGAGTGCGTTCGGGATCTCGGCGACCGTCTCCTGCGTCTGCGGCGCGCCCTGGACCTTCTTGAGCTCGGCCTTGCCCTTGGCGGCCAGGACCGCGGCGACGACACCCCAGAGGAGCGCGACGATGATCGCGGAGATCGTGTTGTTGTCCATCAGGTCCCCGAGGCCCCACCAGAGGGCGACCGAGAGGAAGATGAGGACGAAGTGACCGGCGACGCCGGCGCCGGCGAGCATGCCGCCGCCCTTGCCGGCCTTCTTCCCGGAGTCCGCGAGCTCGGCCTTCGCGAGCGCGACCTCCTGCCGCATGAGCGTCGAGAGGTCACGCGTCACGTTGCCGATCAGCTCGCCGAGCGACGCGTCGGCCGGGTTCGAGGAGCCGGCCGCGGAGCCACCGGTCGGCCCCGGCGGCGCGACCGTCGGATCGGTGTACTCGCTCACCGGTTCTCCTCGGTCCACCGCTCCTCGGACTCGACGCCGGCGAGCGGGTCACCCGTCGACGTGCTGCCCGTGTCGTCGCCCGTCCAGGCCGGCGTGGCGGCCGACGTCGAGGCCACCGGCGTCTCGCCGCCGCCGACGCCACCGGTCTGGTAGGTCCTCTCGCCGTAGCCGGCACCCGTGGTGCCCGAGCCGTAGGAGGAGCCGCCCGCCGTGTCCGCGTCGCCGTAGGCGCCGGTGCCGTACGCGGGCGTCCCGTAGGTCCCGATCGTCCCGGTGGTGCCGTACGTCGACGTCGACCCGGTCGTGCCGTAGGTCTGCGCCTGCGAGGTGTCGGCGAGCCCGTACGAGCCCGTCGAGGCGGCGCCCGGTGCCCGGTGCGCGCCCGTCCCGTCGCCGTACGACGTGCCGCCGGTCGAGGTGTCGCTCGACGCGTCCCGCACGCCGCGCGTCAGCCGGCCCGCGATCAGGCCCGCGCCCGCCGCGATGAGCAGGAACGTGCCGGGCTTGCGCCGGGCGAAGTCCTTGACCTCGTTGAGCAGGTCGGCCGGCTCCCGGTTCTCGAACCACGACGCGATGCTGCCGGTCTGGTCGGCGACGGTCCGGGCGATCCCGGACGCGAGGCTGCTCTCGGCGCCGTCGGCCATCTGGCTGAGGTCCGAGCTGAAGGTGCGCAGACCGCCCGCGAGGCGCTGCTGCTGCTCGGTGGCCGTCGAGGCGAGCTGCGTCCGTCCCTGGCCCAGGAGGTCCTTGGCCTGGCGTCCTGCCTCGGCCGCGACGTTCTTGGCCTGGGCACCCGCCTCACCGGCCAGGTACTTCCCGCTCTCGGCGGCGCTCTGCGCGACACCCGAGGCCTCGTCCCGCGCGGTCTGCGCCGTGGACGTGCCCTCGGACGTCGACGGCGTCCCTGTCGAGTACTCGTACGTCATGTCGTCCTCCATCCGTTCGTCGGTCGGTCGCGAACGCGTCCGCGTGCGATCCGCGCCGTCCGTGCCGGGTTCTGGCCGGCAGCCGTGCTGCCCGCCGTCTGCTGTGCCCGTTCGTCCCGGATCAGCCCCTTGACAAACCTCGTCGCCGTGCGGTCCGGTTTCCAGCGACGCTAGGCGGGTCCCGAGGGGTCCGCCACCTGAACGAGCACCCGGGAGTCGCGACGCGCGCACCTGGCCATGGCCTGCGACAATCCGCCGCGGCGGCGGTGGTGGTGGTGGTGGTGCTGCTCGTCGCCTGCGGAGGCCCGACGCGGTCGCCCGCCGTGCCGTCCACTCCCCCGGCGGCGACGGCGCCGAGCACGGAGGTGACCGACCTCGCGGTCGAGGTCCGGCAGGGACGCGCGTCCTGGGCCGACCGGGTCGTGCAGGTGCGCGTGCGCAACGAGGGCGCCGCACCCGTCACCGTGCGGACCGCCGCGCTGACGACCACGACGACGACCACGACGGCGGTGTCCGACCCGGAGCGCGGGCGCCCGGTGCCCCCCGGTCGGTCGCGCGACTTCTCGGTGGCGCTCGGGGCGCCCGTCTGCGGGGCCGCCGACGTGACGGCGGAGGCCGTGCTCGAGGTCGACGCGGGAGACGCCGTCGAGACGATCGGGCCGCTCGCCGTGACCGACCCCCAGGGCCACCTGACCCGGATCCGCAGCGAGGACTGCGCCGCCGCGACCGTCCTCGCGGGCGTCGACCTGCGCGTCGACGGGCTGACCACGCAGGACACGCCCGACGGGCTCCTGGGCGTCCTCCGGCTGACCGCCTCCCCCGTGCCGGGCGGCCCCGCCGTGACCATCACGTCCATCGACGGCACGATCCTCATGGCGCCCCTGGGCGGCGCCGCCTGGGCACCGCCCGAGCTCGCCGCGCCCGTCACCGCGCCCACCACGGTCGACCTGCCGTTCCGGCCCAACCGCTGCGACCCGCACGCGGTCGCCGAGGACAAGCGCGGCACCTTCCTCGGTGTGCACGCGACCGTCGACGGCGTCCCGCAGCACGTCGTCCACGTGGGCACCGGCGAGGGGGTCACCGGGCAGGTGCACGACTACGTGGCGGCCGCCTGCGGCTGGTGAGCCACGACGCGCGCAGCGTCGCCCGGCCCCGCCGTCCGCCGCGACAGTCGCGCCGCGCCGGGGCAGCATGAGCCGGTGCGATCAGACCCGCCCCCGACCGGCGTCGACGTCGTCGTGGTGGGAGGCGGCCCGGCCGGTCTCAGTGCCGCCCTCGTGTTGGGCCGGTCCCGACGCTCCGTGCTCGTCGTCGACGACGGCCGCCCGCGCAACGCCGTGGCGCACCACGTCAGCGGGTTCCTCACGCGCGACGGCACGCCTCCGGACGAGCTCCTCCGGATCGCCGCCGAGGAGGTCGAGCGCTACGGGGTCGAGCTGCGGCGTGCCAGGGCGGAGGCGCTGGTCCCCCGGCCCGACGTGACGCCCGCCGCGGCCGGCGTGGACGTCGAGCTCGACGACGGCACGCGCGTGCGCGCCCGGCGCGTGGTCCTGGCCACGGGGTTGCGGGACGAGCTCCCGGAGGTCCCGGGCATCGCCGACCGGTGGGGTCGCGACGTGCTGCACTGCCCGTACTGCGACGGCTGGGAGACGCGTGACCGACGGGTCGGCGTGCTCGCCGGACGCGCGGACGAGGTCGGCAAGGCCCTGTCCATGACGCGGTGGACGAGCGACGTCGTCCTCCTGCTCCACGGCATGGAGCGCGACGAGATCCACCCCACCGACCGGGCGCGGCTCGACGCGCTCGGCGTCCGGGTCGTCGACGGTCCCGTCGTGGGCGTCGAGGTCGTCGACGACGCCCTCGCCGCCGTGCGGACCGCCGAGCAGCGGGTCGAGCTCGAGGCGCTGCTCGTCCAGCCTCGCCTCGTCGCGTCGGACGCCCTCGTCACGGCCGTCGGCGCGCGGGTCGAGGTCGGCCCGTTCGGCCACGTCCTCGTGACCGACCCGGAGGGCCGCACGAGCGTGCCGCACGTGTGGGCGGCGGGGAACGTGTCCGACCCCATGAGCCAGGTGGTCATGGCGGCGGCGGCGGGCTACCGGACGGCGCTGGCCGTGGACCACGACCTCATCGAGGAGGACGTCGACGACGCGGTCGCGCGGCGCGCGGGGTCCCCCGGGCGCGACGACGCCCCGGACGATCCGCTGGGGAGCGGTCCGCCCGGGGCGTGACGTGCGGGCTCGGCGCGAGCTCGCTCGGTGCGCTGGCTCGGTGCGCTGGCTCAGCGACCGGTCAGGTGCGCAGGTTCAGTGCGCGGCGTTGACCTCGGTGCCGATCTTGTGCACGAGGAGCGAGTTCGTCGTGCCCGGGACGCCGACCGGCGCGCCGAACACGATGACGACGAGGTCGCCGTCCTCCGCCAGCCCGTTGGCGCGCAGCGTCTGGTCCACCTGCACGACCATGGCGTCGGTGTGCGCCACCGTCGGCACCTCGTAGGTCTGGACGCCCCAGCTCAGCGCGAGCTGGTTGCGCACCGCGTGGTCCGGCGTGAACGCGAGCATCGGGATGGCCGAGCGCAGCCGCGAGACCCGACGGGCCGAGTCGCCGCTCTGCGTGAACGTCACGAGGTACTTCACGCCGAGGGTCTCGCCGACCTCCGCCGCGGCCCGCGTGATCGCGCCGCCACGCGTCTTCGGGCTCCACCCGAGGGCCGCGATGCGCTCGCGGCCGTGCTCCTCGGTGTTCTCGATGATCCGCGCCATGGTGCGCACTGCCTCGATCGGGTACTCGCCCACGCTCGTCTCGCCCGAGAGCATGACGGCGTCCGCGCCGTCGAGCACGGCGTTCGCGCAGTCCGAGGCCTCGGCACGCGTCGGCCGCGGCGCCGAGATCATCGACTCGAGCACCTGGGTCGCGACGATGACGGGCTTGGCCGACCGGCGCGCGAGCTCGACGGCCCGCTTCTGGACCAGCGGCACCTGCTCGAGCGGCAGCTCCACGCCGAGGTCGCCGCGGGCGACCATGATGCCGTCGAACGCGTCGACGATCTCGACGAGGTTCTCGACCGCCTGCGGCTTCTCGACCTTGGCGATGACGGGGACCGTGCGGCCCTCCTCCGTCATGATCCGCGCGACGTCCTCGTAGTCCACGGCGCTGCGGACGAACGACAGCGCGATGAGGTCGGCACCGAGGCGCAGGGCCCAGCGCAGGTCCTCCTCGTCCTTGTCGGACATCGCGGGGACGCTCACGGCGACGCCCGGGAGGTTGAGGCCCTTGTTGTTGGAGACCGGGCCGCCGACCTCGACGCGCGTGACGACGTCCGTGGCCGTCACGTCGGTGATCCGGACCGCGACGCGGCCGTCGTCGATGAGGATGCGGTCGCCCACCTTGGCGTCGCCCGGCAGGCCCTTGTACGTGGTGGAGACGCGCTCCTTGGTGCCCGGGACGTCGTCGGTCGTGATGGTGAAGACGTCGCCGTCGGCGAGCTCGTGCTTGCCCTCGGTGAACCGGCCCAGCCGGATCTTGGGACCCTGCAGGTCCACGAGCACGGCCACGGCGCGGCCCGAGGCCTTCGCGGCGGCGCGCACCCGGTTGATGACGGCCTCGTGCTCCGACGCATCGCCGTGGCTGCGGTTGATCCGCGCCACGTCCATGCCGGCGTCGACGAGCGCCTGGATCTGCTCGGGCGACTCGGTCGCGGGTCCGATGGTGCAGACGATCTTGGCTCTACGCATGTCTCCAGCCTATGTCCTCGGTCGTGGGACCTCACGGCCCCGGCGGGACGCGCAGGGGCGTCCCGATGTCGCACCCCGCAGGGGCGGGGTGTGGTTCAGCGGTCGTGCGGTCGGCTCAGGGGCGCATGGCCCGGTCGCTCGGCCGCACAGGGACGGGCAGCTCGGTGCTGCCGCGCAGGTAGGCGTCGACGCTGGCCGCTGCCGCGCGGCCCTCGGCGATCGCCCACACGATGAGGGACTGGCCGCGACCCGCGTCGCCGGCCACGAACACGCCCGGGACGGACGTCGCGTAGTCCTCGCCGCGCGCGATCGCGCCGCGGCCGGTCACGTCGGCGCCCGTCTGCTCCACGAGCTCCTCGGTCTCGGGACCGGTGAAGCCCATCGCGATGAGCACCAGGTCGGCCGGGATGTCGCGCTCGGTGCCCGGCGTGGGCACGCGTCGCCCGTCGGGGAGGTACTCGGTGGTGGCGACGCGCAGCGCCGTGACGCGACCCTGCTCGTCGCCGACGAGCCCGACAGTCGAGGCGAGGTAGCTGCGCTCGCCGCCCTCCTCGTGGGAGGAGGACACCTCGAAGAGCAGCGGGTCCGTGGGCCACGGCTGGTTCTCGGGGCGCTCGAGCGGGGGCTGCACGCCGATCGCGAGGGTCGTGACGGATGCGGCGCCCTGGCGGAGCGACGTGCCGAGGCAGTCGGAGCCGGTGTCGCCGCCGCCGATGATGACGACGTGCTTGCCGGTCGCGACGATCTGGTCCGGCACCTCGACCCCCGCGACGACGTCGTTCTGCTGGTGCAGGAACTCCATCGCCGGGTGGACGCCCTCGAGGTCCGCACCGGGCACGGGGAGCCGGCGCGGCACGGGCGCGCCCGTGGCCACGAGCACGGCGTCGTACCGCGTCCGCAGCTCCTTCCAGGTGATGTCCTTGCCGATCTCGACACCCGGCCGGAAGCGCGTGCCCTCCTCCTTCATCTGGGCGACGCGCCGGTCGATGAGCTCCTTCTCGAGCTTGAAGTCGGGCACGCCGTAGCGGAGCAGGCCGCCGATGCGGGCGTCCCGCTCGAAGACGGCCACCGTGTGACCGGCGCGCGTCAGCTGCTGGGCGGCCGCGAGACCCGCAGGCCCGGAGCCGACGACGGCCACAGTGCTGCCCGTGAGGAAGTGCGGCACCTGCGGCGTGACGTAGCCGCGCGCGAACGCCTCGTCCGCGATGGCCACCTCGATGTTCTTGATCGTGACCGGCGGCTGCGAGATGCCGAGCACGCACGACGACTCGCACGGCGCCGGGCAGATGCGGCCCGTGAACTCGGGGAAGTTGTTCGTCTGGTGCAGGCGGTCGCTCGCCTCGGCCCACTGGTCCTTCCAGACCAGGTCGTTCCAGTCGGGGATGAGGTTCCCGAGCGGGCAGCCCTGGTGGCAGAACGGGATGCCGCAGTCCATGCAGCGCCCGGCCTGGGCGTGCAGCATCGCACCGTGCTCGGCGCTCTCGGCGGCCGTGCGGTGCTCCGTGACCTCGCGCCAGTCCATGAGCCGGACGGGCACGGGCCGGCTGGGCGGGAGCTCACGGTCCCGCACCTTCAGGAAACCGCGGGGGTCAGCCACGGGACACCTCCAGGATCTGGTCCCACACGCCGGGGGCCGCGGGGTCGAGACCCTGCTCCTCGGCGGCGGCGAGGGTGGCGAGCATGCGCTCGTACTCGGTGGGCAGCACGCGCGTGAACCGCGCGAGGGCCGCGGGCAGGTCGTCGAGCAGCTCGGCGGCCCGGGGTGACCCGGTCTCCTCGTGGTGGGTGCGCAGCAGGCCCTCGACCACGACGGCGTCCTGCTCGTCGAGCGGCGAGAGGGAGAGCTCCCCCGCGGCGAGCGCCGGGGCGTTGACCGCCTCGCGCCGCAGGTCGAGCACGTACGCCCGCCCGCCGGACATGCCGGCGCCGAGGTTGCGCCCGGTGCGGCCCAGGATGAGGACCGTCCCGCCCGTCATGTACTCGCAGGCGTGGTCGCCGACGCCCTGGACGACGAGCGTCGCGCCCGAGTTGCGCACGGCGAACCGCTCGCCGACGACGCCGCGCAGGAAGATCTGCCCGGACGTCGCGCCGTAGCCGATGACGTTGCCCGCGATGACGTCGCGGTCGCCCGAGAGGACCGCGGCCTTGTCCGGGCGGACCAGGATCCGGCCGCCCGAGAGACCCTTGCCGACGTAGTCGTTCGCGTCGCCGAAGAGCCGCAGCGTGATGCCGCGGGGCAGGAAGGCACCGAGCGACTGACCCGCGGAGCCCGTCAGCGTGACGTCGATCGTGTCCGGGGCGAGGCCGTCGCCGCCGTACCGCTTGGTCACCTCGTGGCCGAGCATCGTGCCGACCGTGCGGTTAACGTTGCGCACGGGCAGCGCGATGCGCACGGGCTCGGCGCGCTCGAGCGCGTCGGCGGCCATGGCCACGAGCTGGTTGTCGAGCGCCTTGTGCAGGCCGTGGTCCTGCACCGAGGTGTTGCGCAGCGACGAGCCCGGCACCGGCTCGGGCCGCGCGAGCACGGGCCCGAGGTCGAGACCGGCGGCCTTCCAGTGGTCCACCGCCGCGCGCGTGTCGAGGGCCTCGACGTGGCCGACGGCCTCCGCGATCGACCGGAAGCCGAGGCTCGCGAGGTACTCGCGCACCTCGGTCGCGATGAACTCGAAGAACGTCTCGACGAACTCGGGCTTGCCCGTGAAGCGGGCCCGCAGCTCGGGGTTCTGCGTCGCGACGCCCACGGGGCAGGTGTCGAGGTGGCAGACGCGCATCATGATGCACCCGCTGACGACCAGGGGTGCGGTCGCGAACCCGAACTCCTCGGCCCCGAGCAGCGCGCCGACGACGACGTCGCGCCCGGTCTTCATCTGGCCGTCGACCTGGACGACGACGCGGTCGCGCAGGTTGTTGAGCACGAGCGTCTGCTGGGCCTCGGCCAGGCCGATCTCCCACGGCGTCCCCGCGTGCTTGAGGGACGTCAGCGGGCTCGCGCCCGTGCCGCCGTCGTGCCCCGAGACGAGGACGACGTCGGCGTGCGCCTTGGCGACACCGGCCGCGACCGTCCCCACGCCGAACTCGCTCACGAGCTTGACGTGCACCCGCGCCGCGGGGTTGGCGTTCTTGAGGTCGTGGATGAGCTGGGCGAGGTCCTCGATCGAGTAGATGTCGTGGTGCGGCGGCGGCGAGATGAGGCCGACGCCGGGCGTGGAGTGCCGCGTCGCGGCGATCCACGGGTACACCTTGTTGCCCGGCAGCTGACCGCCCTCGCCCGGCTTGGCGCCCTGCGCCATCTTGATCTGCAGGTCGTCGGCGTTCGTGAGGTAGTCGGCGGTGACCCCGAACCGGCCCGACGCGATCTGCTTGATCGCGGACCGGCGCTCCGGGTCGTGCAGGCGCGCCGGGTCCTCGCCGCCCTCGCCCGTGTTCGAGCGTCCGCCCAGGCGGTTCATCGCGACGGCGAGCGTCTCGTGCGCCTCGGCCGAGATGGACCCGTAGGACATCGCGCCCGTGTTGAACCGCTTGACGATCTCGCTGACCGGCTCGACCTCGTCGAGCGGGACCGGCGGACGCACGCCCTCGGCGAAGGTCAGCAGCCCGCGCAGCGTCGCCAGGCGGTTCGCCTGGTCGTCGACGCGGCGCGTGTACTGGCGGAACACGTCGAGCTGACGCGTGCGGGTCGAGTGCTGCAGCCGGAAGACCGTCTCGGGGTCGAACAGGTGGATCTCGGCGTCCCGGCGCCACTGGTACTCGCCGCCGACGTCGAGCCGGCGGTGGGCCTGGGGGTTGCCGCTCGCCGGGTACGCGTCGGCGTGGCGCGCCGCGACCTCCGCCGCGATGACGTCGAGGCCGATGCCGCCGAGCCGGCTCGTCGTGCCCGCGAAGTAGCGGTCCACGACCTCCTGGGACAGGCCGAGCGCCTCGAACACCTGCGCGCCGCGGTACGACGCGATCGTCGAGATGCCCATCTTGCTCATGACCTTGAGCACGCCCTTGCCGAGCGCCTTGATGAGGTTCGCGACGGCCTTCTCGGGCGAGACCGCGCCGAGCGACCCGTCGAGCGCGAGGGCCTCGACCGACTCCATGGCCAGGTACGGGTTGATGGCCGCGGCGCCGTAGCCGATGAGCAGCGCGACGTGGTGCACCTCGCGCACGTCGCCCGCCTCGACCACGAGGCTCACCCGCGTCCGCGTGTGCCGGCGCAGGAGGTGGTGGTGCACCGCGCTCGAGAGCAGCAGGGACGGGATCGGGGCGTTGTCCGCGTCGGAGTGGCGGTCGGACAGGACGATGAAGCTGACGCCGTCGTCGACCGCGCGGTCCACCTGCTCGAAGATCTCCTCGAGCCGCGTCCGCAGGGCCTCCTCGCCGCCGTCGACCTTGTACAGGCCGCGGACGATCGCGGAGCGGAAGACGCCCGCCATCGCCGGGTCGCGGTCGATCCGGACGATCTTGGCGAGCTGGTCGTTGTCGAGCACCGGGAAGGGCAGCACGAGCTTGCGGGCGTGCTCGGGCACGTCGGCGAGGAGGTTCGGCTCGGGGCCGATCGCGCCGCCGATCGAGGTGACCAGCTCCTCGCGGATGGCGTCCAGCGGCGGGTTGGTGACCTGCGCGAACATCTGGGTGAAGTAGTCGAACAGGAGCCGGGGCCGCGAGGAAAGCACGGCGACCGGCGTGTCGGAGCCCATGGCGCCGAGCGGCTCGCCGCCCGTCGCCGCCATCGGCGAGAGGAGGATCTTGAGCTCCTCCTCGGTGTACCCGAACGCGCGCTGACGACGGCGCACCGACGCAGGGCTGTGCTGCACGTGCTCACGCTCGGGCAGCTGGTCGAGGAAGATCGAGTGGTCCGCGACCCACTGCGCGTAGGGACGCTGGGCCGCGAGCTGGGCCTTGATCTCGTCGTCGGCGATGACACGCCCGGCACCCGTGTCGACGAGGAACATGCGGCCCGGCTCGAGCCGGCCCTTGCGGACGATCGTCGCCGGGTCGAGGTCCAGCACGCCGGTCTCGCTCGCGAGCACGACGAGGCCGTCGTCGGTGATCCAGTACCGCCCGGGGCGCAGGCCGTTGCGGTCCAGCACCGCACCGATGAGCGTGCCGTCCGTGAACGTCAGCGCGGCGGGGCCGTCCCACGGCTCCATGAGGCTCGCGTGGTACTCGTAGAAGGCGCGCCGGTCCGGGTCCATCTCGGTGTGGTTCTCCCACGCCTCCGGGACCATCATGAGCACGGCGTGCGGCAGGCTGCGGCCCGCGAGGTGGAGCAGCTCGAGCACCTCGTCGAACGTGCCGGAGTCGCTGCTGCCCGGGCTGCACACCGGCAGGAGCGGCTGGAGGTCGCCGAGGGCGTCGCTCGCGAGCGTCGACTGGCGGGCCGCGATCCAGTTCCGGTTGCCGCGGACCGTGTTGATCTCGCCGTTGTGCGCGAGCAGCCGGAACGGCTGGGCCAGCGGCCAGGACGGGAACGTGTTGGTCGAGAACCGCGAGTGCACGAGCGCGAGCTCGGACGCGTAGCGCGGGTCGGACAGGTCGGGGAAGAAGGGCTCGAGCTGCGCCGTCGTGAGCATGCCCTTGTAGGTCAGGGTGCGCGCCGACAGGGACGCGAAGTACACGCCGAGCTCGCGCTCCGCCCGCTTGCGGACACGGAACGCCCGCCGGTCCAGGTCGATGCCGGCGAGCTCGCGCGCCGGGTCGGCGACGACGAGCTGGCGGAAGACGGGCATGCTCGCCCGGGCCGTCGGGCCCACGAGACCCGCGGTCACGGGCACGTCGCGCCAGGCGAGCAGCTCGAGCCCCTCGTCGACGACGAGCTTCTCGATGCCCTCGACGGCGTGCTGCAGCGCGTCGGTGTCCGTCGGGAGGAACGCCATGCCGATCGCGTAGCGACCGGCGCCCGGCAGCTCCGCGTCGACGACGTCCCGGAGGAAGGCGTCGGGGATCTGGGTGAGGATGCCGGCGCCGTCGCCGCTGTCCGTCTCGGCGCCGACGGCGCCGCGGTGGTCGAGGTTGAGCAGCGCCGTGAGCGCGGCGTCCACGATGTCGCGGCCCGGGGTGCCCCGGAGCGTGGCGACGAAGGCGACCCCGCACGCGTCGTGCTCGGCCGCCGGGTCGTACAGACCGGCCGCCTCGGGTGCCGCGGTGTGGTGGAGCGCTCGGCTCATGGTCACCGTCCTCGCTGGACCCGGACGTGGCGTCCGGGCAACTGGGTCAAGGGGATGCGGGACGCCGTCGGCCCAAAAGCGTGGTGAACATACCCGCAGCGCTCGGGGTCCGTCGCCCCTCTCGCGGGTGACATATGTCACCAGCCCCACGTGCGGTCCTGCTGGGCGCTTGGTGAGCGCCTGGTGAGCGCTTGATTCAGCGCTGGTTCCCCGAGCGGGTCGCCGGCTCGTCGGCCGCGTCCGTCTCGGTCGTCTGCGTCACGGTCCCCCGGGGGTCGGTGCCCGTGGTGGCATCGGAGGTCTCGGGGGTGTCCGGCTCCGGTTCCGCCGCGGCGTTGCGCGACGCTCCCGGCCGGTCCTCGTCGACCTCGACCGTGGTCTCGCGTCCGGGGTGACGACGTCCGACCAGCACGAAGGCTACCAGCGCGCCGAGGAACACCAGGATCGACGTCCAGACGTTCAGCCGGAGCCCGAGCACCTGCTCGGCCGGGTCGATCCGGAGCAGCTCGACCCACAGCCGGCCGGCGGTGTAGAGCATCACGTAGAGGAAGAAGACGCGCCCGTGGCCCAGGCGGAACCGGCGGTCGAGCCGCAGCAGGAGCGCGGCGCAGGCGAGGTTCCACACGAGCTCGTAGAGGAACGTCGGGTGGAACAGCGTGTCCGCCGGGTAGCCGTCGGGGAACGTGGGCCCGTCGGGGTCGATCCGCAGGCCCCACGGCAGGGTCGTCGGGCCGCCGAAGAGCTCCTGGTTGAACCAGTTGCCCAGCCGCCCGATCGCCTGCGCCACGAGCAGCCCGGGCGCGACGGCGTCCGCGAAGACCGCGAAGCGGACCCCCTGCCGCCGCGTGCCGATCCAGGCGCCGACGGCACCGAGCGCGATGGCACCCCAGATGCCGAGGCCGCCCTCCCAGATCGCGAGCGCGCGCACGGGGTCGCCGTCGGGCCCGAAGTAGGCGTCGGGCGAGCTCAGCACGTGGTAGATGCGGCCGCCGACGATGCCGAAGGGCACCGCCCAGAAGACGATCTCGAGCACCGTGTCGGCGTCCCCGCCGCGCTCGACCCACCGGCGGCGGGTGAGCCACAGCGCGACGAGGATCCCCGCCATGATCGACAGCGCGTAGGCGCGGAGCGGGAAGGGTCCGAGGTACCAGGTGTGCTGGGGCGGGCTGGGGATCTCCGCCGGCAGCCGGCCGGCGGCCAGCGCGAGGGCGGCCGCGGCGGACGAGATCATCCGCGCGCCGTCCGGACTCCCTCGGCGAGGTCGCGCACGACCTCGGCGAGCCCGTCCCGGCCCTCGGCCGCCGTGCTCGCCTCGACGAGCGGACGCACGAAGGCGCTCCCGACGATGACGCCGTCGGCGTACCGTCCGACCTCCGCCGCCTGCTCCGCCGTGCTCACGCCGAGGCCCACGCAGACGCGCTCGGCGCCGCCGCGACGCGTGTCCGCGACCAGCCGCTCGGCGTCGGCGCCCACGGAGGCGCGCGTGCCCGTGACGCCCATGGTCGAGGCGGCGTAGACGAACCCGCGTGCGGCCCGCGCCGTGAGGGAGAGCCGCTCCGTCGTCGAGCTCGGCGCGACGAGGAAGACGCGGTCGAGCCCGTGGCGGTCGGACGCCTCGAGCCACTCCCCTGCCTCGTCCGGGATCAGGTCGGGCGTGATGAGGCCGGCCCCGCCCGCCGCGGCGATGTCGCGCGCGAACGCCTCGACGCCGTACCGGACGACCGGGTTCCAGTAGGTCATGACGAGGACGGGTGCGCCCGTCGCGGCGACCGCCTCGACCGCCCGCAGCGTGTCCCGCACCCGGACGCCGCCCGCGAGCGCGTGCTCGACGGCGCGCTGGATGAGCGGTCCGTCCATCACGGGGTCGGAGTACGGGACCCCGAGCTCGACGACGTCGACGCCGGCGTCGACCATCGCGCGCGCCGCCTCGATCGACGCGTCGACGTCGGGGAAGCCGACCGGCAGGTACCCGACGAGCGCCGCGCGGCCCTCGGCCGCCGTGCGGTCGAGGGTCGCGGCGGTGCGCGAGGCGACCTCGTGGCTCGTGCCCGTCACCGGCTGCCCTCCTCGTCGAGCAGCGAGAACCAGCTCGCCGCCGTCTCGACGTCCTTGTCGCCGCGGCCGCTGAGGTTGACGAGCAGGACCTCGTCCGTGCGGCCCTCCGCGGCAGCCTCGCGGCCCAGCTGCATCGCCCCGGCGAGGGCGTGCGAGGACTCGATCGCGGGGATGATCCCCTCGGTCCGGCACAGCAGCCGGAACGCCTCCATCGCCTGCGCGTCGGTGATCGGGCGGTACTCGGCGCGGCCCGTGGTGGCGAGCCACGAGTGCTCGGGCCCGACCCCCGGGTAGTCGAGCCCGGCGGAGATCGAGTGGCTCTCGATCGTCTGGCCGTCCTCGTCCTGGAGCAGGTAGGAGCGCGCGCCGTGGAGCACGCCGGGCGCACCCCCGGTGAGGGTCGCCGCGTGCCGCCCGGTGTCCACGCCGTCGCCGCCGGCCTCGAGGCCGACCAGGCGCACCGACGCGTCGTCGAGGAACGCGTGGAAGATGCCGATCGCGTTCGACCCGCCGCCCACGCACGCGGCGACGACGTCGGGCAGGCGGCCCGTGAGGTCGAGCACCTGCTGCCGTGCCTCGACGCCGATGATCCGCTGGAGGTCGCGGACCATCGCCGGGAAGGGGTGCGGGCCGGCGACGGTGCCGAAGACGTAGTTGGTGGTGCCGACGTTCGTCACCCAGTCGCGGAGCGCCTCGTTGATCGCGTCCTTGAGCGTGCGCGAGCCGGTCGTGACCGGCACGACCGTGGCGCCGAGCAGCCGCATGCGGGCGACGTTGAGCGCCTGGCGCCGCGTGTCCTCCTCGCCCATGTAGATGGTGCAGTCGAGGTCGAACAGCGCTGCGGCGGTCGCCGTCGCGACGCCGTGCTGGCCCGCGCCGGTCTCGGCGATGACGCGCTTCTTGCCGAGCCGCTTGGTGAGCAGCGCCTGGCCGAGCACGTTGTTGATCTTGTGCGAGCCGGTGTGGTTGAGGTCCTCGCGCTTGAGGATCACGCGCACGCCGCCGCAGTGCTCCGCGAAGCGCGGCACCTCGGTGATGATGCTCGGCCGGCCCGTGTAGGTGCGGTGCAGGCGCAGCAGCTCGTCGGCGAACGCGGGGTCCGCCTTCGCCTTGCTGTACTCGGTGTCGAGCTCGTCGAGCGCCTCGATGAGCGCCTCGGGCACGAACCGCCCGCCGAAGTCGCCGAAGTACGGGCCGAAGCCCGCCTCGGACGTGACGGGACCGGGCTCGACCGGCTCGGGCTCGGCGAGGTGCTGCGCGGCCTGCTCGCGGCCGGTCACTGACGCACCGCCCGCAGCGACGGGTGGGCGCCCGCGGCCACGAGGTCGGCGACCGCCGCGCGGGGGTCGCGGCCCGTGACGAGGGACTCCCCCACGAGCACGGCGTCGGCACCGGACCGCGCGTAGTCCATGACGTCGTGCGGCCCGCGCACGCCCGACTCGGCGATGCGCACGACGCCGTCGGGGATCATCGGGGCGACGCGGGCGAAGGTCGTGCGGTCCACCTCGAGGTTCTTGAGGTTGCGGGCGTTGACGCCGATGCAGCGCGCCCCCGCGTCGAGCGCGCGGCTCACCTCGTCGACGTCGTGCACCTCGACGAGCGCCGTCATCCCGAGGGAGTGCACGCGCTCGACGAGCGACGTGAGCACCGTCTGCTCGAGCGCGGCGACGATGAGCAGGCAGAGGTCGGCGCCGTGCGCCCGGGCCTCCCACACCTGGTAGGGCGTGACGATGAAGTCCTTGCGGAGCACGGGCACGTCGACCGACGCGCGCACCGCGTCCAGGTCCGCCAGGCTCCCACCGAAGCGGCGCTGCTCGGTGAGGACGGAGATCGCCGCGGCACCGCCCGACTCGTACTCGGCCGCGAGCGCGGCCGGGTCGTCGATCGACGCGAGCGACCCCTTGCTGGGGCTCGAGCGCTTGACCTCCGCGATGACCGCCACGGCGGCCTCGTCGTGGAGCTTGCACTCCTTGGCGTCGGGCACGCGTGCAGCGCGCTCCTTGACCGCGGCGAGCGGCACCCGCTCCTCACGCTCGGCGAGGTCCGCACGGACCCCCGCGATGATGTCCTCGAGGACCGTCATGTCGCCACCTCCCCGCGGGCCCACCCCCGCGAACCCGTCCGGGTCATCGTAGGGCCGCCCGGGGGACGCCCCCGCCACGCCCACGTGCTGGGACCGCCACGCAGGCGTCACGCAGGCGTCACGCCCGCGTCACGGCGCGAGCCACGGCCCGAGCGCGGGGACGTTGCGGAGCACGGTGAACGCCACGAGGACGACGAGCACCGTGGCGATCGCCCACGGGGGGGCCGCCCACCGGCGCGGCCGCCCGCTCCACGCACGGACCGTCCACGCGACCCACGTCGCGACGGCGAAGGGCGCGAGGAGCAGCAGGAGCGGGTTCATGTCCCAGGCTCCGGCGACGTCGAGGTGCAGCAGGCTGTGCACCGCGCGCATGGTCCCGCAGCCGGTGCAGAAGAACCCGGTCAGCGCGAGCACCGGGCAGGTCGGGAAGTGCCCGGGCTCGTAGGGGTCGAGGGCGAGGACGACGACGGCCGCGGCGGTGGCCGCCGCGGCCGTCGTCAGGGGCGCGAGGACGGCTCGTCGCACGGCGCCGTCACGCCCGTCCTGCTGTCATGCGTCGTCGTGCCTCAGTACGTCGTGCCCGTGGTGGCCGCCGTGATGACGCCCGCGGCCGCGAGCGCGATGTAGAGCACGATGACGATGCCACCGAGGATGGTCGCCCAGAGGGCGAACTGCTTCGCCTTGCGCGACGAGTCGGCGGCGCCGGCGGCGTCACCCTGCGCCCACTTGGAGTTCACCTGGGTCGAGAAGACGATCGCCGGGATGGCCAGCGGCCAGCACAGGAAGACCGAGATGATGGCCCAGACGAGGTAGTTCGGGGGCGGCGAGCCCGCGGGCTGGTAGCCACCGCCACCACCGTACGCGGGCGGGGGCGGCGCCGAGCCGTAGGACGGGGGCGTCGAGCCGTACGGCGACTCGGGTCCCGTGGGCTCCTGGGGGCCGGGGGGTGTGCTCATGCACTCGCTCCTGAGGGTGTCGATGTCACGACGCGGCCTTGTCCGCGTCGTGCTGACCGGCGCGCTGGCCGGGCTGACCGAAACCGAGCATCTTCAGCACGCGTCCGAGGACGAGGGCCACCACGATGATGCCGATGCCGACCACGAGCATCCACTGCTCCGCGACGACCATCCCGATCGCCGCCACGGCGCCACCGAGCAGGACCAGGGTCACGGTGACCCAGGCAGCCGTCGTGTGCCCGTGGTTGCGGGGCGGGGCAGCCGGCGGCAGGTAGTTCACTTCGCCGGAGCGGTCGTGGGTCTCACGCATGCGTACGTGCCTTTCGTGGAGTGGTCGTGAGCCTATCCAACCTCGTGCACGGCGGCGCAGCGCCGCGCACCGGGCGTCTAGGTCGGGTCCTCGCCGCGCGTGAGCGAGTCCCACGCGTCGTGGTCGTCGGCCGGTGTCCCCGGCGGGGTCGCGTCGTGCCCGGCGGGCGGGTGCGTCGCGGGCCCGTGCGCGGCGGACCCGTCCACCGGCGCCCCGGTCGCGGCCGGCGCTCCCCCTGCCGCACCCGGGCGCTCGTGCCGCGC
>NZ_JACVQL010000054.1 GCF_019733465.1 Actinotalea ferrariae | reverse complement strand
GGGCGAGGCCGGCCGCCGCCTCGACGAGGCCGCCGGGCGCCGCCAGCGCGACGGCCGCGACCCCGGCGGAGCCCAGCCCGAGGAGCACGTACCCGATGCCCGCGGTCACGGCCGCCCGCCAGCGTCGTGCCGGGTCGGGACCGGCCTCCGGACCGGCCGCGAGGGCGGCGCTGATCGCCGCGAGGTTGATCGCGTGACCGCCGAGGGGTGCGGCGAGCACGGTGCCGAGACCCGTGGTCAGCAGCACGGGGCGCAGCGGCGCGGTGTACCCGAACCCCGCGAGGACCGCGACGCCCGGCAGGTTCTGCGACGCCATCGTCACCACGAACAGCGGGACCGCGATCGAGACGACGGACGCCGGCGTGAGCTCGGGCGTCGTCCAGACGAGGCTCGGCAGCCACGCCTGCGCACCGAGGCCGCGGACCTCGGGCGACGTGAACGCGAGCGCGGCCGCCACGACGAGCGCGGCGGGCGCCGCCCAGCGCGGCGCCAGCCGCAGCAGCACCGCCCAGACGAGCACGACCGGGGCGACGAGCGCCGGCGCCTCGGCGAGGCCCCGCACGGGCGCCAGGCACAGGTCGACGAGGACGCCCGCGAGCATCGCGGCCGCGAGCGTGGCCGGGATCCGTCGGACGGCGTCGGCGAGCGGCCGCACGAGCCCGACCGCGGCCAGGAGGGCGCCGCACACCGCGAACGCCCCGACCGCGGCCGGCCACCCTCCGTCGACCGCGCCGGTCGTGACGAGGAGCGCCGCGCCCGGCGTCGACCAGGCCACCGTGACCGGCAGCCGCGTGCGCGCGGCGAGCAGCACGGTCGCGAGGCCCATCGCGACGGTCACCGCCATGAGCCCCGACGACGCCTCGGCCGCGTCCGCACCCACGGCGCGCAGCCCGGCCAGCACGACGGCGAACGCGCTCGTGAAGCCCACGACCGCGGTGACGACACCCGCCGTCGTGGTCTGGTCGGGTGCGCGCACGGCGCCACGCTAGGGGGCCGGGGTGGCTCCTGCGCCGCGCCGCGCGGCGAACGTGTTGAGCAGGGCTGCCCCGGTGGCGGCATCGGGCGCCGTCACGACGACGACGGCCCCGCCGCCCCGGTGCACCTCGATGGCCGTACCACGGCGCAGGACGACCCCGGTGCGGCCGTCACGGCCGATCCGCAGGCCCCAGCCACCGAACTCGCGCAGCGGGTCGACCTCGACCACGGCGGCGTGCTCCACCTCGTCGATCGGCACGCGCAGGCTCGGGCGCCGCAGCAGCGACCGCGCGGTCAGGCCCGTGGCGTCCACGGTGACCGTCCAGCGCAGCACGGTGACGAGCAGGGCTGCGAGCACGACACCGAGCACCCCGGCGAACCACCACAGACCTGAGATCGCGCCGATGACGACGGCGAAGACGAGCGCCGCGGCCGCGGCGGGCACGGCGGTCCGTCGGCCGACCTCGCGCACCCACACGGCGTGCTCGCCCGCGCCGAGCGCGACCCGCGGCGCGTCGCCGGGGACCGGGCCGGCCGCAGGGCGGCTCTCGTCCCCGGGAGTGAGGGCGGCGACGAGACCGGCGAGCACCGTGGCGGTCACGAGCGCCCAGGCCATCGCGGCGTCACCCGGCTCGGCGGCCGACGCGTCGGCGAGCCCGCGCTGGGCGGACACCGTGGTGATCAGGACTCCGGCGAGGAACGCGCCGGACCACACGGCGGCCGCGTGCAGCACGCGCCGCGTGACAGCCTGGCCGCCCAGCAGGACCGTGAGCGCGTACATCAGACCGGACATCGCGACGACGCCGACGACGGTCAGGCCGGCGAACACCTCGAGGCTCGCGAACCCGTCGGCGCCGCCGGGACCCCAGTGGATCGCGACCGGGTCGGGCAGCTGCGCGCGCCACGTCAGCGTGAGGCCCGCGGCGCCGGCGACGAGCAGGGTGGGGACCGCGATCGTGAGGAGCGCCGTCGTCCTGCGTCGGCCGGCGGGCAGGCGGGGTGGTGCGGTCATCGCAGGGCCTCCTTGAGCAGGGCGGTCGTGGTCTCGGGGGCGACGCCGAGCCGGCGCGAGGTCGCGACCACCTCGGCGATCGCCGCGTGCAGCGGTGCGTAGTCGGTCGCGGGGCGCGCGCTCACGACGGCGCCGCGCCCACGCCGGAGCTCGATCAGCCCCTCGTCGCGCAGGTCCTGGTACGCGCGCAGGACGGTGTGCAGGTTGACGTCGAGCGACGCCGCGAGGTCGCGGGCCGACGGCAGGCGCTCACCCGGGGCCAGGGCGCCGCCGGCGACGGCCGAGCGCACCTGGCCGGCGAGCTGCGCGAAGAGCGGCTCGGGGGCGCCGGGGTCGATGCGGAAGAGCATGGCAAGAGCATAGTTGTTAGATGACAACTAGAACAACTTGTCCAAGCCGCCTGACGCACGAGGCCGCCCACCCGAGCGGGTGGGCGGCCTCCTGGCGCGAGGACCGGACGGGGTCAGATGTAGATCGCGGGGTCCTCGACGAGGTCCGCCGCCGGCGACGGCTGCGGTCGGGTCCGGACGACCGCGGGGACCCCCACGGCCACGGCGCCCGCCGGCACGTCCTTGACCACGACGGCGTTGGCGCCGATCTGCGCGCCGTCACCCACCCACACGGGGCCCAGGACCTTCGCGCCCGCACCCACGACGACGTCGTCGCCGAGCGTGGGGTGACGCTTGCCGCGGCGCATGGCCTTGCCGCCGAGCGTCGCGCCGTGGAACAGGACGACGTCGTCGCCCACGACGGCGGTCTCGCCGACGACGATCCCCATGCCGTGGTCGATGAAGAGCCGCCGGCCGAGCTGGGCCCCGGGGTGGATCTCGATGCCCGTCGCCGCGCGGGTCGCCTGGGAGAGCAGCCGCGCGAGCAGCCGCAGCCCGGGCTCGCGCCACATGCGGTGGGCCACCCGGTACGCCCACACGGCGTGGACGCCCGGGTAGCCGAGGGCGACCTCGACGAGGCTGCGCGCGGCGGGATCACGCCGTCGGGCGGCGTGCAGGTCCTCGCGCAGGACCCCGAGGAAGCGCCAGAGATGCTCCACGTGTCAGTCCATCAGGTCCGAGTAGAGGACGGAGGTCAGGTAGCGCTCGCCGAACGAGGGGATCACCACGACGATCAGCTTGCCCGCGTTCTCGGGCCGCTTCGCGACCTGGACGGCGGCGTGGATCGCGGCGCCGGAGGAGATGCCGACGAGGAGGCCCTCCTGCTTCGCGGTCTCACGCGCGACCCGCACGGCCGTCTCGGCGTCGACGTCGATCACCTCGTCGTACACGGAGGTGTCGAGGATCTCGGGGACGAAGTTCGCGCCCAGGCCCTGGATCTTGTGGGGCCCCGGCTGGCCGCCGTTGAGGATCGGCGACTCGGCGGGCTCGACCGCGATGATCTGGACGCCCGGCTTGCGCTCCTTGAGCACCTGCCCCACGCCCGTGATCGTCCCGCCGGTGCCGATGCCCGCGACGAGGATGTCGACGCCGCCGTCGGTGTCCGCCCAGATCTCCTCGGCCGTCGTCGCGCGGTGGATCGCCGGGTTGGCCGCGTTGGCGAACTGGCGCGCGAGGACCGCGCCCGGCCGCTCCGCCGCGATCGCCTCGGCGCGCGCGACGGCACCCTTCATGCCCTCCGAGCCCGGCGTGAGGACCAGCTCCGCGCCGAAGGCCCGCAGCAGCGCCCGGCGCTCCTTGGACATGGTCTCGGGCATCGTGAGGACGACGTCGTACCCGCGGGCCGCGCCGACCATGGCGAGGGCGATCCCGGTGTTGCCGCTCGTCGCCTCGACGATCGTGCCGCCGGCGGGCAGCTCACCGGACTTCTCGGCCGCGTCGATGATCGCGACGCCGATGCGGTCCTTGACCGAGCTTGCCGGGTTGTAGAACTCGAGCTTCGCGACCACGGTCGCCCCGGCGCCCTCGGTCACGCGGTTGAGGCGGACCAGCGGGGTGTTGCCGATGAGCGTCGTGACGTCGTCGTAGATGCGGGCCATGGGGGTTCCTCGTCTCTCGTACCTGCGGGGCAGGTGACCGGCGGTGCCGGCGGGGGCGGGCGGTGCTGTGCGGCGTTCGGGGCGTCGTGATGATGGTCGCTGCTGCTGACCGGAACGGCACGGGGGCCACGGTCATTCCTGCGGCGGCCGCGCGCGCGTCGGCGCGGTGGGCGTCGGCGGGGCGAGCGCCGGTCCGGCGCGGCGACCCGCACGGGCGCTCCCGGGGTGGACGGGGACGGCCCAGCGGTCGCGAGCGGTCCGTGGCCGGCGCTCTAGCGACAGGAGGTGCGACAGCACCGACGGCGCGGTGCCGTGCCCGGCCGTACGCACGAGGTGCGCGGCGGGCGGGGTGCGGAGGCCGTGCGGGTACGCCAGGGCGTCCTGGTGGCACCTCCGCACGCGCGCTGCACGGTCGCCGACGCTAGCGCGTGGCGAGCGACGGCAGCAATCCGCCGTCCGGTGCGGCTGCGCCACGCCCGTACGTGGGCGTCGGCAGGCGATGGCGGTCAGCGGGAGAGCCCTGCGGCGGACCGCGCTACCCTGCGCGGGTCCACGCCGACGGCTCCGGTCGGCGCCCGAGGAGGTGCACGTGCGGGTTCCGGGAACCGGTCCGCTGGTGACCCTCTGGACGTCGCCGCGCACCCGCCGTCCCTCCCGCGCCGCCGCCGGCGCGCTCGGCGTCCTGGCCGCCGCCACCGCGGCGCTCGCACTGACGGGCGGGCTGCGGCCCGTCGACGTGGACGTGCGCACGCAGGCGGGCGAGACGGTCGACCTGGGTGCGGTGCGGATCACGCCCACGGGTCACCTGGTCACCGACGACGTGCGGGCGGAGCAGCTCGAGGAGGCGGAGGCGGCCGCCTGGCTCGCCGTCGAGGTGCTCGTCGAGGGCACGAGCGACGAGACGCTCCTCTCGGTCCCAAAGGTCCTGGACGTGCCCGCGGGGATCATGCCCGAGCTCGACGAGTACGACGCCTCTCTGTTCCCCGTGCCCGTACTGCTCCGGGACGGCTCCGACCGGCCGCAGGTCCACCCCGGTCTGCCCGAGGAGATGCTGCTGCTGTGGCCGGTCGAGGACGTCGACGACGTGCCTGACGAGCTCGAGCTGACCCTGCTCGGGTCGGAGCAGTACTTCAGCCGCAGCCAGAACGTGCTCCTGTGGGCTGCTCCCGAGCCCGTCGGCACCGTCGTCCTGCCCCGCCTCGACAGGCTCCCGCCGGGCCTCGCCGGGGCCACCCCATGAGGCGCCACCTGATCCACGTCGCCCTTGCCGTGCTCGTGCTCGCCGGCGGGCTCGTGATCAACCACGCCGAGAGGCACGAGACCACCACGCGGCCCTTCGTCGTGACCGGGCGCGTCGGCGACCGGGTCCCGGTGTGGCCGGGGGGTGTCGTCGTGCACGGCGCACGCGCGGGCAAGGTGGCGGACGACGGGTACGGCGGGGAGGTGCGGACGCAAGGCGTGTGGGTCGCGGTCGACGTCTCGTTCGCGGGTGGCGACCAGCCGGGGCCCCTGGCCGAGCTCCGGCTCGTCGACGCCGAGGGACGTACCTACGACGCCACGGATCGGCTCGACCACGGCTTCCTCGGCGAGCCGCAACCTGCCTCGCCGGTGCGCGCCGAGGTGGTCTTCGAGGTGCCCGAGGACGCGCTGGGACGGCTGACCGTCGTCGCCGACCCGCTCTACCAGGGCAAGCTCGGGCAGAGGGCGCACGTGGACGTCGTGGTCGACGAGGTCGAGCCCGCCGTCCTCCTCCCCGCACGGGCAGTCCTGGAGGAGCCGTGGTGAGGCCGGCCGGTCGGCGCGCGTGGTGGCGGCGCAACGCCGTCGCGCTGGCGCTGCTCGTGCCCGCGGCGGGCGCCCTGGGGTGGGTGACCTCCGAGGACGCGCGCGAGGGCTGGTGGGCGATCGAGAACCACATCGCCGTGACGCCCGGGCCGGGCGGCTGGGCGTCCGTCGAGGACACGATGCTGCGTCTCGTGAGCTTCGAGCGGGTCCGCACCATGCCGGACGACTACGGCGGCACGTGGTCGCCCCCGGCCGGGTACGCGGCGTGGCTCGTGGTCGTGGACTCGCGGAGCGAGGGCGACGTCGTCCGGCTCTGCGACGTCACGCTGGTCGACACCGAGGGCCGCTCGTTCACGGCGCCGGCGCAGGTGCCGCCGATGCCGGTGTACCAGAGCGGGTCGATCCAGTGCGGCATGCCCAACCCGGGTTCCGAGCCTGCGCAGCCCGGCTCCCGCGGCGAGCTGCGCGAGGACGTGTTCCGGAGCGAGGTGCTCGTGGTGACCCCCGCGTCGGCCGAGCCGGCCGAGGTCCGGCTCTCGACCTGGGCGACCGACGGGACCGGCTTCGGCCCGCGGTACGCCGCTCTCCCTGTCCCCTGATCGCCGGCGCGGTGCCGCCCCGATCTCGCGCGACTCGCCGACCCCCCGGGGGTCGCCACCTCGTCAGGTGGTCGTCGCCTCCGCACGGTCGACCGCCGCTGACGCCGGCTCGGCAGGCACGGCTCCCGGTCCGGGGGGGGGCCGCCGGCCGTGCAGGCGCAACGCGTCGGGCAGGCCCAGGCCGACGAGGATCGCGTTGGCCGCTGCCGCCACGAGGGCGAGCGTGAGGACGCGCGACGCGACCGTCCCGACGGTGTCGAGCCACGGCGCGAGCGCGACCCACGCGTTGAGGCTCTCGGGCCCGACGACGACGCGCGCGGCCTCCCACAGGAGCAAGCCCACGTTGTCGGTGACGAGGAACACGAGGCAGACGACGAGGACGGGCCGCCACCCCGCGCGGGCGATGAGGCCCGCGGCGCCGATCACCGCACCGAACCGGCGTTCGGGATCGGTCAGCAGGGCGAGCGCGCGGTCGGTGCGCTCGTCCCCGACGCGGCTCACGACCGCGCCGAGCCGGCGGCGGGCCGCGAGGTCGCGCGCGTGCAGCACCTTCGTGGCCTCGACGCCGTAGACGACCGCGGCGAGGTTGAGCCACGCGAGGGGGATGACGAGACCGGTCACCGCGGCGTTGACCAGGAGACCCAGCCCGGCCAGGGCGACCGCGACCCAGGCGGCGAGGTGCGGCAGCGTCCCGGCGACGCCCTCCCACCACTCGGCGACCGCGACGCCCGCGGCTCGCGACGACCACCACCCGGCGAACGAGCCGAGCGTGTCCGCGACGACGTAGAAGCCGAGCACCACCCAGACCGCCTCGCAGTAGCCGGCGGCGAGGCGCAGGAGGGCTCGGCGACCCTCGCGGGCTGCGGGCGTCCGCCGGATGAGGAGGGTGAGGAGTCGCCGCGCGGCGAGCGCCACGGCGACGGTCGCCACCACCACGACCGACGTGCCGTCGGTGAGGCGCTCGTCGATGTCGCCCTCGAGCGCGATGGTGTCGGTGGCGAGGGCGAAGCCGTGCGCGAGGAGGTCCTGACCGAGCTGGCCGTCGTGCTCGTAGACGAGGAGGAACGGGACGAGGACGGCGGCCGTCGCGACGACCAGCGCCGACACCC
The DNA here is from genome assembly GCF_019733465.1 of Actinotalea ferrariae. Lineage (GTDB taxonomy): Bacteria > Actinomycetota > Actinomycetes > Actinomycetales > Cellulomonadaceae > Actinotalea > Actinotalea ferrariae_A. The sequence continues at coordinate 14,409 of NZ_JACVQL010000054.1, read as the reverse complement.
CGCGCGCCAGGCGGGCCCGGCGCGACGGCGGGTGCGCCGGGTCGAGCGGCGCGGCCTCGTCCGGGGTCGCGGCCGTCGGGGCGTGCCGGCCCCGGAGCACGAGGAGCATCCCCACGACGGCGAGCAGCTGGCAGAAGGGGACCACCGCCATGACCAGCGTGCTGACGACTCCGGAGGACCGGGAGACGACCACGGCGACGTCGAGCAGCAGCTCGCGGGACAGCACGACGAGGACGGCGAGCAGGACCAGTGCAGGCCAGTGCGCAGCCAGGAGCCGTCCCGTGTCCCGCAGTACCGAGGCGCCCTCGCGGAGGACGCCCGCGTCCCGCGGTGCAGCCTGCTCGGACCGCGTGGCGGCAGGCGGGCTGGTGGCGACCATGCGCGAGAGGCTAGCGGCGCCCGACGGCGCAGGCTCCGGCGGTCCGTTGGAGCGGGCGACGGGAATCGAACCCGCGTAGCCAGTTTGGAAGACTGGGGCTCTACCATTGAGCTACGCCCGCACGCGTCCCCGGCAGGGGAGGCGGGGACCAGGGTAGCCGCACCGACGACGCCGTCGCGCCGCCCGCCGTCGTCGCCCGCAGTAGTCTTCCGCTGCAGCCTCGGCTGCCGGTGCACGCGCGGCTGAGACGCGGGCCCGCCGGGATGTGGCGCAGGTTGGTAGCGCGTCCGCTTTGGGAGCGGAAGGTCGTGGGTTCGAATCCCGCCATCCCGACCGTCCGGCCGATCGGCGACCGACGGCTGCCTCGCGGTGCCGTAGGGGTGCCGTAGGATCGACGCGCTGAGCGTGGCCCACGCCTGCCCGCACATCCCAGGATCTGCCGTCGGGCGCCCCTGCCTGTACCGATCCGCACCCAGTACCGCCCTGCACCATCCAGCGCCGGGACCTCCCGGCCGTCCTAGCCGTTGGAGACCACTGCTGTGAAGAGCGCCGTCGAGACCATCGATGCCACCACGGTCAAGCTGACCGTCGAGGTGTCCCACGACGAGCTGAAGCCGAGCATCGACCACGCGTACGAGCACATCGGCTCGCAGGTCCAGATCCCCGGCTTCCGCAAGGGCAAGGTGCCGGCGCGCATCCTCGACCAGCGGGTGGGGCGTGCGGCCGTCATCGAGCACGCCGTCAACGACGGCATGGCCGGCTTCTACCGTCAGGCGATCACCGAGGCGGACCTGCGCCCGCTCGGCCAGCCGGACATCGAGGTCACCGCGATCCCCGCGCTGACCGAGGCCGACGGCGGCCTGAGCTTCACGGCGCAGGTCGAGGTGCGTCCCGTGGTCGAGATCCCCGAGCTGTCGGGCCTCACCGTGACGGTCGACGACGTCGAGGTCAGCGACGAGGACGTGGACGCGCGCCTCGACGCGCTGCGCGAGCGGTTCGGCACGCTGGTCGGCGTCGACCGCCCGGCCGCCGAGGGCGACTACGTGGTCCTCGAGCTCGTCGCGAAGATCGACGACGAGGAGGTCGACCAGGTCTCGGGCGTCTCCTACCAGATCGGGTCCGGCAACATGCTCGAGGGCCTCGACGAGGCGCTCACCGGGCTCTCGGCCGGCGAGACCGCGACGTTCGAGACCGCGCTCGCGGGCGGCGAGCGTGCGGGCGAGGCGGCGCAGGTCACCGTCACGGCCACGACCGTCAAGACGCGCGAGCTCCCCGAGGCCGACGACGAGTTCGCCCAGCTCGCGAGCGAGTTCGACACGCTCGAGGAGCTCCGTGCCGACCTGCGCGAGCAGGCCGCGCGGATCAAGGCCTCGAACCAGGCCGTCCAGGCCCGTGACCTCCTCCTCGAGCAGCTGCGCGGCGGCGTCGAGATCCCCGTCCCCGCGGGCGTCGTCGAGGCCGAGGTGCACCGCCACCTCGAGTCCGAGGGCCGGCTCGAGGACGACGAGCACCGCGCCGAGGTGGGGGACCAGGCACGTGAGGCGCTCGCCAACCAGATCCTGCTCGACACGCTCGCCGAGCAGCTCGAGGTCCGGGTCTCGCAGAACGAGCTCGTCGAGTACCTCGTGAGCGCATCGCGCCAGTACGGCATGGACCCGAACACCTTCATCAAGACGGTCGACGAGCAGGGCCAGATCCCCGCGATGGTCGCCGAGGTCGGCCGGTCGAAGGCCGTCGCCGTGGCGCTGCGCCAGGTGACGGTCGTCGACGGGTCCGGCGCGCCGGTGGACCTGTCGGAGTACATCGGCAGCGACGACGAGGACGCGGACGCCGTGGACGTGGCCGACGAGCTCGCCGCGGACTCCGAGGTCGCCGACGACGCCGCCGCGTCGGACGAGGCCGCCGAGGACGCCAAGGCCTGACCGGCCGCTCAGGAAGGGGCCCTGCACCGCCTGCCGGTGCGGGGCCCTTCCTGTGCCCGCCCCGTGGCGGCGCCCGGTGCAGGCCGTGATCACCCGGACCTCTGCCGTCAGCGAAACGGGGCCGAGCCGGGACGTGGAGTGTCGTGGCCGCGCGTTAGGGTCACTGCACACCACGAGGGCACCGCGGACGACCGCGGCCCGGCATCGGGACTTTCGATGGTGACGACGGTGAACGGACGAGGAGAGTCGTGAACGAGACGAGCCACGCAGCACCGCGCGACGCGCGGGGCGACGGCCCGAACCTGGGCCTCAACGACCACATCTACAACCGGCTGCTGCGCGAGCGGATCATCTGGCTCGGCTCCGAGGTGCGGGACGAGAACGCCAACGCGATCTGCGCGCAGATGATGCTCCTCGCCGCGGAGGACCCCGAGAAGGACATCTACCTCTACATCAACTCGCCGGGCGGCTCGATCACGGCGGGCATGGCGATCTACGACACCATGCAGTACATCCAGCCCGACGTCGCCACGGTCGCGATGGGCATGGCGGCGTCGATGGGGCAGTTCCTGCTCTCCTCGGGCGCCAAGGGCAAGCGCTACGCGACGCCCCACGCCCGCGTGATGATGCACCAGCCCTCGGGCGGCATCGGCGGCACCGCGACGGACGTGCGGATCAACGCCGAGCTCATCCTGCACATGAAGAAGGTGCTCGCGGAGCTCATCGCGGAGCAGACGGGCAAGTCCGTCGAGCAGATCAACACCGACTCCGACCGGGACCGCTGGTTCACGGCCTCGGAGGCGCTCGAGTACGGCTTCGTCGACCACGTCGTGACCCACTCCGGGTCGGTGGCCGGCGGCGGCGGCACCACGAGCTCCTGACCGCAGCCATGACTCGCACCCACCGGCCCGCGCCGGCCCCCAGCGGCCGCGCGACCCGGGCCCCCCACACCTCCGAGGAGCACCCGTGAGCACCGAGCACCAGTTCATCTCCCGCGCCGCGGCCCTGGCGGGGTCGCACGGCGGCACCGCGCTGCCCTACGGCGCCCCGTCGTCGCGCTACGTCCTGCCCCAGTTCGAGGAGCGGACGGCCTACGGCTTCAAGCGCCAGGACCCGTACACGAAGCTCTTCGAGGACCGCATCATCTTCCTCGGCGTGCAGGTGGACGACGCCTCGGCCGACGACGTCATGGCCCAGCTCCTCGTGCTCGAGAGCCAGGACCCGGACCGCGACATCATCCTGTACATCAACTCGCCCGGCGGCTCGTTCACGGCGATGACGGCGATCTACGACACGATGCAGTACATCAAGCCGCAGATCCAGACCGTGTGCCTCGGTCAGGCGGCCTCGGCCGCCGCCGTGCTGCTCGCCGCCGGCACCCCGGGCAAGCGGCTCGCGCTGCCGAACGCGCGTGTGCTCATCCACCAGCCCGCGATGGAGGGCGGCGGCTACGCGCAGGCGTCGGACATCGAGATCCACGCCAACGAGCTCATCCGGATGCGCGAGTGGCTCGAGGAGACGATCGCGCGCCACTCGGGCCGCGAGGTGGAGCAGGTCCGCAAGGACATCGAGCGCGACAAGATCCTCTCCGCGGAGCAGGCGCGCGAGTACGGTCTCGTGGACCAGGTCCTCGAGAGCCGCAAGGCCGCCGTCGTCCCGTCCTGAGACATCACGCCCGCCCGGGACACGCGTCCCGGGCGGGTGAAGGACACGCCGCCAGGCCCGTGCGGGCTGACAGCGCGCGCGGCGTGGTGTGCAATGGTCGTAGGCGGCCCGGGACCGGGCGCCAGGGAGGGGAAAGCAGTGGCACGCATCGGGGACGGCGCTGACCTGCTCAAGTGCTCCTTCTGCGGGAAGAGCCAGAAGCAGGTCAAGAAGCTCATCGCCGGGCCGGGCGTCTACATCTGCGACGAGTGCATCGACCTGTGCAACGAGATCATCGAGGAGGAGCTCGCCGAGGCCACCGAGGTCGGCATGGTCGAGCTCCCGAAGCCGCGCGAGATCTTCGACTTCCTCGAGCAGTACATCGTCGGGCAGGAGCCCGCGAAGCGGTCGCTCGCGGTCGCGGTGTACAACCACTACAAGCGCATCCAGGCCGGTGAGCTGAGCCGCGTGGGCAACGATGCCGACGCCGTCGAGCTCGCGAAGTCCAACATCCTGCTCATCGGCCCCACCGGCTGCGGCAAGACCTACCTCGCGCAGACGCTGGCCAAGATGCTCAACGTCCCGTTCGCCATCGCGGACGCCACGGCCCTGACCGAGGCGGGCTACGTCGGCGAGGACGTCGAGAACATCCTGCTCAAGCTCATCCAGGCCGCGGACTACGACGTCAAGAAGGCCGAGACGGGCATCATCTACATCGACGAGGTCGACAAGATCGCCCGCAAGAGCGAGAACCCGTCGATCACGCGCGACGTGTCGGGCGAGGGCGTCCAGCAGGCGCTGCTGAAGATCCTCGAGGGCACGACGGCGTCGGTGCCCCCGCAGGGCGGGCGCAAGCACCCGCACCAGGAGTTCATCCAGATCGACACGACGAACGTGCTGTTCATCGTCGCCGGCGCCTTCGCCGGTCTCGACGAGATCATCACGTCGCGCGCCGGGCGTCGGGGCATCGGCTTCGGTGCGCCGCTCCACTCGGCCGACGACACGGACGTGTTCGGCGACGTCATGCCCGAGGACCTGCTGAAGTTCGGGCTCATCCCCGAGTTCATCGGTCGCGTCCCGGTCATCACGACGGTCTCGCCGCTCGACCAGCAGGCGCTCGTGCGGATCCTCACCGAGCCGCGGAACGCGCTGATCAAGCAGTACCAGCGGATGTTCGAGATCGACGGGGTCGAGCTCGAGTTCACGCCCGACGCGGTCGAGGCCGTCGCCGACCAGGCGCTCCTGCGCGGCACGGGTGCCCGTGGCCTGCGCGCGATCCTCGAGGAGGTGCTGCAGCAGGTGATGTTCGACGTCCCGAGCCGGGACGACATCGCCCGCGTGGTGGTCACCCGCGAGACGGTCCTCGAGAACGTCAACCCGACCATCGTCCCGCGCGAGCCGGCGCCCAAGCGCACGCCGCGTGAGAAGTCGGCCTGACCCCAGACGCACCGACCGACCACGAACGCCCCGCCACCCCGTGGCGGGGCGTTCGTCGTCCGTCCCGGACGCCGTGGCACGGGGCGGGCGCCGAGGTGTCGGAGAAGTCCCTGAACAGGTGGCGCCGCGCGGCGGTTTGGCAGAGGGTGGGGAGAACCGAGAGCCGGCGCCGTCTGGCCGGCATCAGCGACCAGATCGTGAGGACCTGATGAAGCTCGACTCCCTGAAGCCCCTGATCCACCACGACGGACCGCTCACCACCGTGTGCCTCGACGTGACACGTGGCGACGAGTCCGGCGGCGACCGGGAGGTCCGCAGCCGGTGGAACGGGATGCGACGGGCGCTCGAGCGCGACGGGGCGCCCGCCGAGACGCTCCAGGCGATCGAGGAGGTCGTGCTGCGCCCGACGCACGTGCCGGGGCCGCACGGCCGCTACATCGTGGCGTCGGGCTCCCGCATCCTCATGGACCGCGTGCTCGCCGAGCCGCCGGTGCGCGACGAGGCGTTCCACGACGGCGCACCCTCGCTGTCCCCGGCCGTCATGGCGGCCGACGAGGCCGTGAAGTACCTGCTCGTCGAGATCGACCGCCTGGGCGCGGACCTCATCTGGTCCGACCCGGACAGCCACGAGCCGGGCGACGTCGTGGACCACGTCGAGGGCGGGCACGACGAGCTGCACAAGTTCGGCGGTGGCGGCTGGGCCCATCGACGCTTCCAGATGCGGGTCCAGGACTCGTGGGAGCGCAACGCGGAGGCGGTCGCGGCCGAGGTCGACAAGGTCGTCGCCGAGCACCGGCCCGAGCTCGTGCTCGTCACGGGCGACATCCGCGCCGTCTCCCTCCTGTGCGAGAACGTCGGGCACCACGCGAAGGAGATCCTCGTCGAGGTTCCGGGCGGCTCCCGGGCCGACGGCGTCAAGGAGGACGTGTTCGCCGAGAACGTGCACGCCGTCCTCGAGGCGCACCGGGCGCGGCGGCGCGAGGTGGTCGCCGACCGCATGCGCGAGGCGCTCGGGCGCGGTGACGGGGCCGTGACGTCGCTCGACGACCTCGTCGACGTGCTGCGCAAGGGCCAGGTCTCCGAGCTCGTCGTCATCCGCAACGCCGCCGGGGCGTCCGTCGCGCGCCTCAACGAGCGCCAGCTGTGGTGCGGGAGCGACCCGCTGCAGCTCGGCGTGCGGCGCGAGGACGTCACCGCGCTCGGCGCGCCGGACGGCGAGGTGCGTCAGCTGCGGGCCGACATCGTCGTGCTGCGCGCCGCGATCGCGCAGGACGCCGGCTTCACCTTCGCCATGGAGGGGAGCCTGGACCTCGTCGACGGCGTCGGCGCGCTGCTGCGGTGGACCGACGCCGCGACCCCGCACGAGGCCGCCCCGAGCTACACGGCGGACACCCACCGCCGCCACTGACCCGGCCTCGCCGGCAGGCCGCCCGCGGGCGGCCCGCCGGCGGGTCGGCGTCAGCGGGTGTAGAGGTTGTCGATCTCCGTCCCGAAGTCCGTGAGGACCAGCGCGCGCTTCACCTTGAGCGACGGCGTGAGGTACCCGTTGGCCTCGGTGAAGTCGCTCGGGAGCACGTGGATCTTGCGGATCGACTCGGCGCGCGAGACGGCCTCGTTGGCCCGCTCGACGGCGCGGTCGAGCGCGGCGAGCACCGCGTGGCTGCGGGACGCAGCGGCCGGGTCCATGGCCGGCAGGCCGTGCGAGCCGAGCCAGCCGGGGAGCATCTCGGCGTCGAGGGTGACCAGGGCGCCGATGAACGGCCGGCCGTCGCCCACGACGACGACCTGGCTCACGAGCGGGTGCGCGCGCAGGCGGTCCTCGAGCACCGCAGGCGCGACGTTCTTGCCGCCCGCCGTCACGATGATCTCCTTCTTGCGGCCGGTGATCGTCAGGTAGCCGTCGTCGTCGAGCGAGCCGAGGTCGCCCGTGCGGAACCAGCCGTCCACGAGCGCGTCGGCGGTCGCCGCCGGGTTGCCCCGGTAGCCGCGGAAGACGTGCGGGCCGGCGATCTCGATCTCGCCGTCGTCGGCGATGCGGACGGAGGTGCCCGGGAACGGCGGGCCGACCGTGCCGATCTTCGTCCTGGCCGGCAGGTTCACCGCGGTGGGCGCCGTCGTCTCGGTGAGGCCGTAGCCCTCGAGCACGCGCAGCCCGAGGCCGCGGTAGAAGTGCCCGAGCCGTTCACCGAGCGGCGCGCCGCCCGAGACGGCGAACTCGGCCGCACCGCCGAGCGCCGCGCGCAGCCGGTGCAGCACGAGCCGGTCGGCGAGGGCGTGCTGCGCCCTGAGCGCGGCCGGGGCGCCGTCCGGCGCGTCGAGCGCGCGCGAGTAGGCGATCGACGCGCGCGCGGCCCAGCGGAACAGGCGCTGCTTCACGCCGCTCGCCGCCTTCTGCTCGGCCGAGTTGTAGACCTTCTCGAACACGCGCGGCACGGCCAGGATGAACGTCGGCCGGAACGTGCCCAGGTCGGCGAGCAGGTTCTTGGTGTCCGGCGTGTGCCCGATCACGGCGCCCGACGCGACGCAGAGCACCTCGATGAACCGGGCGAACACGTGCGCGAGCGGCATGAAGAGCAGCGTGCGCGACGTCGGCCTCGCCACGACGTCGGCGAGCCCGGCCACGCCCTCGAGCGAGAGCGAGACGAAGTTGCCGTGCGTCAGCTCGACGCCCTTGGGGCTGCCCGTCGTGCCGGACGTGTAGATGATCGTGGCGAGGTCGGCCATGTCGGCGGCCGCGCTGCGCCGCTCGACCTCCTCGTCGTCGACGCGCTCCCCGGCCTCGCGCAGGGCCTCGAGCCCGCCCTCGTCGATGACGAGCACGTCGTCGAGGTCCGGGAGCGACTCCCGGACCGAGGCGGTCGCCGCGGCGTGCGCCGTCGTCTCGACCACGGCGAGACGCACGCCGGCGTCGGCGAGGATCCACCGGATCTGCTCGGCCGACGACGTCTCGTACACCGGCACGGGCACGCCGCCCGCGGCCCAGACGGCGAAGTCGAGCAGCGTCCACTCGTAGCGCGTCCGGCTCATGATGGAGACCCGGTCGCCCACCTCGACGCCCCGGGCCACGAGGCCCTTGGCGAGGGCGTTGACCTGGTCGACGAACGTCCGGGTGCTGACCTTGGTCCACGTGCCGCCCAGGCCCTGCTTGCGCTCGACGAGCGTCCCGTCGGGGGACCGCTCGAGCCGGGCGGCGAGCAGGCGCGGGATCGACAGGGTCGGGTCGTGGTCGATCAGGCTCGGGCTCGATGCTTCGCGCACGGGCGGTTCTCCAGGTCGGTTCCGGCTGTCCTGCGACCCTAACGCCGGGGAGGGCGCGCCCACCGGTCGGACCGGCGACGCACCGGGCCGCGAGGCGGGCGCGGGGTGCTCAGCCCGCCGCGGGGTGGCGGTGCGTCGGGTCGAGCACGCGCGCCAGGAAGGAGCGTGTGCGCTCGTGCGCGGGGGCCCCGATGACCTGGTCGGGCGTGCCCTGCTCGACGACGACGCCCTCGTCCATGAACACGACCCGGTCGGCGACCTCGCGCGCGAACGCCATCTCGTGCGTGACGACCACCATCGTCATGCCGGCCTCGGCGAGGTCCCGCATGACGGTGAGCACGTCCCCGACCAGCTCGGGGTCGAGGGCGGACGTCGGCTCGTCGAAGAGCATGAGCGCCGGGTCCATGCTCAGCGCGCGGGCGATGGCGACGCGCTGCTGCTGCCCGCCCGAGAGCTGCCCGGGCGTCGAGCCGGCCCGGTCGGCGAGGCCGACGAGCGCGAGGTTGCGCCGCGCGACCTCCTCGGCCTCGGCGCGAGAGCGCCGCAGCACGGTGCGCTGGGCGAGCGTGCAGTTCTCGAGCACCGAGAGGTGGCCGAAGAGGTTGAACTGCTGGAAGACCATCCCGACGTGGGTGCGGACCAGGTCGATGTCCACGTCGGGGTCGGTCACCTCGGCGCCCAGCACGTGCACGGTGCCCTCGGTGGGCTGCTCGAGCAGGTTGACGCAGCGCAGCAGCGTGGACTTGCCCGACCCGGAGGGGCCGATGACGCACACGACCTCCCCGGCGGCGACCTCGAGGTCGATGCCCCGGAGCACGTGGCGTGGCCCGAAGGACTTGTGCAGGCCGCTGATCGCGACGACCGGCGCGGTCGAAGCGGCGGGTGCGTCTGCGGCCGACGTCCCGGCCGTTGTCGTGGTCACACGTGCCCCCGGTGTCCGGTGGTGCGCTCGAGCCGGCGCGTGAGCGTGCTGAGCGGGATGGTCAGGACGAGGTAGACGAGCCCGACCGCGACGATCGACGTGAGGCCGCCGTCGGGGTCGCTCAGGGCGTTCCGGCCCACCTTGGTGAGCTCGTAGTCGCTCGTCGCCAGGCCCAGCGCGAAGACGAGCGAGGTGTCCTTGAGCAGCAGCACGACCTCGTTGGTCAGCGGTGGGAGCACGATCCGGAACGCCTGCGGCACGACGACGCGCAGCATGGTCGCCGTCGGCGACATGCCGAGGCTCCGGGCCGCCTCGACCTGCCCGCGCGGGACGGCCTGGATGCCCGCGCGGAGCGTCTCGGCGATGTACGCGGCCGAGACCAGCCCGAGTGCGAGGGCGATCTGGAGCACGACCGAGTCGAACCGGACCTCGAACGCCGTCGGGATCGCGTAGCCGAAGGCGAGGACCACGAGGAGCGCCGGGATGCCGCGGAAGAACTCGACGTACGCGGTCGCCAGGACGCGCCACACGCGCACGCCCGAGAGCGTCATGAGCGCGAGGACGAGGCCGAGCCCGAGCCCGACGGCGAACGCGGCGACCGTGTAGATGACCGTGTTGAGGGCCGCGCGGGGGAGCAGGGGCGCGATCGCCCGCACGGCCGCCGGGTCGGCGAACGCGGCACCGACACGCCCCCAGTCCGCGGTCGCCGCGACGACGACCACGACGACGAGGAGCGCGCCGTACTGCACGCCGCGCGAGACCTGGGCGCGTCGCCGCGGGCTCGTCCGGGTGCGTCCCGCGGTCGCGAGCGCGGCCGCGGCCGCCTGGGTGGTCGTCATCGGAGCCGGCTCACGCGGTCGGCGCGGTGCCGATGTGCTGCTCGTACAGCGCGTCGTAAGTGCCGTCGTTGCGGATGCGCTCGAGCGTCGCGTCGACGGCCGCCAGGAGCGCCGTGTTGCCCGTGCGCACCCCGATGCCGTACTGCTCGCCCGTCGGGAACTGGGCGCCGATCTCGAGCTCGTCGTCGACGTAGGAGCCGAGCACCGCGATGTCGTTGACGACCGCGTCGACCTGGCCCGCGCGCAGCGCCTCGACCTGGAGGCCGAGGTCCTCGAGCTGCACGGTTCCCAGGTCCTGCTCGAGCGCCCACTCCTCGCCCGTGGTCGCCTGCTGGACGCCCACCGTGAAGCCCTCGAGGTCCTCGATCGACGTCAGGTTCGAGCCCGCGGGCACGAGCAGGCCCTGGTCGGCGTCGAAGTGCGGCTCGGCGAAGTCGAGCCGCTCCTCGCGCTCGTCGGTGATCGTGATGCCGGACGCGACGACGTCGCACTTGCGCGTCTCGAGGTCCTGGCCGGACTCGAGACCCTCGAACGGCGTCGAGACGATCTCGAGGTCCACGCCGAGGTCGGTCGCGACCTCGCGGACGATGTCGACCTCGAAGCCGACGACCTCGCCGTCCTCCTCGTACGTGAAGGGCTCGTACGGCGGGTTGGCGCACATCGTGAGCACGCCCTCCTCGACCAGCTGGACCTCGTCCGGCGCCGCCGTGGCGACGTCGTCCGTGGCGGTCGAGCTGCAGCCCGCGAGAGCGAGCGCGGCGAGCGCTGTGACGACGGTGGCCTGGGTCCGGCGGAGCATGCGGGGTCCTCTCATCGAGCGGGTGTGCACGTGTGCGTGCCGTGGAAGTTTATTCGGCTGCAACCATAGGTATGCACGAGAACGCCTGATTGTGACGAACGTCGCTGTCGTGGTCCCGGAGGTCAGGCGGAGACGGGGCGGAGCGGGAGCGACACGGTGCGGACGCGACACGGTGCGGACGCGACGAGGGGCCCCACCGACTGGTGGGGCCCCTCGTCAGACGGGTGCGGACCTGGCTCAGGCCTCGCCGAGCTCGTGGCTGCGGACGAGCGCGGCCTCGACGTCGTCGCCGACCAGCGTGAGGCCCTGTGCCCGGCCCGCCGCACGGACGTCGTCGGCCACCGGCTCGACGAGTGCCAGGTGCACCGACGGCACGACGAGCTCGGCCCGCAGGATCGGCGTGCGCATGGAGACCTTCGCCTCGGACTTGACCTTGCGCAGGGCCGCGAGGGCGCGTCCCGCGGCGTCGAGCGCGGCGGGGTCCGCGTCGCCGGCCGCCGCACGCAGCGGTGCTGCGTCAGGCCACGGCGCGCGGTGCACCGAGCCCTCGCGCCACCACGACCAGACCTCCTCGGTCGCGAAGGGCAGCACGGGGGCGAGCAGGCGCAGCAGCGTGTCGAGCGCGAGCGCGAGAGCGGCACGGGCCGAGGCGGTCGCCTCGGGCGAGACCGTGAGCCCCTCGGCGGCTGCCCCGTAGGCGCGGTCCTTGACGAGCTCCAGGTAGTCGTCGCAGAACGTCCAGAAGAACGTCTCCGTGAGCTCGAGGGCGCGCGTGTGGTCGTACGCCTCGAGCGCCTCGGTTGCGCGCTCGACGACGTCGGCCAGCCCGGCCAGCATCGCGCGGTCGAGCACCTCGGTCACGGCCGCGGCGTCGAGCGCCTGGGCCGTGGGGCCGCCGTCGCCGCCGAACGAGAGCGCGAACTTGCTCGCGTTGAGCACCTTGATCGCGAGGCGCCGGCCGATCTTCATCTGGCCGACCTCGAAGGCCGCGTCCGTGCCCAGCCGCGCGGAGGCGGCCCAGTACCGGACCGCGTCCGAGCCGTGCTCCTCGAGCAGGCCCATCGGCGTCACGACGTTGCCCTTGGACTTCGACATCTTCTTGCGGTCGGGGTCGAGGATCCAGCCGGAGATCGCCGCGTGCCGCCAGGGGAGCGAGCCGTGCTCGAGGTGCGAGCGCACGACGGTCGAGAAGAGCCACGTGCGGATGATGTCCTGGCCCTGCGGACGCAGGTCCATCGGGAAGACGCGCGCGAACAGGTCGTCGTCCCACTCCCAGCCGCCGGCGATCTGCGGCGTGAGGGAGGACGTCGCCCACGTGTCCATGATGTCGGCGTCGCCGACGAAGCCCCCGGGCACCCCGCGCTGGTCGGCGGTGTATCCCGGCGGCACGTCGCTGCTCGGGTCGATCGGCAGGGTCGCCTCGTCGGGCGCGATCGGGTGGTCGTGGTCGACCTCGCCGTCGGCCGTCACGGGGTACCAGAGCGGGATCGCGACGCCGAAGAAGCGCTGGCGCGAGATGAGCCAGTCGCCGTTGAGGCCACCGACCCAGTTCTCGTACCGCACCCGCATGAAGTCGGGGTGGAAGGCCAGCTCCTCGCCGCGGCCGAGCAGCTCGGCGCGCAGGTCGCGCTGCTCCCACTCGCGCCCGCCGTTGCGGATGTACCACTGGCGCGACGTGACGATCTCGAGGGGCTTGTCGCCCTTCTCGAAGAAGTTCGCCTTGCGCTGGGTGGGCACGGGCTCGCCGTCCAGGTCGCCGCTCGCGCGGAGCGCGTCGACGACGGCGGTGCGCGCGGAGAAGGTCGTCTTGCCGGCGAGCTCGCCGAACAGGGCGCGCCCGGCCTCGGTCGTGATCCACTCGGGCGTCTCGCGCGAGAGGCGGCCGTCCCGCTGCACCACGGAGCGCGTCGGCAGCTGGAGCTCGCGCCACCACTGGACGTCGGTCAGGTCGCCGAACGTGCAACACATCGCGATGCCGGCGCCCTTGTCGGGCTCGGCCGCGGGGTGCGCCAGCACGGGCACCTCGACGCCGAACAGGGGCGACGTCACGGTGGTGCCGAACAGGTGCTGGTAGCGCTCGTCGTCGGGGTGCGCGACGAGCGCCACCACGGCCGGGATGAGCTCGGGCCGCGTGGTCTCGATGTGCACCGGGCCGTCGGCGCCGCCGAACGCGACCCGGTGGAAGTGGCCCGGGTAGTCGCGCGCCTCGAGCTCGGCCTGCGCGACCGCCGTCTGGAAGGTCACGTCCCACAGCCCCGGCGCCTCGGCCTGGTAGGCCTCGCCGCGCGCGAGGTTCCGCAGGAAGGCCTTCTGCGCGACGGCTCGCGACCGCGCGTCGATGGTCTGGTAGTGGTGCGACCAGTCGACCGAGAGGCCGAGCCGGCGCCACAGGGCCTCGAACTGGCGCTCGTCCTCGACGGTCAGCCGCTCGCACAGCTCGACGAAGTTGCGGCGCGAGATCGGCACCTGGTCGGCGCTCTTGATGCTCTTGCCCTCGCCACCCTCGTGCGGGGGCGTGAAGTCCGGGTCGTAGGGCAGCGACGGGTCGCAGCGCACGCCGTAGTAGTTCTGCACGCGGCGCTCGGTCGGCAGGCCGTTGTCGTCCCAGCCCATCGGGTAGAAGACCTCGCGCCCGCGCATGCGCTGGTACCGAGCGACGACGTCGGTGTGGGTGTACGAGAACACGTGGCCGACGTGCAGCGACCCGGACACCGTGGGCGGCGGCGTGTCGATCGAGTACACCTCGTCGCGCGTCCGGGTGCGGTCGAACGCGTACGTCCGCTGCTCGGTCCAGGCGGCGTCCCATCGCGCCTCGAGGCCCTCGAGGCTCACCTTGTCGGGTACCCGCGAGGTCCCCGCTACGGCCGGCGCCGGGGTGGTCGGCGCTGCGGTCGGGGGGGTCGGGGGTGCCTGGTCGCTCATGGTGCGCGATTCTTCCAGACCGCACGGCCCGGGCTCGCCCTGAGCCGGGGCCGTGCGGGTGCGGGCGCCCGTCCGGGTCGGACGCCCCGACGTCACGCGCTCAGCCGCGCGCGGTACGAGCCGTCCGCGACGTCCGCGACGGCGCCGGGCCGGTGCGGCTCCCAGGCAAGCTCGGCACGCGTCGCCGCCGAGCGCACGACCTGGTGCAGGCCGAGCGCCTCTGCGAACGGCGCACCCGTCGCGGCGCGGACGTCGGCGTCGGGCCAGCGCTCGGCCCGGGCGGGAAG
>NZ_JACVQL010000053.1 GCF_019733465.1 Actinotalea ferrariae | reverse complement strand
CGGCGTTCGCGCTCCTCGCGACGAGCGTGCGCCGCGCCGAGCGGGTCGCCGTCGCGCTCGAGACGCGCGGGCTCGGCGCGTTGGCGCGCGGGGAGCGGACCGTCTGGGTGCCCGCGCGCGTGGGCCCGCGGGACGCGGTGCTCGTGCTCACCGTCGCCGCGGTCCTCGTGGTGGTGCTGCTCGGCGGGCCGAGCTGATCGAAGGACGGGCCTGGTCGGCCGGCCGGTCTGAACGGGCGGGCCTGTCCGGTCAGCCGGCCGCGGTCGTCGCGAGCAGCACCGCGGCGTAGTGGCAGCCGAAGCCGATGACGGTGAGCACGTGGAAGATCTCGTGGAAGCCGAACCAGCGCGGGCTCGGATTCGGTCGCTTGGTGCCGTAGACGACGGCGCCGGCGGTGTACGCGAGACCGCCGAGCGCGACGAGCCACACGATCGCGGGACCGTGCGTGCTCTGCCAGAACTGCGGCATGAAGCCCACCGACACCCAGCCGAGCGCGATGTAGACCGGGACGTACAGCCACCGCGGGGCGTCGAGCCAGAACACGCGCGCGAGCGTCCCGAGGATCGCGCCCGTCCAGGACACGATCAGCAGGACGCGCGCGAGGCCCGGCTCGAGGAGGAGCACGGCGAGCGGCGTGCCGGTCCCGGCGATGATGAGGAAGATGTTCGTGTGGTCCAGGCGGCGCAGCACGGCCGCGACGCGTGGCGACCACGTGCCGCGGTGGTAGACGGCACTCGTGCCGAACAGGAGGATCGCGCTGAGCCCGAACACCGCCGTGGACAGGCGCGCCTCGCGGGTCGGCGACAGCAGCACGAGCACGACGGCGCCGACGACGGCGATCGGCGCGGTCCCGGCGTGCACCCATCCGCGCAGGCGCGGCTTGACGGCGTCGGCGACCTCGGCGGCCATCGGTCCTCCTTCGGGGTGCGTCGCCCGGGCGGACGACGAGGTGGTTCGGTGGGTGCCACCGTGGCGAAACCTACGCTAGCGTAAGTTACTACTGCGTAGGTACGGCTCCGACCGCTCCGCGCGCCCTGCGGGCGGTCGCTCGTGGCGGCGCTGTACCGTGACGTCGACGCTACGCCCACCGTGCACCGTCGACCGCCCGCGCGGCGCGACGGCCCACGGTCCCGCCACCACGCCGACGAGGAACCGCATGCGCCTGCCGCACCCGTTGTACGGGCTGTACGAGCGTCGGCTCGCGGCATCCCTGCCGCGGGACGCCGTGCCGCGGCACATCGGGGTGATCCTCGACGGCAACCGCCGCTGGGCGCGCAGCCTCGGCGAGAAGGCGTCGACCGGGCACCGCCGCGGCGCGGACAAGATCTCGGAGCTCCTGCGCTGGTCCGAGGACGCCGGCGTCGAGGTCGTCACGCTCTGGATGCTCTCGACCGACAACCTCTCGCGCTCGCCCGAGGAGCTCGCGGAGCTCGTCGCGATCATCCAGGGTGCCGTGGCCGACCTGGCCGCGACCGGTCGCTGGCGCCTGCAGGTGATGGGCTCGCTCGACCTGCTGCCCGCCGCGGCGGCCGCGGCGCTCAAGGACGCGCAGGCGGCGACGGCGGACGTCGTCGGGCTGCACGTCAACGTCGCCGTGGGCTACGGCGGGCGACGGGAGATCGCCGACGCCGTGCGGTCGCTGCTGCGCGAGCACGCCGAGAGCGGCACGTCGCTCGAGGAGCTCGCGGACACGTTCGACGTCGAGCACATCGCCGCGCACCTCTACACCAAGGGCCAGCCGGACCCGGACCTGGTCATCCGGACGTCGGGGGAGCAGCGGCTCGGCGGCTTCCTGCTGTGGCAGAGCGCGCACAGCGAGTTCTACTTCTGCGAGGCGTACTGGCCGGACTTCCGGCGGGTCGACTTCCTGCGCGCGCTGCGCTCGTACGCGGCGCGCGAGCGACGCCTCGGGCGCTGACGGGCCGCCGAGGCGCCCGCCGCACCCGCCCGGGTGACGTCCTGGTGAACGCTTCGTGCGGCGGCGTGTCGCGACGCGCCCGTGTCGGCGGCCGGGCGTAGCGTCCGCGACATCGGACGACGCCTGTCGTCCCTCGGGAGGCCAGCCCATGGAGCACACGCTCCGGGAGGAGGGCCCGCGACCGGCCCTCGGGCCGGCCGACCGGGCCCGTCCAGCAGGGCGCCGGTCCGCGACCGGCGCCAGGCAGCCACAACGGCGCTGACCTGCGCCGGGAGGAGCTCCCGTGAGCCGTGTGTTCGTGCTCGACACCTCCGTCCTGCTGTCCGACCCGCGCGCGATCCTGCGCTTCGCCGAGCACGACGTCGTGCTCCCCGTCGTGGTGATCACCGAGCTCGAGGCCAAGCGGCACCACGCCGAGCTCGGCTACTTCGCGCGCAGCGCCCTGCGCATGCTGGACGACCTGCGCGTGCAGCACGGCCGGCTCGACGAGGCGGTTCCCATCGGGGAGGTGGGCGGGACGCTGCGGGTCGAGCTCAACCACGTCGACCCGGCCTGCCTGCCCGCCGGCTTCCGGCTGGGCGACAACGACACCCGGATCCTCGCGGTCGCCAAGAACCTCGCCGACGAGGGTGGTGACGTCACCCTCGTCTCGAAGGACCTGCCGCTGCGCGTCAAGGCGTCCGCCGTCGGGCTCACCGCCGAGGAGTACCGGGCCGAGCTCGCGGTCGACTCGGGCTGGACGGGCATGACCGAGCTGCAGGTCGCCGAGCAGCAGATGGCGTCGCTGTGGGAGCACGAGCGGTTGGACCTCGCCGACGTCGACCTCACGGGGCAGGACGTCGGGCCCCTCCTCGTGCACACGGGCGCCGTCGTCCACTCGCCGCGCGGCTCGGCCCTCGCGCGCGTGACGGCCGACAAGCAGCTGCGGCTCGTGCGCGGGGACCAGGACGTGTTCGGGCTGCACGGTCGCAGCGCGGAGCAGCGCATCGCGATCGACCTGCTGCTCGACGAGGAGATCGGCATCGTGTCCCTCGGCGGGCGCGCCGGGACGGGCAAGTCGGCGCTCGCGCTGTGCGCGGGCCTCGAGGCGGTGCTCGAGCGGCGTCAGCACCGCAAGGTCATGGTGTTCCGGCCGCTGTACGCGGTCGGGGGGCAGGACCTCGGGTACCTGCCCGGGTCCGAGTCCGAGAAGATGGGGCCCTGGGCGCAGGCCGTCTTCGACACTCTCGGGGCGCTCGTGTCCCAGGAGGTCGTCGAGGAGGTCATGGACCGCGGCATGCTCGAGGTGCTGCCCCTCACGCACATCCGCGGCCGGTCCCTGCACGACGCGTTCGTCATCGTCGACGAGGCGCAGTCGCTCGAGCGCAACGTGCTGCTCACCGTGCTCTCGCGGATCGGGCAGAGCTCGCGCGTGGTCCTGACGCACGACGTCGCGCAGCGCGACAACCTCCGCGTCGGGCGGCACGACGGCGTGGCGGCCGTGATCGAGGCGCTCAAGGGCCACCCGCTGTTCGCGCACACGACGCTCACGCGCTCCGAGCGGTCGCCCGTCGCCGCGCTCGTCACCGAGCTGCTCGAGGGCATCGAGGTCTGAGGGTCGGTCGGGCGACGGGCCGGCCCGCGAGCGCGATGCTGCTCGAGCACAGCCCGTCGCCGCCGTCGGGCAGCCCGTCCCCGCCGTCGGCCGCACCCCCGCGCACGAGCACGGGGACGCGGCCGACGGGTGGTGCGTGCGTGATCAGGCCGGGGCCCAGCCGCGTCGTGCGTCGTCAGGCCTGCGGCGGCCGCGTCATCGACATGACGTCGAGCGCCTCGTCGAGCTGCGCCTCGGTGACCTCGCCGCGCTCGACGAAGCCCAGGTCGACCACCGCCTGACGCACGGTGATGCCCTGCTTCACCGCGTGCTTGGCGACCTTGGCCGCGGCCTCGTAGCCGATGACGCGGTTGAGCGGCGTGACGATCGACGGCGAGGACTCGGCGTAGGCACGCGCGCGCTCCTCGTTCGCGACGATGCCGTCGACCGTCCGGTCGGCCAGCAGCCGCGAGGCGTTGGCGAGCAGCCGGACCGACTCGAGGACGCCCTGCGCGATGACGGGGATCTGCACGTTGAGCTCGAAGGAGCCGCTCGCACCGGCCCAGGCGACCGTCGCGTCGTTCCCGACCACACGAGCCGCGACCATGAGCAAGGCCTCGGGCACGACGGGGTTGACCTTGCCGGGCATGATCGACGACCCCGGCTGGAGGTCGGGCAGGAAGATCTCGCCGAGACCCGTGTTGGGGCCGGAACCCATCCAGCGCAGGTCGTTGCAGATCTTGGTGAGGCTCACGGCGATGGTGCGCAGGGCGCCCGACAGCTCGACGAGACCGTCCCGCGCGCTCTGCGCCTCGAAGTGGTCGCGCGCCTCGGTGAGGGGCAGGCCTGTGTCCTCGCGCAGCAGCTCGATGACGCGCTGCGGAAACCCGGCCGGGGTGTTGATCCCCGTGCCGACCGCGGTGCCGCCGAGGGGTACCTCCGCCGCGCGGGGCAGGGCCGCCTGCAGGCGCTCGACCCCGTAGCGGACGGCGGCCGCGTAGCCGCCGAACTCCTGGCCGAGGGTCACCGGCGTCGCGTCCATGAGGTGCGTCCGGCCGGACTTCACGACGTGCGCGAAGGCCTCGGCCTTGCGGTCGAGCGCACCGGCGAGGTGCTCCAGCGCGGGGACCAGCTCCCGCACGACGCCGGCGGTCGCCGCGACGTGCACGGAGGTCGGGAAGACGTCGTTCGACGACTGCGACGCGTTGACGTGGTCGTTGGGGTGGACCTCGCGGCCCAGGTGGCGCGTCGCGAGCGTCGCGAGCACCTCGTTGGTGTTCATGTTCGACGACGTGCCCGAGCCCGTCTGGAAGACGTCGACCGGGAACTGGGCGTCGTGCGCGCCGGACGCGACGTCGTCGGCGGCGGCCACGATCGAGGCGGCCACGTCCTCCGTGAGCACGCCGAGCTCGGCGTTCGCGCGGGCGGCGGCCTTCTTGATGCGGGCGAGGGCCTCGATGTGCCCGCGCTCGAGGCGCGTCCCGGAGATCGGGAAGTTCTCGACGGCGCGCTGCGTCTGCGCGCGGTACAGGGCGTCGGCCGGGACGAGGACGTCGCCCATGGTGTCGTGCTCGACGCGGAACCCGGCGGGGACGCCCTGCGCCTCGCGGACGTCCGGGGTGGCCTGGGCAGCGGTGCCCTCGGTGGAGTCGGTCATGGTCACCATCCTCGCACCGGTCGAGGGGGTGCTCGCGACCCGTCAGCCCTCGATCGGCCCGTTCGCCTCGACCAGGCGCACGCGCCCCTCGGCGAGCGCGTACTCGAGGCCGACGACGGCGCACCGGCCCTCGGCGACCGCGGTGCTGAGACCCGCCGAGTAGCTCTGCAGCATGCGCACGGTGTGACGGACGTGCTCGCGCCCGAGGTCGGCGGCGGAGGGGGCCAGGTGCGGCGCGGACGGGTCGATCGCGCTGTCGGTCGCCGGGTCGGGCAGGGCGACGATGCTCGGGATGACCCGGTCGACGATCGCGCGGACGAAGCCGGACGGCATGCGACCCGACCTCAGGGCCTCGGCGGCCGCGCCCACGGCGCCGCACGAGTCGTGGCCGAGCACGATGACGAGCGGGGCGCTGAGGACGTCGACGCCGAACTCGATGGAGCCGATGACGGTCGTGTCGACCACGTGGCCCGCGGTGCGGACCACGAACAGGTCGCCCAGCCCGCGGTCGAAGATGATCTCGGCTGCGACGCGCGAGTCGGAGCAGCCGAAGACGACCGCGAACGGGTCCTGCGCCGTGCTCACCTGCGCGCGGCGGGCGACGTCCTGGGACGGGTGCTGCATCTCGCCTCGGACGAAGCGGTCGTTGCCCTCGAGGAGCGCGGTCCAGGCCTGTGCGGGGCTGAGTCGGTGCGGCATGGCGACATAGTGGCAGCCGCGCTCACCGCGCCGCGCGACGTGATCAGATGCCGAAGAGGCCGATGATGAGCGCCATCACCAGCACGGTCACGAGCTCGTGGGCGACGTTGAGCAGGGTCAGCCGGCCGGGGCGGCCCTCGAAGGCGTCGTGCGTGACGAACCGGGCGGCGGTGAAGCCGGCCCACAGGAAGAGGCCCGTCACCAGGGCGTCCGTGAGGAAGGCGCCGTCGTAGAACTCGTGCGCGATCGACGTGGCCCCGGCGAGCACCCACGCGGACACGAAGCTCACGAGGACGGTCACGAGGATCGGCCGGATGCCGGCCGCTTCCGCCTTCGCGCGGTCCGCCTTGGCCGCCTGCATCCACCAGGTGCCGAAGACCTTCGGGGTGTACCAGATCGACCCGACCACCATGGTGGACAGGGTGGCGACCAGGACCGCCCAGATGTTGACCTCGGGAACCACGGTGACCTCCTGCGCGACTCGGGCGTCAGTCATCGTCCTCGCCGGCCCCGACCGCGTCCACCGTCGCCACGGCGCGCCGCGTCGGCGCCACGTACCGCCGCCTCGCCGCCACGCTGCGCCGCGTCATCGCCAGGACCGCCGCGTCACCGCCACGACGCGCCGCGTCGTCGACACGGGGAGCGCACGGCCGACGGCGACGGCCGCGGTTCGCGTCCGGCGCGTCCGGCGCGTCCCGCTCGTGCCGGGCCCGTGCCGCGGAGGTCACGAAGCGATCACGGCCCGGTACCGTCTCCCCGTGGCTCGTGCTGGCAGATGGCGTCTCGCGCTGGGTGGCGCGCTCGCGATCGTCGTGGTCGCCTCGTGCGGCGCCGCGTCCAGCCCGTTCGAGCCCGCGTTCGCTGCGATCCCGCTCTACTCCGACGGCGTCGTGCTCGACGCGTCCGGGCATCCCGAGATCGTCCTCGTGGGCGACACGGCGGAGTCCGACGCCACCCAGCAGCGCCGGCAGGACGCCTGGCTCGAGCAGGGCACGGTCCCCGGTCCCGAGCGCTACGCCGACCTCGCGGAGCAGGCGCTGCGCGACATCGACACGCTCGTCCTGCCCGGCGGCGCGGCGATCGCGGCGGCGAGCCCCGGCTGGCGGTACGTGTGGCCGCGCGACGCGTCGTTCACCGCCGTCGCGCTCGCCCGCACGGGCCACGCCGACGACGCCCACGAGATCCTGACGTACCTGCGCGACATGCAGCTCGCGCGGTCGACGCAGGGCGTGTTCGAGGCCCGCTACCTCCCCGACGGGGACGGCGACGTGCCCGACGACCGCGGGCTCCAGCTCGACGGCAACGGCTGGGTCCTGTGGGCGGTCGCGGAGTGGTACGCGGCCGCGGCCGACGGCAACGGCACGGAGAACGACAGCGACAGTGACGCTGACGGCGACGCTGACACCGACTTCGAGACCATTGCCGACGGCGACGGCGACGGCGACGGCGACGGGGACGGCGACGGCGACGGCGACGGCGACTCCGGCTCTGAGGCGGATGTCGATGCCGATGCTGACGGCGACCTGGATGCCGACGCCGACGCCGATGCCGACCTCGATGCCGACGCCGACGCCGACGCGCGGGCTGAGGTCCGCAACGCGCCGGACCGTGACGCGCAGCTCGAGGAGCTCCGGCCGCTGGTCGAGTCGTCGCTCGAGGCCATCCGCGCTCATGTGGACCCGGGGACGGGTCTGCCGGGCGTGTTCCCGGACTACTGGGAGGTCGGCGAACGGGTGCCGACGCTGGGGACCGCGGCGCCCCTGCTCGCGGGGGTGCGTGCGTCGGCCGACGTCGTCGACGCCCTCGACCTGCCCCCCACCGCCCCCCTCGAGCGGCTGCTCGAGCAGGGGGTGGAGCGGTTCGCGCCGATTTACCCCCGCCGGCTCGGCGGTCAGCAGCAGGACACGGCGGTCGCCTTCCTCATGCCCCCGTTCGCGCCGCTCGACCCCACGGTCGAGGCGGCGTGGCACGAGGCGGCCGCCTCGATGGCGCGCCCGGCGGGCGGGCTGGCCCCGGGCGCGGGGTGGAAGCGCGACGGTGTCTCGTGGACGCCCACGACGGCGATGTTCGCGCTCACCGCGGCGGCGTCGGGCGATACGGACCGTGCGACCGCGACCCTCGACTGGCTCGACGCCCACCGCACGGCGCAGGGCGCTCTGCCCGAGAAGGTGCTGTGGGACGGGAGCCCGTCCGCCGTCGCGCCGCTCGCGTGGACGGCGTCGCTGGTGCTGCTGACGCTCGACGAGCTCGACCGACAGGCCGCCGAGGACTGACGTCCGTCGACCTCACGCTCGCGGAGGCCCAGAGACGCCCCAACGCACACGCCTGGCGGCTGCCCGCGGCAGCGCGCGCCAGGCTCACCGCCGCCCGACCACGCGCCTTCTCGGGTACCAGCAGCACCGCGCGCCGGGCTCGGCGCTGGTCGATCACGCGTGTCTGCCAGGTACCGGCAGCACCGCGCGCCGGAGTCAGCGCTGCTCGAGCTCGGCGACCGTCGGGGGGTTGGCGCCCGGCCGGCTGACCGTGATCGCGGCGATCTCGGCGCAGCGGCTGAGCAGCGACCTCAGCGTGACCTCGTCGACGTCGCGCAGCGCGGTGCGCCGATCGGCTCCCAGCAGCCCTGCGGACCACAGCCCGTCGATGAGCCCGCCCATGAAGGAGTCACCCGCACCGACCGTGTCCGCGACCGTGACCGGCGGCGCGGCGATGTCGAGCTCGAACGCGGCCGTGATCGCGGTCGCCCCCTCGCCACCGCGCGTCACGACGACGAGGGCGGGACCCGAGGCCGCCCACCGACGGGCGACCTCGACGGGGACGCTCCCGGGCTCGAGCCACGCGAGGTCCTCGTCGGACACCTTGACCACGTCCGCCATCGCGACGAGCGCCTCCACGACGGGCCGCGTCTCCTCCGGCGGCGGCATGAGCGAGGGCCGGAGGTTGGGGTCGTAGGTCAGGGTCGCGGAGTCGCGGTGGGCGGCGAGGATGTTGGCGACGTCGGCGCCCCCGGGCTCGAGCACCGCGGCGATCGAGCCGGTGTGCACCACGAGCGGTGCAGCCGGCGGCGAGGCCCAGCGCTCGGGGACGTGCCAGGACAGGTCGAAGTCGTACGTCGCCGCGCCGTCGGCGTCCAGCACGGCGGTGGCGACCGACGTCCTCGACGCGCTGTCGCTCCCGGGCGCCACGGCGACGCCCGACGCCTCGAGGTGGCGGCGGATCATCGCGCCGCGCTCGTCGTCGCCGATCCACGTCAGCAGGTCCACCTCACGGCCGAGCCGCGCCAGCCCGAGCGCGACGTTCGCCGGGCTCCCGCCCGGGTGCTCCTCTACGGAGCCGTCGGCGGCGCGCACGGCGTCGACCAGCGCCTCGCCGACCACGAGCGCCCGGCGTTCGGCCGGCTCGGACGCCACGACGGCGCTGTCCTCGGGGGCGGGGTCGAACGCCCGCTCGGTGACGTCGCCCTCCACCACCCCCGACGGCGGCTCCGCGACACCGGTGGCGAGGTCGGGAGAGGGGGTGGTCGGCTCGGTCATCGCGCGTCCTCGTCGTCGGGGTCGTCGGTGGGCTCGTCGCCCGCTGCACGGTCACGGTTCGCGCCCGTGCGGCTCGTCCGTGCGGTCTCGAGCCGCTCACGGGCGCCGTCGAGCCACTCCTGGCAGCGCGCGGCGAGCGCCTCGCCGCGTTCCCAGAGCTCGAGCGAGCCCTCGAGGGTCTCGCCGCCCGCCTCGAGGCGTTGCACGACGGACACGAGCTCGTCGCGCGCCTGCTCGTAGCTCAGGTCGGCGACCGGTCGGGGTGGTGTGGGGGACGGCACGGGTCCAGTAAAGCGTGCGCCGCCGACAGCCCGCGGTTCGTCGCGCAGGTCGGGCGCGTGCTCGCCAGCCCGTCGGCGCGTCAGTCAGCCGGATCGCCCCTGCCAACCCCGGGTCGTCGGCCCGTCGGCGCGTCAGCCCGTCAACCGGCCGGCTTGGGGCGCGGCGCCCTCGCACGGCGCGGGCTCGACCCCGCGGACGCGCGTGACTTCGCCGCGGTCCCAACGTCCGCCGATCCGCCGGAATCGCCGTCGGTGGCGTCCGAGGGCTCGCCGGAATCGCCGTCGGTCACGTGCGGGGGCTCGCCGGGAACGCCGTCGGTCACGTGCGGGGGCTCGCCAGGAACGCCGTCGGTCACGTGCGGGGGCTCGCCGGGAACGCCGTCGATCACGTGCGGGGGCTCGCCAGGAGCGCCGTCGATCACGTCATCCGCATCCGCAGCGGGGCCCTGTGCGACGTCCACGGCCAGCTCGCCGTGCGCCACGCGCACGCGCAGCCTGTCCCCGAGCGCCACCTCGCCGGGCGACCGGACGACGGCGCCGTCGGCCGCGCGCTGGACGACGGCGTAGCCCCGCGCGAGCGTCGCGGCGGGGGACAGGGCGCGCACCTGCACGGCGAGGCGCTCGACGTCGGCGTCGGCGGTGCGCAGCGCGTCGTCGAGCGCACGAGCAGCGGCATCCCGCAGCCGGCCGACGTCGGCGTGACGGTGCTCCAGCATCGCCTCCGGCCGGGCGAGGCACGGACGGGACCGCACGGCGGCGAGGCGGTCGGACTCGCGGTGCAGCATCCCGGTGAGCGCGCTGCGCAGGCGCGTCCGGGCGGTGTGCACCTTGGACCGCTCCTCGGTGACGTCCGGCACCACCGCCTTGGCGGCGTCGGTCGGGGTCGAGGCACGGTGGTCGGCGACGAGGTCGAGCAGCGGCGCGTCGGTCTCGTGCCCGATCGCGCTCACGACCGGCGTGCGGCACGCAGCCACCGCGCGCACGAGCGCCTCGTTGCTGAAGGGGAGCAGGTCTTCGACCGAGCCACCGCCGCGCGCGACGACGATGACCTCGACGTCCGGCCGTGCGTCCAGCTCCGCGATCGCCGCGCCGACCTCGGGCACGGCGCGCAGGCCCTGCACGGCGACCTCGCGGATCTCGAACCGCACCTGCGGCCAGCGCGCCCGCGCGTTGACGACGACGTCGTGCTCCGCCTTGGACTCCCGCCCGCAGACCAGGCCGACGACGGCGGGCAGGAACGGCAGCGGCTTCTTGCGCGCGGCGTCGAAGAGGCCCTCGGACCCGAGCAGCCGCTTGAGGTGCTCGATCCGCGCGAGCAGGTCGCCGAGCCCGACTGCCCGGATCTCGTCGGCCTCCATCTGGAGGGTCCCGCGCTTGGCCCAGAACCGGGGCGTCACGTGGACCACGACGTGGTCGCCCTCGCTGATGGTGCTCGCCGCCGCGTCGAGGACCCGGGTGTGGAGGCTCACCGGCAGCGAGATGTCCGCGTCGATGTCCCGGAGCGTGAGGAAGGCGAGCGACGCGCCCGGCCGCCGGTTCAGCTGGACGACCTGCCCCTCGACCCACACACCGGGCATGCGGTGGACGTACTCGCCGATCCGCGCCGAGAGATGTCGCACCGGCCAGGGACGCGCGGGCGTGGTCTCGAGGGCGCGCGCAGGAAGCGGCTGGCGCCGGGCCGGAGGGTCGCTCAGGGCCGGCGCGGTCCCCACCTGCTCGCTCACGTCCCCAGCCTGCCATCCCGCACCGACGTGACCGCGCCGTCGCGTGAGGGCCGCGGTGGCGAGGTGGCGACGCGTGCCCCAGCCGGTGGCGAGCGTCACGTTGCGCTCTGAGCGCACGACCGGCCCGCGGGCCGGGGTCTGAGGGGCCCTTCCGTAGACTGAGGTGGTGACCCCCACCTCGACCGACGCCAAGCGCGTGCTCCTCGCCGCCCCCCGCGGCTACTGCGCGGGTGTTGACCGCGCGGTGATCGCGGTCGAGAAGGCGCTCGAGCACTACGGCGCGCCCGTGTACGTCCGCAAGGAGATCGTCCACAACAAGTACGTCGTCGAGACGCTCTCCGAGCGCGGCGCCGTCTTCGTCGACGAGACCGACGAGGTCCCCGAGGGCGCGCGCGTCGTCTTCTCCGCGCACGGCGTCTCGCCGGCCGTCCACGCCGCGGCGGCCGCCCGCTCGCTCCAGACCATCGACGCCACCTGCCCGCTGGTGACCAAGGTCCACAAGGAGGCCGTGCGCTTCGCGAGCGACGACTTCGACATCCTCCTCATCGGACACACGGGCCACGAGGAGGTCGAGGGCACCGCCGGTGAGGCACCGGACCACATCCAGGTCGTGAACTCGCCGGACGACGTCGACGACGTCGTGGTCCGGGACCCCGACAAGGTCGTCTGGCTGTCGCAGACCACGCTCTCCGTGGACGAGACGATGGAGACGGTGCGCCGGCTGCGCGAGCGGTTCCCCTCCCTGCAGGACCCGCCGAGCGACGACATCTGCTACGCCACGCAGAACCGGCAGGTCGCCGTGAAGAAGCTCGCGCCCGCGTGCGACCTCGTGATCGTGGTCGGCTCGGCGAACTCCTCGAACTCCGTGCGTCTCGTCGAGGTGGCCCTCGACGCCGGGGCACGGGCGTCGTACCGGATCGACCGCGCCGTGGAGATCGACCCCGCATGGCTCGAGGGCGTCACCACCGTGGGCGTCACGTCGGGTGCCTCCGTGCCCGAGATCCTCGTGCGCGACGTCCTCGACCGCCTCGCGGAGGCCGGCTTCGGCTCGGTCGAGGAGGTGCGCACCGCCACCGAGGACCTCATGTTCTCGCTGCCCCGGGAGCTCCGCGCGGACCTCAAGGCCGCCGGTCAGGCACCCCCGCGCCCCACGCGCGGCGCCCGCCGCGCGATCACCGTCGAGCCGGTCTGACCGTCGCCTCGGTCGCCGGGCGCTCCGGTACCCGGTGAGGTGACGCGCCTCACCCTGTCGCGTCGTCCACGTCGGCCTCGTCCCACGTGAGCACCCGCGGCCGGAGTGCTGACACGAGCTCGGGCGCCTGCACCTGACGTGTGGTGCGGTCGACCTGCGGCGGCGTCTCGAGCTCGTCGTCGGTCACCTTGAGCTCGGCGAGCCGGCGGGCGCTCACGAGGACCCGCGACTCGAGCGAGCTGACGGAGTCGTTGTAGGCGCGCACGGCTCCGTCGAGCTGCCGCCCCAGACGGGTCACGTGCCCGCTCAGCGTCGCGAGCCGACCGTGCAGCTCGCGCCCGAGCGACAGCACCTCCTGGGCGTTCGCCGCGAGCGCCTCCTGGCGCCAGCCGTACGCGATGCTCCGCAGCAGCGCGACCAGGGTCATGGGCGTCGCGAGCACGACGTTGCGCTCCATCGCGTACTCGTAGAGCGAGGGGTCGACCTCGAGCGCGGCGTGCAGGAACGGCTCCGCGGGGACGAACATCACGACGAACTCGGGAGCCGGCGCCATGTGCTCCCAGTACCGCTTCCCGCTCAGGTCGTCGACGTGCTTGCGCAGGTGGCGCGCGTGCGCCGCCATGCGGTCGCGACGGACGGCGTCGTCCGTGGCCTGCACCGCGTCGAGGTAGCCGAGGAAGGCGACCTTCGCGTCGACGACGACGTGCTTGCCACCGCCGAGCCTGACGACCAGGTCGGGCCGCTGGAGGCCCTCGTCCGTGCGCACCGACGCCTGCTCGACGAAGTCGACGTGCTCGAGCATCCCTGCCGCCTCGACCACGCGACGCAGCTGCAGCTCGCCCCACCGCCCCCGGACCTGGGACGACCGCAGCGCCGTGACGAGCCGGCTCGTCTCGCCGCGCAGCAGCTCCGACGTCTCGTGCATCGCGCGCACCTGCTCCGCGAGCGCCGCGCTGCCGGCCGTCCGGTGCTGCTCCACGGTGGTCATCTCGGTGCGGATCTGGTCGAGGACGTGCGCGATCGGCTCGACCAGCGCCTTCACAGCGCGCTCGCGCTGCGCCAGCTCGCCGACCTGCACCTGGTGGCTCGCCGCGAGTCGCTGGTCGGCGAGCGCGAGGAACTGCTCGTTGTTCGAGGCGAGCGCGTCGGCCGCGAGCGCGCGGAAGTGCTCGTCCATGCGCTCACGCTCGCGGTCCGCGAGCTCGGCACGCTCGGCGGCGAGCCGCCGCTCGGCGAGCAGGTCGGCGCGCGCCGCAGCGTGCGCGGACTCCGCCCGCCGGACGCGTTCGGCGGCGCGCTGGGCAGCGGCCCATCCGCCGGCGACGAGGCCCAGCACGAGCGCGACCAGGGCGATCAGGATCTCCATGGCGGCACCGTCCCAGACGCCTCCGACACGTCCGGCGGGGACGCCGTCGGTAGCGCCCCGGCCAGTGGCGGCCTGGTCGACGGCGTCGAGCCCGGTGGCGAGGGAGAACTCGGCGGTGGGGCAGCGCTCGGTGTCCGCCTACCACCCGGCGGTGCGGCAGCGCTCGGTGTGCGCCCAACACCCGGTGGCGCGGCAGCGCTCGTGAAGGAGTAGGTCATCCGGCCGTCGGTCGCCGCGGGTCCCACCCGTCGGATCGCCAGGTCCAGGCGGTGCACCTCGTGGTGGTGGAACGTGCACAGCAGCACGCCGTTCTCCACGGACGTCGGGCCGTCGTCGCGGTCCCACCACCGGATGTGGTGCACCTCGCACCAGCGAGCCTGCGCGTCGCAACCGGCCCAGCCGCAGCCCCGGTCGCGTGCGACCACCGCACGCCGGTGCGCACCCGTGTACGTGCGGCGAGCGCGACCGATGTCGAGCGGGACGCCGTCCGCGTCGATGACCATCCGCGTGAACTCGCAGTCGCACAGGGCGCGCGCCACCTCGCTGGGCGGCACCGGCGTGCCGTCGTCGAGGGTGACGGGCTCGACCGGAGGCGCGCTGGCGGCTGCGCCATTCCCGGCGTCACTGTCGACGCCGCCGTCGGCTCCGTCAGGCCCGGCCGACCGCGCGTCCTCCGCCGCGCGCGCTCGCCGCTCCGCGCGGATCGCCGCCCAGGTGCTCTCGCTCATGTGGAACGACACGTGCGGCCGCACGGCGGCACCGCCGGCGGTCCGAGGGTCCGCGAGCACGGCCTCGGCGAGGACGTCGAGAGCGTCCGCGCGCCGCTGCTCGGAGGTCCGCTCGTCGTCGGCGGCGGGCCGCGGACTCACCGCCTCGAGCGCGAGCCGCAGCCGGTGGCCGGCCATCCGGTCGAGGAGACCACTCACCCTCGTGCCGTCGGCTGCGTCGGTGACGTGCAGGTACCTCGCCGCCCGCTGCGCCTGGTGCGAGCGCTCGAGCCCGCGTGGGTCGAGGCGCGCCGCGATCCGCGCGGCGGCGCGGCCGAAGGTGCCCGCGTCGACCCTGCTCGCCACCGCCAGCAGCTCCTCCTGCACCTCCGGCTGTGCCAGCGCGTCCTGGACCGGCGCCGCCGCATCGCTCACCACCCGGGCGAGGGCCTCCATGTGGTCCGCGGTCACCGCCCCTTCCCGCGCTGCGGCGCCGAGCCGGGGGAGGAGCGCGGCCGTGTCCGCCTGCCGCAGCTGAGCGAGCACCGGCCGCGCGCCCGCTCTGGACGTCCGTGCCCGCCACGACGCGAACGTCGGGTCACCACGTCCCCGCCACGTGCCGGCCGAACGCTCGGCGACCAGTACCTGACCACGCAGCGCGGTGAGGGTGCTGACGGCGCGGTCGAGTGCGGAGAGCAGGTGCCCGCGCGCGCCGGGGCCCAGCTCGGCGGCGCCCTGCGTGAGGGAGGACAGCTCCCGCACGGCCCGCTCGAGGCTCCCGACCACCGTCGCGGTGCGCGCCTCGGACGAGTCGAGCGCCGTCGTGGTGCTCACCGCCATGACCACCTCCTCCGCCGGATCGAACTGACGTTCGAACGCTATCGCGAGGCACTGACACGCGGCGCGGCTCGTCGTCGCCCCGTGGACAGCACCGCCCGGGCACAGCAGCGCGCGCGTGACATCGCCGCGCGGACGGCACCGCGTGCCCCCGCGACGGTGCACGGCCTGCTGCACCACCCGCCACCCGCGACCGTGCACGGCCTCCTGCACCACCCACCGCCCGTAGACTCGTCGCCCGTGGCTCTCACCATCGGCATCGTCGGCCTGCCCAACGTCGGCAAGTCCACCCTCTTCAACGCCCTGACGCGCAACCAGGTCCTCGCCGCGAACTACCCGTTCGCGACGATCGAGCCCAACATCGGGGTCGTGCCGCTGCCCGACCCGCGTCTCGAGACCCTCGCGGGCATCTTCAGCAGCGAGCGGATCGTCCCCGCCGTCGTGTCCTTCGTCGACATCGCCGGCATCGTGCGCGGCGCGAGCGAGGGCGAGGGCCTCGGCAACAAGTTCCTCGCGAACATCCGCGAGGCGGACGCGATCTGCCAGGTCGTGCGTGCCTTCGCCGACAGCGACGTCGTGCACGTCGAGGGCCGCATCGACCCGGCGGACGACATCGAGACCATCAACACCGAGCTCGTCCTCGCCGACCTCCAGACGGTCGAGCGCGCCATCCCGCGCCTCGAGAAGGAGGTGCGCGGCAAGAAGACGGACGCCGCGGTCCTCACCGCGGCCCAGCGTGCCCAGGAGGTCCTCGCCGAGGGCAGCACCCTCTTCGCAGCCCAGGACCGCCTCGCGAAGGCCGGCGTCGACCCGGCCGCCCTGCGCGAGCTCCAGCTCCTCACGACCAAGCCCTTCATCTACGTCTTCAACACCGACGACGCCGGCCTCGCGGACGACGCGATGAAGGCGTCGCTCCGCGAGCTCGTCGCGCCGGCGGACTGCATCTTCCTCGACGCCAAGCTCGAGTCGGAGCTCGTCGAGCTCGAGCCCGAGGACGCGGCCGAGATGCTCGCGGAGTCGGGGCAGGACGAGGCCGGGCTCGACCAGCTGGCGCGCGTCGGCTTCCACACCCTCGGCCTGCAGACCTACCTCACGGCCGGGCCGAAGGAGGCCCGCGCGTGGACGATCCGCAAGGGCTGGACGGCCCCGCAGGCCGCAGGCGTCATCCACACCGATTTCGAGCGCGGCTTCATCAAGGCCGAGGTCATCTCGTTCCAGGACCTCGTCGACGCCGGCTCGATCGCGGCGGCGCGCTCGGCCGGCAAGGCACGCATCGAGGGCAAGGACTACGTCATGGCCGACGGCGACGTCGTGGAGTTCCGTTTCAACGTCTGACCCCGCGGTCTCGCGCGACGGCGTGTCAGAAGTGGAAGCGACCGTCGGCGTCGAACGCGGCCGGGCGGACCTCGGTGACGAACGCCGGCTGGATCGGGCCGTAGATGTGGGGGTAGAGCTCTCCGTCCCCGCCGTCCTCGTCCACGACCGCCGTGCCGGCAGCCCGGATCGCGGCCGGGTCGAGCACCAGCACGCAGAGCTCGGCCGGATCACCGGCGTGGACGAGCTCGGCGACGGCGCCCAGCTGGTGAGCGTACGAGGCGTGGATGAACCCCACGTCCGCCAGCTCGGCGCCGCGGGTCGAGACCTCGTACGAGCCGCGCACCGCTGCCGCGTCCCAGTCCTCGCGGTGCGCCAGATGGAAGATCGCCATGCCGGCATACAACCCCTCAGTCGGCCGGCTCGGTCTCAGCGCAGGCGGGCGCGGGCAGGGCAGCGAACTCGATCGCCTCGCGGGGCGACGTCTGCCTAGCCTCGGGACGTGCCCGACGCCGCCTTCGCCGATCCCCGCCTCGCACCGCTCTACGACCCGCTCGACCCGGACCGCAGCGACCTCGACCACTACGTCGCCCTCGTCGAGGAGCTCGGCGCCCGCTCGGTGCTCGACGTCGGCTGCGGGACGGGCACGTTCGCGTGCCTGCTCGCATCGCGCGGGATCGAGGTCGTCGGTGTCGACCCCGCCGCGGCCTCGCTCGACGTCGCGCGCGGCAAGCCGTGCGCGCACCAGGTGCGCTGGGTGCACGGCGACGCGACGACCCTCCCGCCGCTCCGGGTCGACCTGGCCAGCATGACCGGGAACGTGGCGCAGGTCTTCGTCGGGGACGACGAGTGGGCGGCGACGCTGGACGGTCTGGCGCGGGCCGTGCGGCCCGAGGGGCACCTCGTCCTCGAGAGCCGCGTGCCCGAGCGTCGCGCCTGGCTCGAGTGGGATCGCGAGCGCACGTACGACGTCACCGAGCTCGACGGCGTCGGCCGCGTCGAGACGTGGACCGACGTGACCGAGGTCGCGGGTGACGTCGTCTCCTTCCGCTCGACGTACGTCCTGGGCGCCGCGCGGACCGTCCTCACCTCCGAGTCGACGCTGCGCTTCCGGACCCTCGAGCAGCTGGTCGGCTCGCTCGACCGTGCCGGCTTCGTCGTGGACGACGTCCGCGACGCCCCGGACCGGCCCGGGCGGGAGATGGTGCTCGTCGCCCACCGCTCGACCACGTGAGGTCCCCAGCGGTGGAACGCCGGACCGACCCCGCGCATCATCGGGGGATGACGACCTACCGCATCTCCGGCACCGCACAGACCAGCTCGTGGCTCGGCGACGTGTCGCCGCTCGACGAGGCCGTCGCCGACGAGGAGGGCGTCACCGTCGAGCACGCGCTCCGCACGGACGACGGCGGCGTGGACTTCACGCTCCACGTCGACGCCGACTCGCGTGACGCGGCGCTCGCGACCGCTCAGCGGGTCGCCGACCGGCTGAGCCCCGGGTCGAGCGTGACAGCCCTCGACGCGTAGAGGGCGCGCAGCGAGGGGACGGCGAGCGGCGGACGACGCCGACCTACTCTCGTCCCGTGACCGTCACGCTGCGACCCCTCGACGCCCGCGGCGCCGACCGTGCGGAGCTCGTCGCCTTCCTCGCCGCGAGCGACTTCCCGTTCCACGTCGGGGAGCGCCTCACCGAGGACGAGGCCGACGCCCGCATCGAGGCTGGCGCGTACGACCCGCCGGACCGGGCCGCGTGGTGGGTCGAGGCGCGCGGGAGGAGGCGCGTCGGTGTCGTCGTGCTGCACGACCTGACCGACGACGGGCCGGTCCTCGACCTCCGGCTCGCCGCGGAGCACCGCGGCACCGGGCTCGCCGCGCCCGCCCTCCGAGCGCTCGCCGACGTCGTCTTCACGACGATGCCCCGGGTGCACCGGCTCGAGGGCACGACGCGGGAGGACAACCTGCCCATGCGACGCGCGTTCGCGCGGGCTGGGTTCGTCCACGAGTCCTTCTACCGCCAGGCGTGGCCGCGTCCGGACGGTCCTCCGCTCGGCGCCGCCGGGTACGCGCTCCTCCGGACGGACTGGGCGGGCGCGACGACGACGCCCGTGCCGCCGCTCGAGCGCCCGCCGCGGACGTCGACGGACCTCGTGCCCACGCTGCCCCTGCCGGTCCGCACCGAGCGGCTGGTGCTGCGCCGCCCGACGCCTCACGACGTCGACGCCGTGCTCGCGTACCGCTCGCGGCCGGACGTGACCCGGTTCCTGTACCAGGACGCCTGGACCCGCGAGGTGGCGACGGCGAAGCTCGCCGCGTGGTCCACCGCGCCCTTCGCCGAGACCGACGACGCCCTCGTGCTCCTGGTCGAGCGTCGTGACGCGCCCGGCGTGCTGGGGGAGGTGGTCCTCATCTCACGGGGATGGGCCGCAGGCCAGGTCGAGGTGGGTTACGCCTTCCACCCGGATGCGGCGGGCCGGGGCTACGCGACCGAGGCGGCCGCGGCGGCGGTCGGGCTCGCCTTCGACCGGCTCGCGGCCCACCGCGTCTTTGCGCGACTCGACGAGCGCAACGAGGCCTCCGAGCGTGTGTGCCTGCGGCTGGGAATGCGCCACGAGGCGCGGCTCGTCGAGAACGACCTGCTCGACGGGCAGCCGTCCACCGAGCTCGTCTTCGCCGTGCTGGACCGGGAGTGGCCCCGACCGTCGGCGTGACCGGCGCGGCCGTCACACGGCCAGGTGCCCCGACGGAGGGAAAGGGCTGTCCGAAAGACGCCCGGTCTCAGCCAGTGCTTCTCTTGACTCCGACGTGCTACCAGCACTCCATCCGGCGAGGGACGGAGCAGATCAGCGCCGCGATGCCCGCCTGGCGACGAATTCCGTCGTCAGGTGCGCCGACCCTTGCGCCCTCACCCGGTCGACGCCTCGGGCCTCGTCCCAGGATCCGAGACGTACCAGCCAGTATCGAATGTGTAACGATCACCGCCCGAGTCTGTTACGCGTCCCGTATGCCGGAAATTCGAGTTGTAGTGTCGCCGCATCCATGGTGGATGCCCTGGACCGCTCGTGCTGCCGGCCCGCCGGCGCCCCTGCCGCCCACAGGCCTCGCACCGCATCCTTGTCAGGAGGAACAGTGAGAATCAGGCGAATCGGCGCCGCGGGCGCTCTCGTCGCAACAGGCGCCCTGGTGCTGTCTGCGTGCGCGACGCCCACCCAGTCCGCGATCGAGGAGGACACCCGCCTCACGGTCGGCTGGAACCAGCCCTTCTTCTCGTACAACGAGTCGACGTCGAACGGGAACGCGACCGCGAACGCGGTCATCAAGTACCTGACGGTCGGGTCGTTCCAGTACTACAACAACGAGCCGGCGCTGGTGAAGGACGAGAGCTACGGGACGATCGAGAAGCTCTCCGACGACCCGCTGACGGTGAAGTACACGATCGCCGAGGACACGCAGTGGTCCGACGAGGTGCCGGTCGACGCCGCTGACCTGCTGCTCCAGTGGGTCGCCGACTCGGGCAAGTACAACGAGGGCGAGGTCACCTACGACGAGGAGACCGGCGCGATCATCGAGCACGAGAACCTCTACTTCGACGCGGCGGCCCTCGGTGGCGGCCTGTCGAACGTGACCGAGGTCCCGGAGATCGACGACGACGGCAAGTCGATCACGCTGGTCTACGACGCCCCGTTCGTCGACTGGGAGGTCGCCCTGGCCGCCCCGACGGTGCCGGCGCACGTCGTCGCGCAGCAGGCGCTCGACATCGAGGACGCGGAGGAGGCCAAGGACGCGCTCATCACGGCGATCCAGGAGGGCGACACCGAGACCCTCAAGCCGATCGCCGACGTCTGGAACTCGGCCTTCGACTTCACGGATCTCCCGGATGACCCGAGCCTGTACCTCGCCTCGGGCCCCTACGTCATCTCGGAGCTCTCGGCCGACGACGCGTACATCACGCTCACGGCAAACGAGAACTACCAGGGCGACCTCGAGCCCAAGGTCGAGACCATCACGGTCCGGTACAACGAGGACCCGATGGCCCAGGTCCAGGCTCTCCAGAACGGTGAGCTGGACATCATCAACCCGCAGGCGACGGCTGACGTCATCACGGCGCTCGAGGGCGTTGAGGGCGTGACGGTCCAGACGGGCAGCGAGGGCACCTACGAGCACATCGACCTGACGTTCAACAACGGTGGCCCGTTCGACCCGGCCACCTACGGCGGTGACGCCGAGAAGGCGCGCATGGTGCGTCAGGCGTTCCTTATGGCGATCCCGCGCCAGGAGGTCATCGACAAGATCATCCAGCCGCTCAACCCCGACGCGGAGATCCGCAACTCGCAGACCCGCGTGCCCGGCTCGCCGGGCTACGACGACATCGTCGCGTCCAACGGCTCGGACGTGTACGACGAGGTCGACATCGAGGGCGCCAAGGCGCTCCTGGCCGAGGCCGGCGTCACGACGCCGATCGACGTCACGCTGCTCTACGGCAAGTCGAACGCCCGTCGTGCCGCCGAGTACCAGCTGTTCGCCGAGTCGGTCGGCGACGCCGGGTTCAACCTCATCGACGGCGGCGACGACAACTGGGGGTCGCTCCTCGGCAGCGGCACCTACGACGCCGCGCTGTTCGGCTGGCAGTCCACCTCGCTGGGCATCAGCGAGTCGGCCGCGAACTTCCGTTCCGACGGTGGTAACAACTACAGCGGCTACGCCAACGAGAAGGTCGACGAGCTCTATGACGAGCTCGAGACGACCTTCGAGGAGGAGGACCAGCTGCGCATCCTCGGCGAGATCGAGGCCGAGCTGTGGGCCGACGGGTTCGGCGTCACGATCTTCCAGTTCCCGGGCGTCGTCGCGAACCGCGACACGGTCTCGGGCGTGAAGAACGGCGTCCTGTCGCCGAGCGTCTTCTGGAACTTCTGGGAGTGGGACCCGAGCGAGAGCGCGGTCCAGGAGTCCGAGGAGGGCTGACCTCACCCTGAGCGGCCCTCGGGTCGCCGAGCAGCACCGGGGGCGCCGGGACACCTGTCCCGGCGTCCCCGGGTGCGTCAGGCCTGGCCAGGGCCTCAGACTGGTCGTACGACGACGGCGGACGGGCCATCGGTTACCCGCCGGTAGTATTCCTGCGTTCTGCGCGCCTCCCCCTTCCTCAAGCGAGGTTTGACGGATCCGATGCTCACCTTCCTCGTGAGGCGACTCGCCTCGGCAGCGGTCGTGCTGCTCGCGTCGACCTTCGTCTTCTTCATGCTCGTCGACTTCGCGACGGATCCTCTCGAGGAGCTGCGCGAGAGCAGTCAGATCAACCGCGAGGCCCAGATGGAGCAGCGCACGCGGCTGCTCAACCTCGACACCCCGCCGGTGCTGCGCTACTTCCTGTGGCTCAAGGGGCTCGCGGGCTTCCTGTGGGGCCAAGGCACGCTCGGCGAGAGCTGGCGGACCAACCGCGAGGTGACGGACATGCTCGCCGGCGCGGTCGGCGTCACGCTGCGCCTCGTCGTCGTCGCGACGCTGCTCGCCATCATCACCGGCGTCACCGTCGGCATCGCGAGCGCGTTGCGCCAGTACACGGGCTTCGACTACTCGATCACCTTCGCGTCGTTCCTCCTGTACTCGCTGCCGACGTTCTGGGTCGCCGTGCTGCTCAAGCAGTGGGGCGCCATCGGCTTCAACGACTTCCTGCGGGACCCGACCATCGGGCTCTGGGGGCTGATCGGCATCTCGCTCGTCGCCGGACTCGTGTGGTCCGCGCTGGTCGGCGGGGAGGTCAGGCGTCGCCTCATCACGTTCGCCGTGGCGACCGCCGCGACGGCAGCGGTCCTCTGGTTCGTCTCGTCGACCGGCTGGTTCCTCGACCCCAGCCTCGGCCCGGTACTCATCGCCGTCACCGGCTTGGCCATCGCGTTCGGCGTGACCGTGCTGAGCACGGGGCTGCGGAACCGGCGCGCCCTGTATTCGGCGGTCACCGTCGTTGCGATCGGCGTCGCTCTCTGGCTACCGCTCCAGTACGTCTTCCCCTACGCGACCACCTGGCTAATCCTGGGCCTGCTCACCGTCACGCTCGCCGTCGCCGCCGTCGTCGGGTGGGCGTTCGGCGGGCCTGACCGCGCCCAGTCCATCCGCACAGCGGCCCTCACGGCCGTCGGTGTGGCGCTGCTCATCTTTGCCGACCGCGTCATGCAGGTCTGGCGAATCTATTCGGACTACAGCGACAACCGGCCGATCGCGACGATCGGTGCGGCGACGCCCGGCCTCAACGGCGACTTCTGGGTCGAGACGCTCGACCAGTACACGCACCTCATCCTGCCGACGACGTCGCTCCTGCTGATCTCGTTCGCGAGCTACACCCGCTACTCGCGCGGCAGCCTGCTCGAGGTACTCAACCAGGACTACATCCGCACCGCGCGCGCCAAGGGCCTCACCGAGCGCACGGTCGTGATGCGCCACGCCTTCCGCAACGCTCTGATCCCGCTTGCGACGATCATCCCGCTCGACATCGCGGCGATCCTCAGCGGTGCAGTCATCACCGAGCGCATCTTCGGCTGGACCGGCATGGGGAACATGTTCATCACCGCGCTCAACGGTGACGACCCGTACCCGGTGATGGGCTTCTTCATCGTCACCGGCACGGTCGCCGTGCTCGCCAACCTCGTCGCAGACCTCGTCTACGCCGGCCTCGACCCACGGATCAGGGTGAACGCATGACCCAGACGCCCATTACCACGCCCCCGCCCCCGGAGGACGCGACCGAGCGGCTCGAGAACGCCATCGAGCTCAAGGAGGTCGAGGGCCTCTCGCAGGGCCAAATCGTGTTCCGCCGGTTCGTCCGCCACAAGGGCGCGATGACGGCCGCGGCGGTGCTCTTACTGGTCATCCTGCTCGCGACGACGTCCATCGGCATCGGCCCGATCGACGGCTGGTGGCAGTTCGACCACATCCGCACGCACCCGACGGCGATCCCCGGAGGCCGCCCGACGCTGCAAGTCGGGCTCGACGGGATCACCATCGGCGCCCACCCGTTCGGTCAGGACGACATCGGCCGTGACCTCTTCGCGCGCGTGATGTTCGGCACGCAGCGCTCGCTCTTGGTCATGGTGCTCATCGGTGTGCTCGCGACGACGATCGGGATCACGTTCGGGGCGCTCTCCGGCTTCTTCCGCGGTCGCGTCGACACCTTCCTCATGCGCCTCACCGACATGGTCATCACGATCCCGATCATCGTGGTGGGCGCCGTCCTCGGGAAGGCCTTCGGTGGGGGCAACGCGGTGCTCCTCGGCCTCGCTCTGGGACTCGTGACGTGGACCACGATGTCGCGCCTCGTGCGGGGCGACTTCCTCTCCCTACGCGAGCGCGAATTCGTCGACGCCGCCCGCGTGGCGGGTGCGAGCAACGGCCGCATCATGTTCAAGCACATGCTGCCGAACGCGATCGGCGTGATCATCGTCAACACCACGCTGCTCATGGCGTCGGCGATCATCCTCGAGACGTCGCTCAGCTACCTCGGCTTCGGCGTGAGTGCACCGGACATCTCGCTCGGCCAGCTCATCAACGACTACCAGTCGGCGTTCGCGACCCGCCCGTGGCTGTTCTGGTGGCCCGGCCTGTTCATCATCATCATCGCCCTCTGCGTCAACTTCATCGGCGACGGCCTGCGTGACGCGTTCGACCCGCGGCAGCGCAAGATCCCGAGCAAGCGCAAGATGCGTCAGGGCTGATGGACCGCCAGCAGGGCGACCACGGTCGCCACCGTGAGCACCCCGAGCACCGTCAGGGTGCCCCGGTGCCAGGTGGTGCGGGGCGTGGGGCGCTCGAGGCGCGGGTCGTCGAGGTGACCGGCATCGCGCAGCTCCTCCCAGCGCCGGCGCACGATCGCCGCGGCGGCGCCCGAGGGGCTGCTCGGCAGGTCGCCGGGCCGCACGCTGCCGCCGGCGCCGTACGTGGTCTCGGGCAGGCCGCGCAGCTCGGCCGCCGGGGTCTCCCGGTGCGAGCGGCGGTTGCCCGGGGCGGGTGCCGCCCAGGCGGAGTACGTCCCGTAGGCGGTCACGAGCGTCAGGGCGTAGCGGGTGTCGATCCGCTGGATCGACGGCCACGGCAGCTCGACCGTCCGCAGCACGTTGCGCAGGGTGACGCCGGCCGCGGAGACCTCGACCGCGGGCAGCCAGTAGGCCGCCCACACGAGCGCCGCGACGAGCACCAGCACGGACCCGTAGCGCAGCACCTCGGCCGGCTCGCCCTCGACCACCAGGCTCACGAGACCGAAGGCGGCGAGCGCCGCCACGGTGCCGGCAAGCCATCGGCCCGACGTCGGCCGGAACACCTGAGTCGTCTCGTCCACCCCGCCAGTTTCCCAGACCGCGCCGGTCGCGCCCGCACAGCGGGCCGGCACCTGCAGCACGGCGACAGCGCCGCCCCCGTGACCGGAGGAATGACCCGTGACCACTGAGACGACCGCCCCGGCGACCGAGCCGATCCTCGCCGTCGACAACCTCGGCGTGGACTTCTGGGTCGACGGCGAGTGGTACCCCGCCGCCGTCGACGTGTCCTACGAGGTGCGGCCGGGCGAGGTCCTGGCGATCGTCGGCGAGTCCGGCTCGGGCAAGACGCAGTCCTCCATGTCGCTCATCGGCCTGCTGCCGGCGAACGGCCGGGCGACCGGAAGCGCCAAGCTCGCCGGTCGCGAGCTCATCGGCCTGAGCCACTCGCGCCTGCGCCACGTGCGCGGCAACGACGTCGCGGTCATCTTCCAGGAGCCGATGACCGCGCTGAACCCCGTGTACACGGTGGGCTTCCAGATCATCGAGACGCTCCGCACGCACCGCGAGATCGGGCCGAAGCAGGCGCGCGAGCGCGCGATCGAGCTGCTGACGATGGTCGAAATCCCCAACCCGGAGCTCTCGGTCGACAAGTACCCCCACCAGCTCTCGGGTGGCCAGCGCCAGCGGGCGATGATCGCGCAGGCGCTCGCGCTCGACCCCAAGCTGCTCATCGCGGACGAGCCGACGACGGCGCTCGACGTCACCGTGCAGGCGGAGATCCTCAAGCTCATGCGGGACCTGCGTCACCGCATCGACTCCGGCATCGTCCTTATCACGCACGACATGGGCGTCGTCGCCGACCTCGCCGACCGCATCCTCGTGATGAAGGACGGCCGCATCGTCGAGCGCGGCACCGCGGACGACATCTTCAACCGGCCGCAGCACGCCTACACCCAGCAGCTCCTGTCGGCCGTGCCGCACCTGGGGTCGCAAAGCTTCTCCCAGGACACCGTGGTCGGGACGGCGCGCGTCACCGAGCGCGCACGGCCCGCAGCGCACGGCTCCGCCGAGGGCGGCGCGGACGTCTTCGTCGCCAAGGACCTCGTCATCGAGTACCCGAAGCGCGGGCGCATCCCCGCGTTCCGCGCGGTCGACGGCATCGACCTGACCATCGGTCAGGGCGAGGTCGTCGGCCTCGTCGGCGAGTCGGGTTCGGGCAAGACGACGGTCGGCCGCGCCGCCGTCGGTCTGCTGCCCGTCGTGGGCGGGAGCTTGACCATCGGTGGGCACGAGATGCGGGGGATCGGCAGCAAGGAGCTGCGCCAGGTCCGCGACCACGTCTCGATCGTCTTCCAGGACCCGGGCTCCTCGCTCAACCCGCGACTGCCGATCGGCGAGTCCATCGGTGAGCCGCTCTTCCTGCACAAGATCGCCAAGGGCGCCGAGCTCGACCGCCGCGTCGAGTCGCTCCTCGACCAGGTGCACCTCGCGCGCGGCATGCGCAACCGCTACCCGCACGAGCTCTCGGGCGGCCAGCGTCAGCGCGTCGGCATCGCCCGCGCGCTCGCCCTCTCCCCCAAGCTGCTGGTCGCCGACGAGCCG
Source organism: Actinotalea ferrariae (assembly GCF_019733465.1). Taxonomy (GTDB): domain Bacteria; phylum Actinomycetota; class Actinomycetes; order Actinomycetales; family Cellulomonadaceae; genus Actinotalea; species Actinotalea ferrariae_A. The sequence continues at coordinate 15,584 of NZ_JACVQL010000053.1, read as the reverse complement.
ACGTCGGCCCTCGACGTGTCGGTCCAGGCGCGGGTGCTCGAGCTCTTCCAGGAGCTCCAGCGCGAGTACGGGTTCGCCTGCCTCTTCATCAGCCACGACCTCGCCGTCGTCGAGATCCTGTCCGAGCGCATCGCGGTGATGCACAAGGGCAAGCTGGTCGAGCAGGGGCCGCGCGAGCAGATCCTGCGCTCGCCCGAGCAGGACTACACGCGACGCCTGCTTTCAGCGGTCCCGGTTCCAAATCCCGCGGAGCAGCGCAAGAGGCGTGAGATGCGCGACCGTCTGCTCGAGGAGGCGGCTGCGCGGACGGGCATGCGAAAGACGGTGGTGTCCGTGGACGAAATCGAGGCGGCCGGGGGAGGAATCCAAACCCGCTCCGACACTAACCCCTAGGTCTTCGACCGTATTGCATTGGCGGCGGTCCGCGCAGCCGTGAGCATGGCGATCAGTCGCCCTTGGCGGTCGTGACGTCGATGGCCCTCGTCGTGGAATTTGGGACTTGGATCGCGGCGGCTCGTTCGGTCACTGAGACTTAGTCCGGGGCGCGGAGGGGGCTCCCGGGCGAGAATGGGTTGTAGCGCCCGACCTCGCCGTTGTGCCCGGTGTGTTGGGCCGGATTCGCTCGTGGCGGGGGCGAACCCGGCGTTACCGCGGGCGTCAATGATCCCTCAGACCGGTCGGTGGATGCCGTGAGCCGCGAAGAGCGCCCTCGCGCAGTCGAACAGCTCAATCACGGTGTCTTCTCGTCAGGCGAGTGCTCGGTGTGGGCCAGGTGGGCGATCCCATCGGCCGCGGAGTGCAAGTAGATGCTGCTCACCCCGGCGCAATGGTCTTCGTCCGCTGGGCGGTTCGCTCGTAGACCGAGCTCCCGCCGCGGATGTGCTATCTGCAACCGTCAGGGATCTGCTCGACGTTCCTTATGTAGAGGTGGACAAGGAGCCCACAGGTAGCGGGCGGTGATCGCGCGTCGGGTGTAGTTGCTCGGTGCGTCCGGGCGGTTTCTGATCGACGGTTGATGGTCGAGCGGACCAGCCGCCGCGTGACTGGAACGCCCACGGCTCAGTGGAGGCGCTCAAGGTCAACGACGGCGGCAAGCGGACCGAGCCGACTCACGATCCCGGACACCTGTCCTGAGGTGACGATGTCATCTCAAAGAGGTGTTCTTTTGGCTGCAGCCAGGCCGCCGTGGTTCTGGGGGTCGAGCAGTGGACTGACCCGCAGCGGTCAGTTCCCGGTCGCGAAGGTCGCGCCTCAACTTGGCATCAGCGCGTTGTGCCTAGGACGGTGGATGGCGCAGGAGACGTCGACGCGGGCCCGCGAGGGACGGTCCATTGACGAGCGCGGAATTGGTCGAGCTGCGCCGGCGGAACCGGGTGCTAGAGGTGGAGAACGAGTCCTTAAGCGCGCCAGTGCCTACTTCGCTAGAGAGAATCCCCCCTTCCGGGGTGATCGCCCGGCCCGTCGGGAAGTTGGCGGCCGACGGGTGTCCGTCGCGCTGACCTGCCGGGTGCTTGGCATCGCCCGGTCGGGCCTGTATGAGGCGCTCACTCGGGCGCCGAGTGCCTGTCAGGTCGCCGACTAAGCCCCGACCCCGACGATCCTGGACATCCACGAGGGTTCTCGGGCGAACCAAACGCTACTGGCGCAATGCGCGCCGCGGGGACATTTGATGATCCGCTTGCGGCGAGCCATGGCACGTCCGCCCGGCGCGTCGGGCCCGTCGTGACCATTGTGCAGGGCTCGAGCAAGTGCGCACCCGGCGGCTGTAGTAGCACGATCCCAGCTGCTTATTACCAAGGATGGCGGGGTGGGACGCGTCCCCGGGGCTAGAGTGGCCCGGGGACGCGTCGGCGGAGCCGAACGGCGGTCAACCCCGCACTTGAATCATGCGCAGCTGATCCATGTGTTCGGCGACTCGAAGTAGTAGATCGTGCCCTTGTTGAGTCGCATCATGTAGTTTCCGCCGGGCTGGTGAACGATGATGTCGAAGGTGCCGCTCGCGACAATGTAGCGCCATCCCTTCCGCCAGCCCGACTTAACGGTGTGCATGGCGGGCTGCACGCAGGTAACTTCCCCCGCCGCCGCTGGAGCTGCTGCGGCCACCGGAAGCACAAGCCCGCCAACCGCCAGCGCGGCTGCTATGAGAACCGACCAGATCTTCATATGACCTCCAAATGGGCGCGTCCCGGCGTGATTGCCGCTGGACAGGGCACAGCATGGCGGAGCGCGGAGTGGCGCGTCTACCCTCGATTTAGACGCCCAGGGTAATGACGCGGGCCGGACGCGCTCCGTACTTCTTCATTGGCCACAAGCTCGCGGTCGTCGAGGTCCTTCCCGAGCGGATCGCGGTCATGCACAGGGGAGGCTTGTCGAGCGGGGTTCCCGCGAGCAGATCACGCGGCGCCTGCTGGCCGCCGTCCCCGTGTTCGCCTCCCGCGGAGCAGCGCAAGCGGCGCGAGACGTGCGACAGCCCGCAGCGAGGAGGAGGCCGCGGATGGGCACACGCGAGCGAGATCGTGCCGCCGCTCGACCGCTTCGTCGTCAAGGCCTTGAGGAGCAGAACCGGACCGACCAGGACTGACGCGAACGGCAGGCGGCACAGCGCCTCGGCCGGCACCGCACGACCACGGCTGCTCACCGCTCGGGGGAGGGGCCTCGGCCCGCACCGCACGACCACGGCCGCTCACGCCTCGGGGCGAGCGCCCGTTCGCCGTCCGCTCGCCCCTCCGGGTGAGCGCGGTTCGTCGTGCAGGTAAGATTGGTCGGCGCGCCCGACGACGCGGCGCCGAACAACCCCCTTTCTTCTCCTGAGATGAGTCCCGCATGCCTGTGCGCTCCGACCTGCGCAACGTCGCGATCGTCGCCCACGTCGACCACGGCAAGACCACCCTCGTCGACGCCATGCTCTGGCAGTCGGGCTCCTTCGGGTCGCACGCGCACGTCGACGAACGCGCCATGGACTCGGGTGACCTGGAGCGTGAGAAGGGCATCACGATCCTCGCCAAGAACACCGCCATCCGGTACCGCGGGCCGGCCGCGGCGGCGGCGGGTCAGCCCGACGGCATCACGATCAACGTCATCGACACCCCGGGCCACGCCGACTTCGGCGGCGAGGTCGAGCGCGGCCTGTCGATGGTCGACGGCGTCGTCCTGCTCGTCGACGCGAGCGAGGGTCCGCTCCCGCAGACGCGGTTCGTGCTGCGCAAGGCGCTCGCCGCCAAGCTCCCCGTGATCCTCCTGGTCAACAAGGTGGACCGGCCCGACTCGCGCATCGAGGAGGTCGTCCACGAGGCGACCGACCTGCTGCTCGGCCTCGCGAGCGACCTCCACGACGACGTCCCGGACCTCGACCTCGACGCGATCCTCGACGTCCCGGTCGTCTACGCCGCGGCCAAGGCCGGCCGCGCCTCGCTCGAGCAGCCCGCCGACGGCACGATGCCGGAGAACCCGGACCTCGAGCCGCTGTTCGCGACGATCCTCGAGAAGATCCCGGCACCCACCTACGACGAGGGCGCACCGCTGCAGGCGCACGTCACCAACCTGGACGCCTCGCCGTTCCTCGGACGCCTCGCGCTCCTCCGCGTCTTCAACGGCACGATCCGCAAGGGCCAGACGGTCGCGTGGGCCCGGGCGGACGGCACGCTCCAGAACGTGCGGATCACGGAGCTGCTCGAGACCAAGGCGCTCGAGCGGGTGCCGACCGACGAGGCCGGCCCGGGCGACATCGTCGCCGTCGCCGGCATCGCGGACATCACCATCGGCGAGACGCTCACCGACCCGGCGGACCCGCGTCCGCTGCCGCTCATCACGGTCGACGACCCGGCGATCTCCATGACGATCGGCATCAACACGTCCCCGCTGGCCGGCAAGGGCGGCAAGGGGCACAAGGTCACGGCGCGTCAGGTCAAGGACCGCCTCGACTCCGAGCTCATCGGTAACGTCTCGCTGCGGGTCCTCCCCACCGAGCGGCCGGACGCGTGGGAGGTCCAGGGCCGCGGCGAGCTGGCGCTCGCCATCCTCGTCGAGCAGATGCGTCGCGAGGGCTTCGAGCTCACCGTCGGCAAGCCGCAGGTCGTCACGCGGCAGATCGACGGCAAGGTGCATGAGCCCATGGAGCACATGACGATCGACGTGCCGGAGGAGTACCTCGGCGCCGTCACCCAGCTGCTCGCCCAGCGCAAGGGCCGCATGGAGACCATGTCGAACCACGGCACCGGCTGGGTCCGGATGGAGTTCGTGGTGCCGGCGCGCGGCCTCATCGGCTTCCGGACGCAGTTCCTCACGGAGACCCGCGGCACGGGCATCGCGTCGTCGATCTCGCACGGCTACGAGCCGTGGGCGGGCACGATCGAGACCCGCACGAACGGCTCGCTCGTGGCCGACCGCGCCGGCAAGGTGACGCCGTTCGCCATGATCAACCTGCAGGAGCGCGGCTCCTTCTTCGTGGAGCCCACGCAGGAGGTGTACGAGGGGCAGATCGTCGGCGAGAACTCGCGCAACGAGGACATGGACGTGAACATCACCAAGGAGAAGAAGCTCACGAACATGCGCTCGTCGACGGCCGACAACTTCGAGAACCTCGTGCCGCCGCGCAAGCTCACGCTCGAGGAGTCGCTGGAGTTCGCGCGCGAGGACGAGTGCGTCGAGGTCACCCCGGAGATCGTCCGCATCCGCAAGGTCGTGCTCGACCAGACCGAGCGGGCGCGCATCACCGCACGGTCCAAGCGCGCCTGAGCCGACCTCCCGGCGGCCGCGACGGCCGGGCGTCCTGCGCCCGGCCGTGCGCGCCGCGGCCTCCTCTGCGAGCCTGGCGGCATGGCTGAGCCCACGAACGTCGCGGTCCGCGGCGGTGTGGCGACGCGTGTCTTCTGGCCGTCGCTCGCCGTCATCGTCGTCGTCTCGCTCCTCGCGATCCTCTTCCCCGCGCAGGCGGAGAGCGTCGTGGGGAGCATCCAGACCAACGTCATCGGCGCGTTCGGCTGGTACTACGTGCTCCTCGTCGCCGGGTTCGTGACCTTCGCCCTCTGGGTGGGGCTCAGCCGGCTCGGCGACATCGTTCTCGGGTCGGACGACGACGAGCCGGAGTTCCGGCTCGGCACGTGGTTCTCGATGCTCTTCGCCGCCGGCATGGGCATCGGCCTCGTATTCTGGGGCGTCGCGGAGCCGCTGTCCCACTTCGCCTCGCCCAAGCCCGGTGTGACCGGCACGCCCGAGACGCTCGCGCAGACGGCCGTCGCGCAGACCTACGTGCACTGGGGTGTGCACGCGTGGGCGATCTACGTCGTCGTCGGGCTCTCGCTCGCCTACGCGATCCACCGCAAGGGCCGGCCGGTCTCGATCCGCTGGGCGCTCGAACCCCTGCTCGGCGACCGCGTCAAGGGCCGGCTCGGCGACGCCATCGACGTCGCCGCCCTCGTCGGGACCGTCTTCGGCGTCGCGACCTCGCTCGGCCTCGGGGTGCTGCAGATCTCGGCCGGGCTCGAGCACATCGGCGTGATCGACTCGTCGGTCGGCGTCCAGGTCGTGCTCATCGTCGTCATCGCGCTGCTCGCGATGGTGTCGGTCGTCTCGGGCCTCGACCGTGGCCTCAAGTGGCTGTCGAACATCAACGTGACGACCGCGGGCATCCTCATGGTCGTGGTCCTGCTCCTGGGACCGACGCTCTTCCTGCTCCGCGAGTTCGTGCAGTCGATCGGCACCTACCTGGCCCAGGTCCTGCCGTTGACGTTCAACGTCAGCGCGTTCGCCGGCGCCGAGGGCGAGGCGTGGCAGGCCGCGTGGACGACGTTCTATTGGGGCTGGTGGATCTCGTGGGCGCCCTTCGTGGGCGTGTTCATCGCGCGCATCTCGCGCGGGCGCACGGTCCGGCAGTTCGTCGTCGGCGTGCTGCTGGTCCCGACGCTCGTGACCTTCCTGTGGTTCTCGGTGCTCGGCGGCAGCGCGCTCTACCGCGAGCTCTTCGGCGAGGGCGGGCTTGTGGGCGAGGACGGCTCGGTCGTCCCCGAGAACGCCCTGTTCGACCTCCTCGGCGGCCTGCCGTGGGGCTCCGTGCTCTCGGTGATCGCGATCGTCCTCATCGCGCTGTTCTTCATCACCTCGTCGGACTCCGGCTCGCTCGTCGTCGCGATGCTCGCCGCGGGCGGCGACCCCGAGCCGCGGACCTGGAACCGGGTCGTGTGGGCCTCGCTCAGCGGCCTGCTCGCGGTGTCGCTCCTGGTCGCAGGCGGCCTCGTGGCGCTCCAGACGGTGGCCGTGCTCATCGCCCTGCCGTTCAGCGTCGTCATGATCGGCATGGTCGTGGCGACGTCCCGCGCACTCGGTGGTGAGCACCGCGAGATGGTCCGCGCCGAGCGCCTGCTTCTGCGCGCTCGCCTCACGGAGCACGTGAGCGAGCAGGTCGCCAGCCGGGTCACGGCCCAGGTGACGAGCATGCTCGCCGACAGCGGCCAGACGTCGACGGAGGCATCCACGGTCCCGCCGACCGGGCCGCCGGGGGCACCCCGGGCCCAGGCCGCGGACGCGCCCTTCCGAGAGCGGGTCGCTCGCGCCGCACGGGCGGTGCGCCGGCGGGACGACCGCGCGTGACGGGCCTGCTCGCCGTCCACGCGCACCCCGACGACGAGACGCTCAGCACGGGCGCGCTCCTCGCCACCTGGGCGGCCGCGGGCCGCCCGGTGACGCTCGTGACCTGCACGCGCGGGGAGCGCGGGGAGGTCATCGGCGCCGAACTCGCGCCGCTCGAGGGCGACGGTCCGGCGCTCGCCGCCCACCGGACCGGGGAGCTGGCCGGTGCGCTCTCGGCCCTCGGAGTGCGCGACCACGTCTTCCTCGACCGGCTCGTGGGCGTGACCGGCCCGGTCGAGGACTCCGGGATGGAGTGGCTCGACGTGGGGCGCGCGGGTCCCTCGAGCGACCGCAGCCAGAACGCCTTCGTCGACGTCCCGGTGGACGTGGCGGCGCGCGCGGTGGCCGAGCTCGTGCTCGACCGCCGGCCGGACGTCGTCGTCGGCTACGAGCCCGGCGGCGGCTACGGCCACCCCGACCACGTGCACGCCCACCGGGTCATGCAGCGCGCGGTCGAGCTGGCCGCGGCCGCCGGCCACCGCGTGCCCGCCGTCCTGTGGGCCGCCCTGCCGGAGGACGACCTCCGCTCCGGCTACCGCGTCGTGGCGGAGGCGCCGTGGGACGGCATGGCGGCACCCGACCCCGACGGGCCGCTGCCCTCGGCGGCCGTGCCGGCCGAGCAGGTCGACGTCGAGGTCGACGTGGAGCCCGTGCTCGACCGGCTCCTCGCTGCGTTCGATGCGCACCCGACCCAGATCCAGGCCGTGCGGAGGCTCCCGCACCCCGGCACGGTCGCGGGGCTCGCTCTCAGCAACGCCGTGCTGCAGCCCGTGCTCGCCCGGGAGTGCTACCGGTTCGCCCCCGGCAGGCCGCCGGGGGACGTCCGCTGGCCCGCGGGCGTCAGCGCGCGCGCTGCGCGGCGGTAGCGTGGCGGCGTGATCGACCTGACCGACGGCCGCACCCTGGCCCGCCTCGCCGGCACGTTCGTGATCGGCGTCGTCGTCGGTGTGGTGGGGACCGCGGTCCACCGCTGGCAGGTCCCATGGGGACTCGTGCTCGCGCTGGTGACCGTGCTGTGCGCCGGTGTGCTCGCCCGCGCGTGGGTCGGCTGGGCCGGGATGCTGCTCGTGGCGCTCGCGGTCGTGACCACCGTCGCGATCCTCGCCGGGCGGGGACCGGGTGGCGACCTCCTCGTCGCCGCGCAACCCGTGGGCTATGTCTGGTACGGGGGCGCCCTCGTGGTCGCGCTCGCGGGCCTCGCGCCGCGTCGCTGGTTCAGCGACCGGCCGCTGGGCGGCTCCCAGGGCTGAGCGTGCCCGGCACGTAGAATCGCGCGGGCGGGCGACGGGCTCGCTGCCGCAGCAGGGGAGAAGCACAGCGATGACCGACGGACGCCAGTCGCCCGCCGTCCCGGACACGGACGAGCCGGGGCGCACGACCGACGGGTTCGAGGACGTCGCGCCCGAGCCGGAGACCACCCCCGGGACCGACGCCTCTCCCGACGACGCGCGCTCCGAGCAGGGCGGCGCCGACTCCGCCGGTGAGCCTGATGCGGACGCAGGCGCGACGGGCGTCGAGACCGCACCGGCGCTCGGGACGGACGCCGGCACGTCCGACGTGACGGCCGCCGACGTGACGGCCCCCGAGGCGACGGGTCCCGAGGCGGCGGTTCCCGAGACGACGACGCCGGAGGCGGCGGCCCCCGAGACGACCGCCGCGGACGCGACGACGCCCGAGGCGGCGGCCCCCGAGACTACGACGCCCGAGGCGGCGGCCCCCGAGACGACAACGCCGGAGCCGACGGCCCCCGAGACGACCGCCGCGGACGCGACGACGCCCGAGGCGACGGCCCCCGACGCGACGGCCCCTGAGACGACGCCGGAGCCGACGGCCGCGGACGCGACGACGCCCGAGGCGACGGCCCCCGACGCGACGGCCCCTGAGACGACGCCGGAGCCGACGGCCGCGGACGCGACGACCCCCGACGCGACGACCCCCGAGGCTTCGCCTCCGGTTGCGGTCGAGGAGCCGGTGGCTGAGGAACCGGCTGTCGAGGCGCCGGTGGCCGATGACGTGGCTGCCGAGGAGCCCGTGGCTGCCGAAGAGCCTGTGGCCGAGGACCCGGCAGCCGAGACGACGGTGGCGCCGGAGTCGGTGGCTGAGCAGTCCGCTGTCGAGGAGCCGGTGGCTGAGGAGCCGGCCGCCGAGGAGCCGGTGGCTGAGGAGCCGGCCGCCGAGGAGCCGGCATCCGAGAAGCGGCCCCCGGCGCAGACCGGGTCCGAGCGCCCGGTCGTCGAGGGACCCGACACCGAGCAGTCGACCGATGAGAAGCCGGCCGACCAGAAGCCGGCCGACGAGACCCCGGCCGACGAGAGCCTGGTCGAGGCCGCGGTTGACCCGGACCCCGAGGACGCCCCGAGCGCGTGGCGGCCCCGCCCCTGGGAGGCGCCCACGGTCGTCATCCCGCCGGTGGCCCTCGACGACGACGGGCCGCGGTACGAGCCCGAGACCGCTGCCGCGGCGCCGGCGGGCAGCGTCCCCGCACGCGTGAGCCGCCTCGACCGGACGCCGGACAGCCCTCGGGCACCGGAGGCGCTCGCGGAGACGGGTGCGGCGACGGGCGCGTCGTCGGACGCGGCGTCGTCGTCGTCGGACTCCACCGAGGTGCTCCACGCGCCCGCCGCGCCGGCCGAACGCGTCGACCCCGCGGCTGCGCCCGAGCGGTCGCGTCCCGACCGGTCCCCGCGCGACCGCGCGTCGGCGGCGCCGACCGTCGCACCCGACCGCCCGTCGTCCCCGATGGACGAGTTCCCGGACGAGGAGCGACGCCGCCGGTGGCCGCGCGTCGTCGGCATCTCGGCCGCGGTGCTCGTGGTGCTCGCCGCCGCGTACGTCGGGGCCCTCTGGCTGTGGGCCGACCGCGTCCCGCCGGGCGCCACCGTCGCGGGGGTCGAGCTCGGGGGCATGTCGGCCGACGACGCGGAGGCGGCGCTCGTCGACTCCCTGGCGACCGCGACGACCGAGCCCATCCCTGTCGCGGCGGGTGACAACCGCACGACGCTCGACCCCGCGGCCGCCGGTCTCACGCTCGACGCCGAGGCCACGATCGCCGGGCTGACCGGCTTCGACCTGCACCCGCAGAACCTGTGGGAGCAGCTCTTCGGCACCGGCGCGGCGGAGCCCGTGACGCAGGTCGACGACGCCGCCCTGGCGTCCGCCGTCGAGGACGTGGCGGCGGCGCTCGCCGTGCCCCCGGTCGACGGCGCCGTGCTGTTCGTCGACGGCGAGCCGCAGACGACCGACGCCGCGACCGGCTCGACCGTGGACGCCGACGCGGCCGCCGACGTCGTCCGCGACGGCTGGCTCACCGACGCCCGGCCCCTCGACCTCCCCACCGAGGTCGTCGAGCCCGCCATCAGCCAGGACGAGGTGGAGCGGGTCGTGGCCGAGGTCGCCCGTCCGCTCGTCGCCGGCCCGGTGACCGTCGCGGTCTCCGACCAGCTCGCCGAGCTGCCGCCCGAGGTCCTCGCGGCCACCGCGTCGTTCGTGCCCGAGGGCTCCGAGCTGCGGCTCCAGCTCGACGGCGCAGCGCTCGTCGAGGCGGTGACCGCGCGCACGACCGACCTCCTCACGAGCCCGTCGGACGGCTCCTTCGCCTTCCAGGACGGCGTCCCCGTGATCGTGCCCGGGACGCCCGGCACGACCCTCGACCCCGCGGCACTCGCGGACGCCGTGGCCGCGGCCGGCACCGGTGCGGACCGCACCGCGCGCGTCGAGCTGGTCGAGGTGGCGCCCACGGAGTCGACGGCCGAGCTCGAGGCGCTCGGCATCGTCGAGGTCGTCGGCGAGTTCCGGACGCCGCTCAACAGCGAGCCGCGGCGCACGCGCAACATCACCAACGGTGCCGAGAAGATCAACGGCACGCTGGTGCGCCCGGGGGAGACCTTCAGCCTCACCGAGGCTCTCGGCCCCGTCGACGGTGCGCACGGGTTCGTGCAGGCCGGCGCGATCGTCAACGGCGAGCACTCGGACGCGTGGGGCGGCGGCCTCTCGCAGCTCTCGACGACGACGTACAACGCCGCGTTCTTCGCGGGCTTCGAGGACGTCGAGCACCACCCGCACAGCGAGTGGTTGAGCCGGTACCCCGAGGGGCGCGAGGCGACGATCTTCACGGGGTCGCTCGACATGCAGTGGAAGAACAACACCCCGTACGGCGCGCTCGTGCAGTCGTGGGTCGAGGGCGGCTACACGTACGTGCGGATCTGGGGCACCAAGTACTGGACGGTCGAGGAGTCGACGAGCGGTCGCAGCAACGTGGTCTCGCCGACGACCGTGTACTCCCAGTCGCCCACGTGCGAGCCGCAGAGCGCCGGCAACCCGGGCTTCAGCGTGACCGTCACCCGGCGGGTCCTGCTCGACGGCGCCGAGCAGTGGACCGACCGGTGGAACGTGCGCTACAAGCCGCAGAACCGCGTGGTCTGCGGTCCGCCGCCCGCGGGCTGACGCGACGCGCGGACCCGGGGGACCACCGGCCGACGCCGGGCACCCAGATCCGCTCGGGCGTGCGCAGCCGCGTCCTGGCGGGCGCGGGCACGTTCAGCTGTCGTCAGCCGTCGTCAGCGGTCCGGGAGCGCCGTGGCGGCGGCGCGGGCGGCACGACCTTGCCGAGCGCGATGTCCTCGGCGGGCACGGCGACGTCCCCGCGGCGCGTCCGCACGACGACGCCGTCGGCCCCGACTTCGAGCAGCTCGCCGAGCACGTCCGACCAGCCACCCTCGGCCAGCCGGCGGCGGACCACCACCCGGACGCCCACCGGCCACGCGGCCCACGGGGGCGTCGCAGGGGGCGTCGGCGGGGGCGTCATCGGGGCCGGGCGCGGCGCGCGGCCGGGCCGATCGGCGGACACAGGGGCACGTGGGGGATACTAGGCACGGCGTGACCGCGCCGACCTCGTCCGAACGGGCCGTCGCCCTCTGGAGGGACCACAGCTGTGACCTACGTGATCGCCCAGCCCTGCGTCGACGTCAAGGACAAGGCGTGCATCGAGGAGTGTCCGGTCGACTGCATCTACGAGGGCAAGCGGTCGCTGTACATCCACCCCGACGAGTGCGTGGACTGCGGCGCCTGCGAGCCGGTGTGCCCGGTCGAGGCCATCTACTACGAGGACGACGTCCCCGAGCAGTGGACCGAGTACTACAAGGCCAACGTCGAGTTCTTCGACGTCCTGGGCTCCCCGGGCGGCGCCGCGAAGATGGGCATGATCGAGCAGGACCACCCGATCATCGCCGCCCTGCCGCCGCAGAACGGCACGGCGTGAGCCCTGCGGCTCGCGCCACGACGCACGCCTGCACGTCCCGCCCGCGCCGGGCGGCCTGAGTGGGGCTGATCACGGCCGGGCTGCCGGACTTCCCGTGGGACGCCCTGGCGCCGTACGCGGCGACGGCGCGCGCCCACCCGGACGGCATCGTCGACCTCTCGGTCGGCACCCCGGTCGACCCGACGCCGGGCGTGGTCCGCGACGCGCTCGCCGCGGCGGCCGACGCTCCCGGCTACCCGACCGTCCACGGCTCCGCGGCGCTGCGCGAGGCGGTCGCCGCGTTCTACGCGCGCCGCCGCGGCGTCCCGGACCTCGACCCGGCCGCCGTCCTGCCGACCGTGGGCTCCAAGGAGCTGGTCGCGTGGCTGCCGTCCATGCTCGGTCTCGGTCCGGGCGACGTCGTCGTGCACCCCGAGACCGCGTACCCGACGTACGACGTCGGCGCGCGCCTCGCGGGTGCGGAGCCCCTGCCCGCCGACGACGTCGCCGCGTGGGCCGACCGTGACGACGTGCGCCTGGTCTGGGTGAACTCGCCCGGCAACCCGACCGGTGCGGTGCTCGGCGTGGACGAGCTCCGCGCCGTCGTCGCGGCGGCCCGGCGCATCGGCGCCGTCGTCGCGAGCGACGAGTGCTACGCGCTCCTCGCGTGGGACGAGCCGTGGGCGAGCCAGGGCGTGCCGAGCATCCTCGACCCGCGCGTCACCGACGGGAGCCACGAGGGCCTGCTCGCGGTCCACTCGCTGTCCAAGCAGTCGAACCTGGCCGGCTACCGGGCGGCGTGGGTCGCGGGCGACCCCGCGCTCGTCGCACCCATGGTCCAGCTGCGGCGGCACGCCGGGATGATGGTGCCCGCCCCCGTGCAGGCCGCGACCCTGGCGGCGCTGGGCGACGACGCGCACGTGGCCGAGCAGCACGAGCGGTACCGGCGCCGCCGGGAGGCCCTGCGGGCCGGGGTGCTCGCGGCCGGCCTCGAGGTCGACGACTCGCCCGCCGGCCTGTACCTGTGGGCGCGTGCGGCGGGGCCGGGGCAGGACTGCTGGCGCACCGTGGCGGACCTCGCCGAGCTCGGGATCCTCGTCGCGCCGGGCGCGTTCTACGGTCCGAGCGGGGCCCTGCACGTGCGGATCGCCCTGACCGCGTCCGACGCGGCGGTCGCCGAGGCCGCGGCGCGCCTCAGCGGCGCGTGAGGCACGCCTCGACCAGGGGCGACCGCGGCCGTCCTGACCGGACGGCTTGACCGGCCCGTGGTCTAGGGTTTGACCACCGCTGACGTCGACGTGGCGGTACCCCGAGGCGTCGACCGGCGACCGTGTGATGGGGATCACCCCCGACAAGGGACGTTTTGCCCATCGCCGATTGGGTCCGCGCGTCCACGCGCAGGTACCGTCATCGTGGCCGACGAGGGCCAGCACGCACGTCAGGACCGCAGCGCAGGGGGCCTCCCCGGACCGCGCGGACCGCCGAGGAGGAACCATGACCGAGACGACGAGCAGCCCGGTGGAGCTGCGTGTCGCGGACCGGGCGCTCTCGCTGCCCGTCGTCGACGCGACCATCGGCAATGACGGGATCGTGGTGTCCTCCTTGCTCAAGGAGACCGGGCTCGTGACGGTCGACCCGGGGTTCATGAACACCGCGTCGTGCGAGTCGGAGATCACCTACATCGACGGCGACCAGGGCGTGCTGCTCTACCGCGGCTACCCGATCGAGCAGCTCGCCGAGCGCTCCTCCTTCCTCGAGGTCGCCTACCTCCTGACGCACGGCGAGCTGCCGTCGTCCGACCAGCTCTCGGCGTTCGTCGAGCGGGTCGAGCGGCACACGCACCTGCACGACAACTTCAAGGCGCTCATCGGTGCCTTCCCGACCAACGCGCACCCCATGGCGGTGCTCTCGAGCGCCGTGTCCGCCCTGCCGGGGTACTACCCCGAGAGCGTCGACCCGTTCGACCCCGCGACGGTCGAGCTCGCCACGGTGCTGCTGCTCGCCAAGACCCCGACCATCGCGGCCTACGCGCACCGCCGCGCCCTCGGCCAGGAGATGATCGGCCCCGACCAGGGCCGGGGCTACGTCGCCGACTTCCTGCGCATGGCGTTCCAGCCCAACGGCACCCCGTACGACGTCGACCCGGCCATGGTCAAGGCGCTCGACGTCCTGCTCCTGCTGCACGCCGACCACGAGCAGAACTGCTCGACGTCGACCGTCCGGATCGTCGGGTCGAGCCACGCGAACCTGTACGCGTCGGTCTCGGCCGGCATCAACGCCCTCTCGGGCCCGCTGCACGGCGGCGCCAACGAGGCGGTGCTGCGCATGCTCACCGAGATCCAGGAGGGCGGCGGCGACGCGAGCGACTTCATGCGCCGCGTGAAGGACAAGGAGGACGGCGTCCGCCTCATGGGCTTCGGCCACCGGGTCTACAAGAACTACGACCCGCGCGCCGCCATCGTGAAGAAGGCGGCCGACGACGTGCTCTCGGCCCTCGGCGCCCGCGACGACCTGCTCGACATCGCGATGGGCCTCGAGGAGATCGCGCTCAACGACGAGTACTTCATCCAGCGCAAGCTCTACCCGAACGTCGACTTCTACACGGGTTTGCTCTACAAGGCGATGGGCTTCCCGACGCAGATGTTCACGCCCCTGTTCGCCGTCGGCCGGATGCCCGGCTGGATCGCGCAGTGGCGCGAGATGATGAGCGACCCGGCGACGAAGATCGGCCGGCCGCGCCAGGTCTACACGGGCCCGACGACGCGCGACTACACGGAGATCGACGCCCGCTGACGGTCCCGCCGTCGGGCCGGGAGAGGCCGGCGAGCCGGTCGGGTCAGGCGGCGAGCTCGATCCGCACGACGCCGGTCGGCGCGGGCTCGGTCTCGGCCGGGGCCCAGGCGCCGTCGTCGCGCTGCCAGGCGGTCGCGCCGTGCTGGACGCGGACGACGTCGTGCGTGCCCGCCACGGACACGGCCCAGTGCGCGACGATCCACGCCATGCGCTCGGCGTCCTCGGGAGCGCCGCCGAGGCCGCTCGCGTCGACGTCCACCGTGCGCTGGTCCGGGGTCGTCGTGGGCAGCGCGCCGAAGTCGCGCTCCACGCGCGTCGTCAGCGCGGCGACGTCCCCGGCCTGCTCGGCCCGCGGCAGCGTGCACGTCACGGCGCCCGGGCTGAAGCCGTACATCGCCGAGGCCCACGCGCGTGCCCGGCCCTCGTGCTGCGCGTACGCCTCCGGGAAGCCCGAGCGCTGGACCGCCTGCGCCGCCTCGGTGACGGGCAGGTCCTGGTAGCCGTCCACCTTGACGAGCGCGTCGTAGAACGCGTTGGTCGCGTACACCGGGTCCAGGACCTGGTCCTCGGTGCCCCAGCCCTGCGACGGGCGCTGCTGGAAGATCCCGAGGGAGTCGCGGTCCCCGTAGGTGATGTTGCGGAGCTTGGACTCCTGGAGCCCCGTCGCGATCGCGATGGTGGTCGCGCGCGCCGGCAGGCTGCGGCGCACGCTCGTGGCCGCGAGCAGCGCGGCCGTGTCCGCCTGGTCGGGCTCGAGGTGCCACGCCGTGCCCTCCGACGTGGCCGAGCACCGCGCGACGAGCGGCTCGGCGTCGAGGTGGCGCAGCCACGCCGCGACACCCGCGCCGGCCCCGACGACGACGCCCGCGAACACGACGGTCCCCACGAGCGCTCGCGCCGCGCGTCGCGGGCGGCGCGGAGGGTGCGGCTC
>NZ_JACVQL010000052.1 GCF_019733465.1 Actinotalea ferrariae | reverse complement strand
GCCGGTGGCGGGGCGGGGGCACGGACGGCGGCTGGCCGTGCCGCGGCGAGGTGGTGGTGCACGCGCCGGCCGCCGACGTCGCCCCGTTCGCCTACGACGGCGTCGTGGAGGAGGTCGCGCCCGACCGGTGCCGCGTCGTGCTGGGCGCGTGGTCCTGGGTCGGGCTCGCGTCGGCGCTCGCGCGGTTCGACGCCGACGTCGACGTCGTCGGACCGCCCGAGCTCGCCGCCGCGTTCGGCCGGCTCTCGGAGCGCTTCGCCCGAGCGGCCGCCGCTCCGGGCCGCTGACCTCGGCGGCGGACCGCTCGGGAAGACCTACCCCGCCTGGCAGCTGCAGTCGTGACCGTGGTCGGCGGCGGCGAGCGCCTCGTCGGCCGCGGCCTGCAGCCACCGCCGTGCGTCGGCCGCCAGCGCCGGGTCGCCGTCGTCGTTCCACATCTCGACCGAGAGCGGACGCGTGTAGCCGACCGCGTCGAGCAGCGCGAGGACGTCCCCGAACGGCACCGTCCCCTCACCGAACGGCACCCGCCGGAAGAGCCCCGGCCGGGCGTCCTTGAGCTGGACGGCGTGCGTGTGCGGCAGGGCCGCCGCGAGCTGGCCGACGACGTCCAGCCCGTTCCCCGCCAGGTTGCCGACGTCGACGTAGAGCCGGACCCCGGGAACCTCCCGCACGACGGCGAGCGCCTCCTCGACGCTGCGCACGTCGGTGCCGTCCATGTTCTCGAGCGCGAGGACGACGCCGCGCTCGGCCGCGTGCGCTGCGGCCGTGGCCAGGCCGTCGAGGAACCAGCCGCGCGACGACGGGCCGGTGGGCTCGTAGTACGTGAAGTAGCCGGCCACCTGGACGCAGCCCGCGCCGACGTCGGCCGCGAGATCGATGCTCTGCCGTGCGAGGCGTGCGGCCTCGGACCGGACCGCGCGGTCCGCGCTCCCCCACGGCGAGCGCCGGTGCGCGCTGAGCACGACCGTCCCGATCGGCACCCCTGCCGCCGTGACCCGGCGTCGGACGGCGCCCCGCTCGCTCGTGCTCCAGCCGAGCCTGGTCATCCGCTCCGGGGTCTCGTCGACGGCGAGCTCGAGGAAGTCGTACCCGGCCTCCGCCGCCGCCACGGCCAGCTCGCCGGGCGTCCCGGGGAGGAGCGCCTTCTCGTAGACGCCGACGAGGTTGGCGACCCCGTGCCGGCGGATCACGAGCCCGCTCCCACCGGCTGCTGCCCGTAGCCGTAGAGGTACCACTCCCGGGACGCGCGGACGACGTCGGGGGCCATGGGCTCGACGTACCCGCGCAGCATCGCGAGGTGCGCGGCCTCGGCGCACTCCTCGGTGTAGAGCGCGGCGCGCAGCGCACGCTGGGCGTCCGTGCCGATGGTGAAGACGCCGTGCGAGCGCAGGAGCACCGAGGTGCCGTCGCCCACGTGCGCGACGATCTCGCGGCCCACCTCCTCCTCGCCGATGACGGCGTACCCCGAGATGGGGATCGGCCCGCCGAAGAGCGACGCGTGCGTCGTCGTGAGCACGGGGATCGGCTCGCCGCGGATCGCGAACGTGGTCGCGTACGGCGAGTGCGTGTGCACCACGCCGTGGACGTCGGGCCGCGCGCGGTACACGTAGACGTGCGACGCCGTGTCGACCGAGGGCTTGTACGGCCCCTCGACGACGTTCCCCTGGAGGTCGACGACGCTCATGTCCTCGGGACGCAGCGCGTCGAACGCGACCCCCGAGGGCTTGATGACGACGAGCCCGCTGTGCCCGTCGCGCTGGCTGACGTTCCCCGACGTGCCGACCACGAGGCCGTGCGCGAGCAGGTCCCGGTTGGCCTGGCAGACCTCGGCCTTGAGCTGTTCCAGCATTCCGACCCCCTCAGAGCGCTTCGAGCTGCTCGGCGCCGACGTCGATGGTGACGTCGTGCGACCCGAGGTCGTCCGGGACGGGGATGTGGCGGCCGAGCTCGGCGCCGATGCGCTCGACGATCCGCGGCGCCGTCAGGCCGAACTTGTCCATGAGGTAGGGCGCCGAGGCACCCTGCGCGAACGTGTCCGGGATGCCGATGCGCACGAGGCGCGTGCCGGCACCGATCTCGGCCATCCGCTCGGCCACCTCGGACCCGAGCCCGCCGATGACGGAGTGGTTCTCCACGGTCACGACGAGCGACCCGGCGGCCCGGATCGCGTCGGCGATCGCGGGGTCGTCGAAGGGCTTGTGCGTCGTGACGTGCCGGTGGGTGACGCTGATGCCCGCCGCCTCGAGCACGTGCCGCGCGCGGATGGCCTCCTCGGTCGTGATGCCCGCCGAGAACAGCGTGACGTCCTCGCCGTCGGCGAGGTGACGCACGCGGTCGAGCTCCATCGGGGTGTCGAAGAGCCGCGGCAGGGCGCCGCGCAGCATCCGGATGTAGACCGGCCCGTCGACCGCGTGCGCGACGTCGAGCACGGACTCCACGTCCGCCGCGTCGCCGACCTCGAGCACAGTCATGTTCGGCAGGCCCCGCATGAGCGAGATGTCCTCGATGGCCTGGTGGGACACGCCGCCCGGCGTCATGATGCCCGGCAGGAAGCCGACGAGCTTGACGGGCAGGTTCGGGTAGGCGACGGACATCGCGAGCTGGTCGTACGGCCGTCGCACGAGGAACACCGAGAAGGTGTGCAGGTAGGGCACGAAGCCCTCGCGCGCCATGCCGCCCGCCCAGCTGAGCATGTTCTGCTCGGCCATGCCGAGGCTGAAGAAGCGCTCGGGGTACGCGGCCTTGAAGGCGGCGATCTCGGTCGAGCCGGTGAGGTCGCCCGACAGCACGACCGCCTCCGGCTTGTCGGCCGCCCAGTCGACGATGTTGCGGGAGTGGACCTGGGTCTCGATCACGCGAGTTCCCCCTTCAGCTCGGCGAGCGCCTTGTCGAAGGCCTCGCGGTCGGCGTCGCTCTTGGCTCGGACGTAGTGCAGGTGCGGCTTGCGGGCGTTCAGGTAGGGCACGCCGCGGGCGGTGTCGGTGTAGGCGAGGACCACGAGCGGCCGGCCGTCGGTGACCTTGCTCTCGACGGCAGCGGCGATGGCCTCGACGTCGTGCCCGTCGAGCACGCGGACGTCCCAGCCGAAAGCCGCGAACCGCGCGTCGATCGGCTCGACGTTCATCACGTCCTTGGTGAGCCCGTCGACCTGCTGCCCGTTGACGTCGACGAAGAGCATGAGGCTGTCGAGCCCGTAGAAGGCGGCTGCCTGGACGCCCTCCCAGGTCTGCCCCTCCTCGAGCTCGCCGTCGGAGACGAACACCGCCGTGCGCCCCGTCTCGCCGCGCAGCCGCCGGGCGAACGCGATGCCGGCGGACTGGCTGAGCGCCTGGCCGAACGAGCCCGTCGTGAGCTCGAAGCCGGGCGAGTGCTCGGCGCCGATCATCTCGAGCGTGCTGCCGTCGGTGTTGAAGCTCTCGAGGGCACCCGGGGCGAGCCGCCCGACCGACTCGAGCGCCGCGTAGATCGCGACGGCGTAGTGGGCGGGCGAGATGAGGAAGCGGTCGCCGTCGGGCGTCCGCTCGCCGTGGAACCGGCCGCCCGACGGCGACGGGTCCGCGCTGCCGGGGACGCCCGAGAAGGGTGCCGAGCCGAGCGGCTCGGCGAGGGGCTGCAGCCGGAGGACCCGCGTGTACAGCGCGGCCAGCAGGTCCGCGGACGAGAGCGCCTGGCTGAGGTAGCAGCCGTCCTTGAGGATGGTCAGCTCGAGCACGCGTGCTCGGATGCGACGGGCGACGTCGTTCGCCTCGCCGACCCAGTCGGTCCGGGTCCTCGCGATGTCTGTCGTGGTCATCAGGTCTCCTTGGTGAGGGATCGCAGGTGCGTGGGCGCGCCGGCCCTGCGCGTCGGCGACGTGCGCCGGCGCGGTGCGGTCGTGGTGGTTCAGCGGCGCAGGCGGGAGGCGGAGTCCAGCAGCGTCGCCGCGAGCTCCTCGCGCGTGGTGACGACCTGCTCGCCGACCTGGGCGAGCGCGAGGGCGGCCATGACGACGCCGTGCTCGGCGGCCTCGTCGACGTCGCCGTCGAGCCAGGCGTGCAGGAAGCCGGCGGCGAAGCCGTCGCCCGCACCGAGGCGGTCGACGATGTCCACCGGCCGGGCCGAGGCCTTGACCCGCGCGCCGTCGATCGAGGCGAGCACCCCGAGGTCGCCGCACGTGAGGGCCACGTGCCGGGCCCGCGTCATGGCGCAGACCTGGTCGAGCGCCTGCTCGGGCTCGGGACCGAGGTCGTAGAGCTGCGCGAGGTCGTCGGCGCGGACGAAGAGGATCTCGGCGCGCTCGACGAACGGGCGCAGGACCTCGGCCGCGACGTCGGCCGGCCAGAGGTTCGCGCGGTAGTTGACGTCGAACGAGACCGGCACGCCCGCTGCCTCGGCCCGGTCGAGCACCTCGGTGAGGATCTCGAGCACGTTCGGCGACAGCGCTGCCGTGATGCCGGTGAGGTGGATGACGCGGGTGTCGAGCAGGAGGTCCCAGTCGACGTCGGCCGTGGTCATCTGCGTGAACGCCGTGTCGGCGCGGTCGAAGTACACGTGCGTCGGGCGCGGCGCGGCGCCGTACTCGACGTAGTAGGTGCCCAGCCGCCCGGTGTCCGTGCGGACGACCCCGGCGAGGTCGACCCCGTGCGAGCGCAGCTCGAACTCGACGCGGCGCGCCATCGGGGTCTTCGGCAGGGCACTCACCCAGCCGGCGCGCCAGCCCAGCGATGCGAGGCCCGAGAGCACGTTCGCCTCGGTGCCCGCGACGTTCACGTCCAGCGTCGGGGTGCGCTCGAGCCGGGTGCCGCTCGGCACGGAGAGCCGGAGCCCTCCCTCGCCGATCGCGGTGATGTCGTACCTGGTCATGCCACCCTCACCTCTCTCGCTCGTGCGAGCTCGGCCCGGAACGCGGACGCCGCGGCGCGCGGGTCCGCCGCCCCCACGATGGCGGAGCCGATCGCCACCGTGTCGAAGGGGAGCCGGGTCTCCGCCAGGTCACCGGCGTCGATGCCGCCGGCGAGCGTGACCTGCGCCGGCCCGAGATCGATCGACGCCAGCTGCTCCAGCGTCCGGGCGATCTCGTCGTCGTCCCGCAGCAAGCCGTTGCCGGACCGGTGCGCGATGACGTGCCGGACGCCGGCGTCGACCCACCGCCCGACGTCGTCGAGCGTCCAGCCCGCACCCAGCTCGACCTCGACCTCGCCGCCGGCGCTCCGGGCCGCGGACAGCGCGCCCTCGACGACGTGCATCCCGGCCTCGCCGACGACGGTGACGCGGTCGGCGCCGGCGTCGAAGGCGAGGGCCGCGAACTTCGCCCCCGCACGGGCGATCCGGATGTCCGCCACGAGCGGGTGGTCGGGGAACGCGGCGCGCAGGACGCGCACCGCCCCGAGCCCTTCGTGGAGGACCAGGACCGTACCGGCCTCGATGACGTCGACCACGTCGCGCGTCGCGTGCGCCGCGGCCACGGCGGTCTGCGTGTCGCGCGTGTCGAGCGCGAGCTGGATGGCGGGCATGGTCGTCACGCCACCGGTGCGGCGAACGCGAACGACCGGGCGGGGTTCTCGTACATGAACTTGTGGACCTGCTCCTCGCTGAAGCCCTCCTCGAGGAGGCGCGGGATGAAGCGCTCCTTGATCCACTGCCAGCCCGGCCCGAACCCGTAGACCGTGTGGTGGGAGCGGCGGCCCATGTCGTTGCAGATCATGAGCTGGTCGCCGAAGCCGTCGGCGACGAGCTGGCGGAGCAGGTCGATGCGGATGCTGTCCGGGTAGTACTTCGCCTTGCCAGGGCCGTCGTAGATGATCGACGCGCCGGTCTCGAGCATCTTGCGGTGGTACCAGAGGTCCGGGTTGCGGTCGACGTGCGCGATCGTCATGCGCGTGAGGTCGAAGCCTTCCGAGGCCGCGATCTCGAGCTGCTCGATGCCCATCGTGCCGCCGGTGGTGTGCGTGCTGATCGGCGCACCGGTCGCGTTGGCGGCGTGCACGGCGGCGCGGATCACCATGTCCTCGCCCGGTGTGACGTGCATGTAGGCGGTGCCGACCTTGATCCAGCCGGCCTTGGCGTCGGTGCCGTCCATGCCGACCGTGAGGTCCTCGACCATCTCGCGCGCGATGTCCTCGACGCCGCGCTCGGTGATGTTCGGCTCCATGCCGTGCTCCTGGCAGATGTAGCCGGTGCACGCGATGACGTGGACGCCCGTCTCCATCGCCGCCTTGTACATGCCGGCCGCGTTGCGGCCCCACGTCTTCGGCGTGGCCTCGATGATCGTGCCGCCACCGATCTCGCGGTACTCGGTGAGCATCTGGACGGCCTTGTCGTAGCTGTTGAGGAGGTGGTCCTCCTCGTTCTTGCTCCCGTGACCCTGCGGGTTCGTGAGGATGTGCTCGTGGGGCATCGTGTAGCCCATCTCGGCCGTGTCGATGTCGCCGAGGACCGTGCGGACCGTTGCCATGGGAGTTCCTTCCATCGGTGGTGCTGTGCGGTGGTCTGGGGTGGGGCGCTGCGCCGCCCGGGAGGTGCTCGCGTCCGGCGTGCTCATGCCGGGACCGGCTCGCGGGCAGGGGTGCTGTTCCCCGCGTCGAGCTGCTCGAACGTCTTGCCCTTGGTCTCGGGCGCCCGGCTGTAGACGAGGGCGCCGACCACGAGGAGGCCGGCCATGATGAGGAAGGCCGGCTTGACCGCGTCCTGCGTCGCCTGGGGCGTGATGAGGTTGCTGCTGCCGGACACGAGTGCGAGGAGCGCCGGGCCGAAGACCTTGCCCAGGGCGCCGAGGCCGTAGGCGAGCCCGAGGCCGGTGGCCCGGACGTTCGAGGGGAACATCTCGGCCGAGTAGGTGTTGATCACGCCGAACGAGCCGTCGCCGAAGAGGAACGCGCCGACGACACCGAGGTAGAAGAGCGAGACGCCGGCGACGAGGACGTCGCCCGCGAGCGCCGACGTCGTCACGAAGGCCGCGCCGACCAGGCCGCAGACCATCATGATCGCGCGGCGGCCGACGCGGTCGGCGAGGCGCGAGCTGATGAGGCGACCGACGAGCGAGGCTGCGCTGACGAGCACGAACATCTGGGCGGCCTGGGCGGGCGTGATCTCGAGCAGCTGCGTGAGCAGCGTCGGGCCCCAGGCCTGGACGCTCGCCGAGGCGGTGATGAAGCAGAACGAGCCGACGGTCGCGATGACGAGCACCCGGCGGTGCTTGGCCCAGACCTCGCGGTACCCGGTGCGCGGCACGTCGAGGGCGTCGCGGGTGGGGAGCACGACGTCGGCCGGGTCCATCTCGCGGTACCAGGCGACGTTGACGCGTGCCTCCTCGTCGCGGCCCTGCTGGATGAGCCAGCGCGGCGACTCGCGCACGATCATGCGGATCGGGAAGACGAGCAGCACCGGGATCAGGCCCAGGAGCAGCAGGCCGCGCCAGCCGATGTCGTCGCCCCACGCGGCCGACGCCTGCGCGCCGAGGAACAGGCCGACGGGGATGAACACCACGGTGAGGCCGGCGAGGCGGGCCCGGTGCTTGGTGGGGACGAACTCGGAGATGAGCGGGATGTCCACGACGGGCAGGCCGCCGACGCCGAAGCCGACGACGACACGCAGGAAGGCGAAGAGGAGCCAGGCGCCGTCCGGCACCGCGGCGCACAGCCCCGTCGCGACCGAGAACACGACGACGGTCCAGAGGAACGCGGGGCGGCGGCCGATGCGGTCGGCGACCCGGCCCCAGAACAGCGCGCCGAGCGTCGTGCCCAGGCCGCCCGCGAGGAGGATCACCGCGCTCTCGCCGAAGGTCAGACCCCACGGACCGGCGACGATCGAGAGGATGAAGCCGACGATGAAGAAGTCGAAGAACTCGACCGTGTTGCTGACGACGGCCGCGCCGACGAGCATGCGCTGACGGCGGGTCAGCGGGGTCTGCTCGATCGCGGGGATCGTGGCGGTCGTGCCGGGCTCGTGGTGCACCTTTGCTCCTCGATGTGTGGTGTTGCACGCCTGGACAAGTGGCTCGGGCCGCACGCTGCGCCGCGTGCTGCCACCGGTCCGGACGTTAGGCAGCGCCTCCTCCGCGCGACGAACCTGCCGTGAGCCGATGCTCACCCCGGCGGGGCGGGGTCGGCCTACCCTTGTGCGATGACCAGCGACGACGCCGGTTCGACGAGTGCCAGGTCGAGCATCCGCTCACGGCTCAGGTCCTGGGACCAGGACCCAGAACGGGAGCGCTCGATGCTCCTGCTGGACATCGCCCGCCGGTACCACGAGTTCGGCATGAGCCAGGCCGCCATCGCCCAGGCCACCGGCTACTCACGACCGACAGTAGGCCGGTTGCTGGCGGAGGCGAAGGTGCAGGGCATCGTGCGGATCCAGATCACGCACCCGCTCGAGCGCGTCATCGAGCTCGAGACGACGATCCGCAACCGCTTCGGCGTCGGGCACGTGCGGGTCGCGCCGACGTCGCCGCAGCGCGACGGCATCGACGAGGTCGCCCAGGCGTGCGCCGGCCTGCTCGAGATCGTGGTCGAACCGGGCGCCCGGCTCGGCATCTCCAACGGGCGCATCCACACGGCGCTGCTCGACCACGTGCACCCGAGGCGCGACTTCGACGTCGGGGTCGTGCAGCTCGTCGGTGGGCTCGAGGGACCCACGCGCCTGCTCGACACGGCCGAGCTCTGCAGACGCCTCGCGCGTCTGTACGGCGGCACCGCCGAGGTGCTGACTGCGCCGTTGCTCGCGCCGTCCGAGCGCGCGGCCGACGACCTGCGGCGCTCGCCCGCGGTGGCGCGGACCCTCGCGCACGGCGCCGAGGTGGACGTCGCGATCATCGGCATCGGCGCGGGCTTCCGGTACCCGGCCAGCGTCTTCGGCGGCCTCGTCACGTCCGAGACCGTGCGGACGCTGCACCGCCTCGGCGCCGTCGGCCACATCCTGGGGCGGTTCGTCGACGCCTCGGGCCGGACGGTCCCGACGACGCTCGACCGGCGGGTCATCGGCCTCGAGCTCTCCGCTCTGCACCGCATCCCCATGGTCGTGGCCGTCGCGGCGGGGGCGCAGAAGGCCGAGGCGATCGCGGCGGCCCTGCGCAACGGCTACGTCGACGCGCTGGTCGTCGACATCACGGCGGCCCAGGCGCTCGCCCACCTCCCGGAGCGCCCCCGGCCGGTCGACGCCTGAGCGACTCCCCCCGGCGAGGACCTAGGGGGTCGCCGGGACGCCGAGCTGCTCCAGCAGCTCGGTGATCCGACCGCGGATCTCGTCGCGGATCACGCGGACGGGGTCGAGGCCCTGGCCGGCGGGGTCGTCGAGCGACCAGTCCTCGTAGCGCTTGCCCGGGAAGATCGGGCAGACGTCGCCGCAGCCCATGGTGATGACGACGTCGGACGCCTGGACCGCGTCGGTGGTGAGGACCTTGGGCTGCTGGTCGCGGATGTCGACGCCCACCTCGAGCATGGCCTCGACCGCGGTCGGGTTGATCTGGTCCGCGGGCATCGAGCCGGCGGAGCGCACCTCCACGGCGCCCCCGGACAGGTGGGCGAGGAAGCCCGCGGCCATCTGCGAGCGCCCGGCGTTGTGCACGCAGACGAAGAGGACGGACGGACGGGCGGCGTTCTCGGTCATGCAGGTGGCTCCTCGGGGTGGTGGGTGGTTCAGCGTCGGGGGGCAAGGACGTCGCGCAGCGCCTCGAGCGCGGCGGGGACCGCGGCGTACCAGACGTTGGTCCCCCGCTTCTCGCTCGTGACCAGCCCCGCCTCGCGCAGGACCTTGAGGTGGTGGCTGACCGTCGGCTGGCTCTTGCCGACCGGCTCGACGAGGTCGCAGACGCAGATCGCACCGTCTGCGGCGGTGGCGAGCAGGCTGAGCAGCCGCAGCCGGACAGGGTCCGAGAGCGCCGCGAACCGCCGCGCGAGGTCGACCGCCTCGGCCTCACCGAGGGCCGTGTCCTGCAGCGGTGCCGGGCAGCACGCGTCGACCTGCGCGGGCGACGTCGGGACGACCGTGGGGCTCGAGGTGGCGACGGCCACGATGCCCTCCTTGTATTGACAGCAGTCGATGGACGGGTCCATGGTGACACACGCATCGACGCACGTCGATGAACTCGAGGTGAACGAGAAGGAGCGCACGATGAGGACCGCCTCAGGAGACCACACGGACCTGCCGGTCGTCGTGATCGGCGCCGGACCGATCGGTCTGGCGGCCGCCGCGCACCTCCAGGCCAGAGGTCTGCCGTTCCTGGTCCTCGAGGCCGGCGAGCAGGTCGGGTCGGCGGTCAGCGAGTGGGGCCACATCCGCACGTTCACGCCGTGGGAGTTCATCGTCGACCCGACCGCGGAGACCCTGCTGTCGCCCACAGGCTGGGCACGCCCGGAGGGTCCGATCCCGCCGACGGGTGCCGAGCTCGTCGAGCACTACCTGCGCCCGCTCGCCGGGCTGCTCTCCGAGCGCCTGCGCCTCGGCCACCGGGTGCTCGCCGTGACCCGCGCCGGTATGGACAAGACCCACACCATCGGGCGCGCCGAGCGCCCGTTCCTCGTGCGGGTGCAGAGCGCCGCCGGCGTCGACGACGTCGCGGCCCGCGCGGTGATCGACGCGTCCGGCACCTGGTCCGGGCGCAACCCGCTCGGCGGGTCCGGCCTACCGGCACGCGGCGAGCGGGAGGCCGGCACGTTCCTCGTGGGTCCGCTGCCGGACGTGCTCGGCCGCGACCGGGCGAGGTTCGCCGGTCGCCGCACCCTGGTGGTCGGGGCGGGACACTCCGCGGCCAACACCCTGCTGAACCTGGCTCGGCTCGCTGCCGAGGAGCCCGGCACCGAGGTCGTGTGGGCGATCCGCGGCGCCTCGCCGGCGAAGGTCTACGGCGGTGCGGAGGTCGACCAGCTCCCCGCCCGGGGCGCGCTGGGCAGCGACCTGCGCTCGCTCATCCGGTCCGGTGCCGTCCGGCTGATCACCGGCTTCTCGGTCACCGCACTCGAGCCAGGCACCGACGCTGTCACCGTGGTCGGTACCACCGGCGAGGGCGAGCTACGCGTCGAGGGCGTCCACAGCATCGCCGCCGCCACCGGGTTCCGACCGGACCTGAGCATCCTCTCCGAGGTGCAGCTCGACCTGGACCCCGCCCTGGAGGCGCCCGCCCGGCTCGCGCCGCTGATCGACCCCCAGGTCCACTCGTGCGGGACCGTCCCGCCGCACGGGCACCGCCACCTCGCGCAGCCCGACCCCGGCCTGTTCGTCGTCGGGATGAAGTCCTACGGCCGCGCACCGACGTTCCTCATCACGACCGGCAACGAGCAGGTGCGCTCGGTCGTCGCGGCCCTCGCGGGTGACACGGCCGCGGCCGACGACGTCCGGCTGGTCCTCCCCGAGACGGGCGTCTGCTCCGTCGACGCCCAGGGCAGGGACACGGCCGCGTCCGGCGGGTGCTGCGGCACCACGACGGAACCTGTCCCGGCCGTCGCCGGACGAGGCACGCTCCTCCTCACCGACGTCACGGGGCGGTGAGCTCCCCGGTCGCGGTGCGCGACGCGACGGCGGCCGACGCCCCCGCCGTGACGGCCATCTACAACGCCGGCATCGACTCGCGTCAGGCGACCTTCGAGACGCAGCACCGCACCGCGGACGACATGCGGGACCGCATCGCCGCGACCGCCGAGCGCCACGCCTTCCTCGTCGCCGAGGTCGACGGCGCGGTCGTCGGCTGGGCCGCCACGTTCCCGTACTCCGCGCGCCCCGCCTACGACGGCGTCGCGGAGTACTCCGTGTACGTCGACCCGTCCGCCCAGGGTTGCGGCATCGGCCGTGCCCTGCTCGCGACGCTGCTGGACCGTGCCCGCGCCTCGGGTCTGCACAAGGTCACCAGCCGCGTGTTCCCGGAGAACACCGCGAGCCTCGCCCTCGCCGAACGGCTCGGCTTCCGCGTCGTCGGCACCCACGTCCGGCACGCCAGGCTCGACGGAGCCTGGCGCGACGTCGTCACCGTGGAGGCGCTGCTCGGCTGACTCAACTCCGCGTCGCGGCGGGCACGTCTCTCAGCGCCGACGCGGAGGCGGCGGCGGGGGACGCACGCCCTGGGCGCCGCACCGCGTGCACTCGTAGGCGTACCCGCCGCCCTCGTCGTCGCGCGGCACCTTCCTCGGACGGTGCCCGAAGACCCGGCACCGGAGCCTCGTCAGCACGCGCGCACCTCCCCGGGAGCGGCCGTCAGGCCAGCGTGGACGTGTCGATGACGAACCGGTAGCGCACGTCGGACGCGATGACCCGCTCCCACGCCTCGTTGACCTGGTCCGCCGGGATCACCTCGATCTCGGCGCCGAGGCCGTGCTCGGCGCAGAAGTCGAGCATCTCCTGCGTCTCCGCGATCGAGCCGATCGTCGAGCCGGCGAAGCTGCGCCGGAACGGGATGAGCGAGAACGCCTTCACCGGCAGCGGCTGGGGCGGCGCGCCCACGTTGACCATGGTGCCGTCGACGGCGAGCAGCGACAGGTAGGCGTTCACGTCGATCTCCGCGCTGACCGTGTTGATGATGAGGTCGAAGCGGTTCGCGAGCTCGGTGAACGTCTCGGGGTCGCTCGTCGCGTAGTAGGCGTCGGCGCCCAGGCGCAGGCCGTCCTCCTGCTTCTTGAGCGACTGCGAGAGCACCGTGACCTCGGCGCCCATCGCGTGGGCGAGCTTGACGCCCATGTGCCCGAGCCCGCCCATGCCGACGACGGCGACCTTCGTGCCGGGACCGGCGCCCCAGTGACGCAGCGGCGAGTACGTGGTGATGCCCGCGCACAGGAGCGGTGCGGCGACGTCCAGGTCGAGGCCGTCGGGGATCCGCACGACGAAGCCCTCGGTCACCACGACCTGCTGCGAGTAGCCGCCGTGCGTGACGGAGCCGTCACGGTCGGTGCCGGCGTACGTCGGGATGTTGCCCTCGAGGCAGTACTGCTCGCGGCCCGCGACGCACTGCTCGCACTCGCGGCACGAGTCGACCATGCAGCCGACGCCCACGCGGTCGCCGACGGCGACCTTCGTCACCTCGGAGCCGACCTCGGCGACGGTCCCGGCGATCTCGTGGCCGACGACGAGCGGGTAGGGCACGGGTCCCCACTCGGCCCGCGCGGTGTGGATGTCGGAGTGGCACACGCCGGCGAACGCGATCTCGATCCGCACGTCGTGCGGCCCGACGTCCCGGCGCTCGATGGTGGTGCGCGTCAGCGGCTGGTCGGGGGCGGTCGCGGCGTACGCGTTCACGGTGGTGGGCATGGTGCCCAAGGGTAGGCGGCGGTTGCGGGGCGCGCGCCTCGCGGCGAGCATCGCCCGATGAGCCTCGGCACGCTGGACCACGACGTCGTCGTCTTCGGCGCGAGCGGCTTCGTCGGGCGGCTCGTCGCCGAGCACCTCGCCCGGCACGCACCCGAGGGCACCCGGATCGCGCTCGCGGGGCGGTCGCGCGACAAGGTCGAGCAGGTGCGCGACGAGCTGCCCGGCCGCGCGCGGGACTGGCCCGTCCTGGTCGCGGACGTCTCGGACCCGACCTCGCTCGCCGCGATGGCGGGCTCGGCGCGCGTCGTCGTGAGCACGGTCGGGCCCTACCTGCGTCACGGCCTGCCGGTCGTGGAGGCGTGCGCACGCGCCGGCACCCACTACGCCGACCTGACCGGCGAGGTGCCGTTCGTCCGGCAGGCGATCGACCGGTACGACGACGTCGCGCGCGCGTCCGGGGCGCGGCTCGTGCACGGCTGCGGCTACGACTCGGTCCCGTCCGACCTCGCCGTCCTCACGCTGCACCGACGCGTCGCGGCCGACGGCGCCGGACCGCTCGGCCACGTCCTGACCGTCGCCCGGGCGCGGGGTGGCGTGAGCGGCGGGACCGTCGCCTCGATGCGCGGCATCGTCGAGCTCGCCGCGAGCGACGGCTCGGTCCGGCGGCTGCTCGCCGACCCGTTCGCGCTGAGTCCGGACCGCGCGGCGGAGCCGGAGGCGCCGCAGCCGCCCGACTCCACCGGTCCCCGGCGGCTGAGCGACGGCCGCTGGGTGGCGCCTTTCCCGATGGCGTCCGTGAACTCGCGCATCGTCCGCCGGTCCAACGCGCTGCAGGGCTGGGCCTACGGCCGCGACCTGCGCTACGGCGAGGTCGCCGGCACCGGCCGCGGAGCCCGCGGTGCCGCGCGCGCGTACGGCCTGACCGCGGGGCTCGCGGTCGGTGCGGCCGCGTTCGCCCTCCCGCCGACGCGTGACCTGCTCGACCGGGTCCTGCCCGAGCCCGGCACCGGCCCGGACGAGGAGACCCGTCGGACCGGGTGGTTCCGGATGGACGTCCGCGCGACCGCGACGTCGGGCCGCCAGTACCGCGCGGTCGCCTCCGGTCCGGGCGACCCGGGCTACGCCGCCACCGCCGTGATGCTCGGCGAGGCGTCGCTCGCGCTCGCCCTCGACGAGGACCGGCTGCCCGGGCGCGCCGGGTCGCTCACACCCGCCGCCGGCATCGGCGACGTGCTGGTCGATCGTCTCCGCGCGGCGGGCCACACCTACGAGGCGACGCCACGCTGACCTGACCCGTGCAGGGTCAGCGCGCGGCCCGACGCACGACGACGCACCATGGCCGAGCAGCCGTCACGATCCGCAGGAGGAACCATGCAGTACCGCACGCTGGGGTGCAGCGGGACCGTCGTCTCCACGCACACGCTCGGCACCATGACGTTCGGCGCCGAGGCGGACGAGGAGACGTCGGGCCGGATCATGACGGCGTTCGTCGAGGCCGGCGGCACGTTCCTCGACACCGCGGACGTCTACAGCCGTGGCGTCTCGGAGGAGATCATCGGCCGCTGGCTGGCGGCGCACCCGACCGACGCCGGCCAGCTCGTCATCGCGACCAAGGGCCGGTTCGCGATGGGCGACGGCCTCAACGACCTCGGGCTCTCCCGGCGCCACCTGCGGGACGCCCTCGACGCGTCGCTCCGGCGCCTCGGCGTCGACCACGTCGACCTCTACCAGATGCACGCCTGGGACGCGCACACCCCGGTCGAGGAGACGCTGCGCTTCCTCGACGACGCCGTCACCGCCGGCAAGATCTCGTACTACGGCTTCTCGAACTACCTCGGCTGGCAGCTCACCAAGGCGGTCCACGTCGCGCGGGCGCACGGCTGGGCAGCGCCCGTGACGCTCCAGCCGCAGTACAACCTCCTGGTCCGCGACATCGAGCACGAGGTCGTGCCGGCGGCGCTCGACGCCGGCGTCGGGCTGCTGCCGTGGTCCCCGCTCGCGGGCGGCTGGTTGACCGGCAAGTACCAGCGCGACGTCGACCCCACGGGCGCCACCCGGCTGGGCGAGAACCCGGCGCGGGGCATGGAGGCGTGGGCCGCGCGCAACGCCGACGAGCGCACGTGGCAGGTGGTCGACGCCGTCCGCGAGGTGGCCGACGGCCGCGGGGCGACGATGTCCCAGGTCGCGCTCGCGTGGCTCGCGGCGCAGCCCGCCGTCACCTCGGTGATCCTCGGCGCCCGGACCGTCGAGCAGCTCGCGGACAACCTGGGCGCCGCCGACCTCGTGCTGACCCCCGAGGAGGTCGCGCGGCTCAGCGAGGCCAGCACGCCGCGCGTCGACGACTACCCCTACGGCGTCGCCGGCGCCCGGCAGCGCGCGCGATCGATCACCCCGCCCGACTGACAGCCGCACCGCCGCCGTCGGCGCGGTCACAGGCCCGCCGGGGCTCCCGCGCGGGGCGTCACGAGGTCTAGCGTCTGTGGACACCATGGACCACACCGACGTGCTCACCGCCGCGCGTGCCGCGTACGGCGAGGGTGACTGGGGCACCGCCTACCGCTCGCTGTCGCAGGCGCGGTCGGCCGGGGAGCTGGGAGCGGCCGACCTCGCGCTCCTCGGCGGCGCGGCGTGGTGGGTCGGGGAGGTCCAGGAGTCGCTCGAGGTCACCGAGCTCGCGTTCCAGGTCCTCGAGGACGACGGCGACGCCGAGGGCGCCGCGATGCGGGCGCTCGACCTCGCGCTCCTGTGGTTCACGCGCGGCGACGTCGCGGTGACGTCGGGCTGGCTCCACCGCGCCCGTCGCCTGCTGACCGACCGGGCGGAGGGGACGGCGCACGGGTACCTCGCGTACCTGGACGGGTCCCTGGCGCTCGCCCGGTGGGACCTGCCCGCGCTGGACCGCGCCGCCGACGACGTCGCCCGCATCGCGCAGGGCACGCGCGCGCCGGCCCTGCGGTCGCTCCACCTCGTGCTCGCGGGCCTCGCCGACCTGCGGCGCGGGCGGACCTCGGCGGGGTTCGGGCGGCTGGACGAGGCGATGCTCCCCGTGCTGGCCGGCGGCATGCCGCCCGAGTGGGCCGGCGAGGTGTACTGCACCGTCATCCACGCGTGCCACGAGCTCGGCGACCTCGAGCGCATGCGGGCGTGGACCCGCGCGACCGAGCAGTGGTGCGAGCGGTTCCGCGGCGAGGTCGTCTTCTCGGGGATCTGCCGGGTGCACCGCCTCCAGCTGAGGTGCACCGAGGGTGGGTGGGCCGACGCCGAGGAGGGCATCGAACGCAGCGGCCTCGAGCTCGAAGGCCGCAACAACTGGGTGGCGGGCGAGGCCTTCTACGAGCTCGGGGAGATCCGGCGGCGGCGCGGCGACCACGACGGTGCGCTCGCCGCGTTCGCCCGGGCGCGGACGCTCGGCGTCGAGCCGCAGCCGGGCGAGTCGCTGCTGCGTCATGCCCTCGGCGACGGCGAGGCGGCGTGGTCGGGCCTGTCCGGAGCCGTGGCCGGCCGGGACGGTCTCGCGTGCGCACGGCTCCTGGCGTCAGGGGTGGAGGTGGCGCTCGGGCTCGGCCTGGCCGACGAGGCCGCCCGCTGGTGCGCCCGGCTGGAGGAGACCCGCCAGCAGTACGACACCCCGGGCCTGCGCGCCTGGGCGGCGCACGCCCGCGGCGCGATGCAGGTAGCGCAGTCGCGGTACGCCGACGCCGTCGCGTCCCTCGAGGCCGCGGCGCGCGAGTACCGCGGCCTGCGCTGCCGGTACGAGACGGCGAAGGTCTACGAGCTCCTCGCCCAGGCGCACCTCGGGGCGGGGCGCCACGAGGTCGCCGCCGGCGACCGCGCGACGGCGCTCGCGATCTACCGGGAGCTCGGCGCCCTGCCCGACGTCCGGCGCCTCGACGCGTCCCGGCTTCCCGCCGGGCTCACCGAGCGCGAGGGCGAGGTCCTCTCGTGCGTGGCCACCGGGATGACCAACCGGGCGGTGGCCGAGACGCTCGTGATCAGCGAGAAGACGGTCAGCCGTCACCTCGCCAACATCTTCGCCAAGATCGGCGTGACGTCGCGCACCGCAGCCGCGGCGTGGGCGCACGAGCACGGGCTGCCGCGCCGCGGCTGACGCGTGCCGTGGCCGAGCCACGTGCCGTGCCTGCACCACCTCACCCATCGGGCCCGCGTCCGTCTGCACCGAAATCCCGACGCGGCGCCGGGTCGCGCACCCCTACCGTCGGAGCACCCGGACCGCCGACGACGGAAGGAGCGCGGCCATGTCGTTCGACCCCGCGCTCGCCGCCGGCAGCGTCTCGACCCTGATCTTCGCCGGCAGCACCCTGCCCATGATCGCCAAGGCGCTGCGCACCAAGGACCTCACGTCGTACAGCCTGTCGAGCCTCCTGATGAGCAACCTGGGCAACGCGGTGCACGCGGTCTACGTCCTCAGCCTGCCGGCCGGCCCGATCTGGGCCCTGCACGCGTTCTACGTGGTGACGACGGCGCTCATGCTGGGCATGTACCTGCGCCACCGCCCCCGCCGCGAGGGCATGCGCCGTACGCCCCATGCGCGCTCGCGCAGGACGCACGATTCGCCCGACGCGGGGCGCGCACCCGCGTTCCTACGGTCGACGGGAGCCGGCCACAGGGGCCCGGCAGAACCGGAGGACCACACCCATGACCGCGATGACGACGAGTCGCCTGCACACCGGGGACGACGTGACCGCACAGGTGGCCGAGGCGCCCGCGCTCGACCAGGCGGCCGCCGAGGCCTTCGCCGGGCGGATGCTCGGCGTGCTCAACGACGCGGCACTCGCCATCCTGACGAGCACCGGTCACCAGACCGGTCTGTTCGAGACCATGGCATCGCTGCCGGCGGCGACCAGCGAGCAGATCGCCGACGCCGCTGACCTCGAGGAGCGCTACGTCCGCGAGTGGCTCGGCGGCATGACGGCCGCCCGGGTCGTCCGGTACGACCCGACGACGGGGACGTACCGGCTCCCGGCCGAGCACGCCGCCGTCCTGACGTCGGCGGCGGGGCCGAACAACATGGCGATCCTCATGCAGCACGTCGCGATGATGGGTGACGTCGAGCACGAGACGGTCGCGCGCTTCCGCGACGGCGGCGGGCTCTCGTACGCGGACTACCCGCACTTCCACCGCAACATGGCGGAGACGAGCGCCGCGGTGCACGACGCCGCGCTGCTCGAGGGGATCCTGCCGCTCGTGCCCGGCCTCGCGGACCTGCTGCGCGAGGGGATCGACGTGGCCGACGTCGGCTGCGGCCGCGGTCACGCCGTCAACCTCATGGCCCGGGCCTTCCCGGCCAGCCGGTTCACGGGACTCGACTTCTCGGCGACCGCGATCGAGGCGGCCCGCCGCGAGGCGCTCGAGATGGGC
Organism: Actinotalea ferrariae; assembly: GCF_019733465.1. GTDB lineage: Bacteria > Actinomycetota > Actinomycetes > Actinomycetales > Cellulomonadaceae > Actinotalea > Actinotalea ferrariae_A. The sequence continues at coordinate 18,610 of NZ_JACVQL010000052.1, read as the reverse complement.
CTGGACAACGCGACGTTCGAGGTCGTCGACGTCGCGCAGCTCCGCGACGAGGCCCGCTTCGACCTCGTCACGGCGTTCGACGCCGTCCACGACCAGGCCGAGCCGGCCGCGGTGCTCGCCAACGTGCGGCGTGCGCTCCGTCCGGGCGGGACGTTCCTCATGGTCGACATCAAGGCGTCGAGCCGGGTCGAGCAGAACGTCGACCTGCCGTGGGCGACGTACCTGTACGCCATCTCGACGTACCACTGCATGAACGTGTCGCTCGGGCTGGGCGGCGCCGGCCTGGGCACCGTGTGGGGCGTCGAGCTCGCGGCGTCGATGCTCGCGGACGCCGGCTTCGCCGAGGTCGAGCAGAAGCAGGTCGACGCCGACCCGTTCAACGCGTACTTCGTCGCGCGCCGCTGACGGCCGCCGGCCGCACCGGGTCCCCCAGGACCCCGGTGCGGCCGGCGAGCCGGGCCGAGCCGGTCAGGTCACGCGCCCGGGACCGACCACCACTGGGCGCTGTTGCCGAAGCAGTCCCAGAGCTGGATGCGGTTGCCGTTCACGGCCTGGTTGCTGGGGTTGTCCAGGCACCGGCCGGACGCGGGGTTGCGGTAGGAGCTGCCCTGCCGCACCCAGGTCTGGTTCGACTGGCCGGGGTTGCAGTCCCAGATGTGGAGCTTGGAGCCGTTGGCGGTGCCCCACTCGGCGACGTCCAGGCACTTGCCCAGGGCGCGCAGCGTGCCGTCGTTGCCGAACGTCCAGCGCTGGGCGGCGGTCCCGTTGCAGTCCCAGAGCTGCACCGCGGTGCCGTTGGCGCTGTTGCCACCGGAGACGTCGAGGCACTTGCCGGACACGCCGGAGCGCACGGCCCCGGTCCCCGTCGCGCCACCGCCACCGCCGCCGCCGCCCGTGAACGGCGTGAGGTCGACGCGCGCGCTGCGCGGGTCGCCGTCGTGCACGAGCGACTCGAACGCGCCGACGTCGTCGAACGCGAAGGCGTAGGCACGGCCGTCCGTCATGGCCGCGTGGATGACGCGCCCGTACACGTTGGGCGGGCTGCTGCGGTAGAACTGCGAGGCGTCGAGCACGGGCTCCACGCTGCTGGTGCCGAGCGTCCCGCGGAACAGCGCGGCGCAGAGCGTGCGTGCGATCGGCCCGACCACCTGGTCGTTCGGCGCGTGCAGGCGGCCGTCGCAGCCCCACACGTCGGCCGACGACGGCCGCTCGAACGCCGCGACCTCGCGCCCCGACGTGTCCGTGAACCTCATCGTGGTGCCGCTCGTGCGGCCGGTGTAGCGGATCTCCGGGCGGTCGCCGAACGGCTGCACCGTCAGCGTGCGCGTCGTGTAGGCGTTCCACGCCGAGGCGATGTAGCCGTCCAGGTAGCCCGCGCTCAGCAGGCCGGCGCTCGCGGCCTTGCCGGGCGAGAGCACGCGCAGCACGGTGCCGTCGCCGCGCGTGACGACCGTGCGAGCCCAGTCGGGGCTGGCGCGCATCGCGTCGATGACCTGCTGGCGGCCGTTCGCCACGAGGGTGCCGGTGGTGCGCGTGGCGCCCGAGGCGCCGGTGACGCTCACCGAGTGCGGCACGGCGAACATGTCGACCTGCGAGCTGTTCAGCCACAGGCCGTCGTCGTTGTAGGTGAGCTCGCTCCAGTCGAACAGGATGTCGCGGGTCGGGTCGCCCGCCGCCCACGGCGCGGGCTGCACGAGGCCGTCCGGCGTGAGCGAGAACGGCACCTTCTGCCCGAACGAGAAGTAGATGCGGCCCGAGAAGCCGCGCGGGATCTGCACGGTGACCGAGCCGCCGTTGCCCGGCCCCGCGATGGCGCTGTCCGGAGCGGGCGACGGCGGGAGCGACCCCGCCGGCCACGCGTGGAACGTGCCGCCCCCGTCGACCCAGCCGAGCCGTCCGGTCGCCAGGTTGGTGCCGAGCACGTGGACGAAGACCTGCTCGCCCCGACCCGAGCTGTTCGCGATCGTGATGGGCAACCGGTCCGGTCCTACCGCCGTCGCCGGCACGGCGACCCCCGTGACGCACAGCGCTCCGACGACCAGCGCGGTGAGCCACGCCCGTAGCTGTCTCATGGTGCTTCCCTTCGCCCCCGACGGTTCCCGCACGCCGCTCTGCGCGCGGGCGGCGCGCGTCTCTGCGCGCCTCGACGACGGGTCCGGGCCGGACGACGTCGTCGCGTGACGCGTGTTGCCGGCGGCGCTAGGCCGTTCGGGTGACACGCGTCACCTGATCGTGACACGTGTCACCCGATCGGACCAGTGCTTGGCGTCTCCGAACTTTCCGCCACGCGGTCGGGCCGGGTCCACCTGCGGTGGGAGGGCGGTCGCGCCCGTGGTCCGATGCGCCGGCCACGAGCGGGGTGGGAGGTTCCCACGGTGAGCTCCCTACGGACCCCGGCAGCACGGCGCGTGGCGACGGCGGCGTTCGCCGTCTACCTCGTCGCCCTCGCCGCTGCCGCGTTCCTGCCCCTGCGCGGCACGGGGTCGGGCGCCGGGAGCGGCGGCGAGATCGGCATCAACCTCGTGCTGAGCCGGCCGGACCTCCTGGGGTCCTGGGAGGCCGAGCGCAACGTCCTCATGACGATCCCGCTCGGGCTGTTGCTGCCGCTCGTCGTCCGCCGGCGGTACGAGCTCCTGGTGCTGACGTGCGCGGCCGTGCCGCTCGTCATCGAGACGGGACAGCTGCTCGGCTCGCTCGCGCTCGGTCGGGCCTGGCGGGCGTTCGACGTGAACGACCTGCTGCTCAACACCGTCGGCGGCCTCATCGGGCTCGGCGTGACGGGGGCGGTCCTCGCGCTGCTCGAGCGGCCCGAACGGCCGCCGCTGCGACGGCTCGTGCCGGGTGCCCTCGCGGCGGGCCTCGTCGTCTGGGCGGTCGGCTCGACGCTGACGACCCCGTCCGACGACCCCGTCGTCTGGGCCTGCGACGCCCGGCCGTCGGGCGCCGTGACCTCGCTGCCCGGTGGCGCCGAGGTGTACGCCGGGATCGATGGCGGGCTGTGCGTCCGCACGCCCGACGGCGGCTCGAGCTCGCTCCCGCCCGACGTCGAGGCGGGCCCGGTGACGAGGTACGAGGCCGACGGCACGACGTTCGAGGTGCGCGTCGCCGACGTCGTCGGACGGTCGCGCGCAGGAGACGGACCGCGGTCGGTGCACACCGTGGAGGGCTCCGACCTCGTGATGTGGGAGGTCACCACGGGTTGACGCCGCATCCGCCGCGCGACGTCGTGCGCCGGCTCAGACGCGGTCGTAGGTCACGACCCGTACGCCCCCCGAGAGCCTCACCTCGTCGACGGGCTGGAACAGATGGGCACCGAAGGGACCGTGGAAGAGCGGGACGCCGGATCCGATGATCGACGGGTTCTGCTTGAGCACGAGCCGGTCGATCTCGGGCAGCAACGAGTGCGCGAGCTTGCCTCCGCCCACGAGCCACAGGTCCTTGCCGTCCTCCTCCTTGAGCGCTCGCACGCGGGGCAGAGCGTCGCCACGTACCACCTCGATCGCGGCGTCACTGATGTCCGACGTCGTGGAGAAGACCAGGTGGCGCAGGTGGGGGTAGGCGTCCGTGAGTCCTGCCGCGAGCCCCACCTCGTAGGAGGCGCGACCCTCGAGGACCGTGTCGAACGCTCGCCCGGGCCCGTCGATGCCCATCGCTTGGCGCGCAGGTCCGGGAAGGGTCTCGGGGTAGTGCTCGACGATGAACTGGACCACGTCCGGCGTGATCGGGAAGAACTCGGCGTTGCTGGGATCTCCGCCCTCCGGCCCGGCGATGTAGCCGTCGAGGGTGGTTGCCACGTAGTACACCAGCTTGCGCATGAGGTCCCTTCCGAGGTGCCGAGCCAGGCGCCCGAGCGGCCGCCTCAGCCTACGGAGCGGGCCGGCGTGGCGACGAAAGCGGCTTCCTCCCACAGGTCACGTGGCGCCGAACTCTGCAGCCACGCCCCGCGGTGCCGATAGACGGACGTGCACCTCCGTGAGCTGTTCGGCCCCCGCGATGCCGCCGCCGCGAGCCGGACGGCCTCGGTCATGTGTCTGGTCGGCGGCGTGGCCACCGTCATGCTCGAGATCCTTCCTCGGCTTCTCGGCTCGGACCAGGGCTCACCGGCGAGCGTCGCGTGGACGGCGTTCGGCACGCTGGTCATGCTCGGGCTGGCGCTGCTCCTGCACCGCCGCCCGAACCTCGTGCCCGGGCCGGCGTACACGGCGCTGTGCCTCGTCGCGCTCGTGGTCAACACGACGACGTCGACGTTGGCCGCGAACTTCTCCTTCGGCGGTCTCGCCTGGTTCATGTTCCCGGTGATCTTCGCGGCCGCGCACCTGCGCCGCGGCGTCGCGTGGAGCATCGCAGCGCTCACGCTCGCCGGGTCGTCGACCGTGATCCTCTCGACCCAGCCACCCGAGCCGGCGGCCGCCGACATGGTGTCCATGGCGGCGGTCGTCGTGATGACCACCACGGCGCTGCTGACAGCCGGCCGCCACCAGGACCGACTCGTCCACCGGCTCAACGAGGCGGCGTCGAGCGACGCGTTGACGGGTCTGGCGACCCGGCGTGTCCTGGAGCAGTCGGCGGAGCTCCTGCGTGTCGAGGCAGGCACAGCGGCCAAGCGGCGCTCCTCCGCGCCCACCGAGGGCATCGGACTCGTCCTCGTCGACGTCGACTGCTTCAAGCAGCTCAACGACACCTACGGCCACCCCGTCGGCGACGCCGCCCTCGTGCACGTCGCCCGGCTCGTCCGGTCCGTCGTGCGCAGCAGCGACACGGTCGCGCGCATCGGCGGGGACGAGCTGGCGATCCTGCTGCCCGGCCACCGGGCCGGCGTGGCCGAGCGCGCGCGAGCCGTGCACGCCGTCGTCCGCGAGAACCCGCTCCCCGGGCCGGCCGGGGGCATTCCGGTGACGGTGAGCATCGGTATCGCGCACATGGTCGAGGCCGACGGCCTCGACCGCCTCTACGCCGTGGCCGACGCCGCGCTCTACGAGGCCAAGGTGGCCGGGCGGGACCGCGTGGTCCTCGGCGACGCCGATCAGGCCGAGGACCTGCTCGTCTGAACGTCGAGCACGAGGAGGTGCTGCCGGAAGAACGCGGCGAGCTCCTCGGTCGCCGCGAGCGGCAGGACGGCGGCGACGTACTGGTCCGGTCGCACGACGACGACGCAGCCGCCCCGGTCGACGCCGCGCACGTCGAAGATGTCCTCGGCGGGGTCCGCGGCGAACACCTTCTCGTAGTCGATCAGCTCGAACGGACCGGTCCGGGGCAGGAACAGCCGCGGCACCTGCGTGACGTCGACGTCGACGTGCGGCTGCTGGAGCACGAGCCTGACGTCGAGCACGCTGTCCCGTTCGGCGCCGGCGGGCGTGTGTGCCTGCACCGGGGAGTCCGCAGCCTCGTCCATCCACGCCGCCCAGCGCGCGAGCGCCGATCCCGGCGCCGGGGCGTCCACGTCGGCGAACGCGTACACGCGCCACCGTCCGTCGGCCCGGTGCTGGTGCCCCAGGTGCAGCGGGTTGCCGTCGGCCACCCGCACCACCGGGACGGACCGGAACCGCTTGCCGATCGGGAACCCGCTCGCGAGCGCCTGGTGGGTCGGCTCGGCGACGACCATCGACGGCGCGTACTGCGTCATGAACCCGAACAGGAACTCGGTGGTGCGCACGTAGAACGCCGCGACCTCGGCCGGGTCGTCGAGCTCACCCGGCTTCTTCGCCATGAGCGTCGACCACTCCTTGTCGAAGTCGATCAGCGCCTGGGCGACCACCTGCCGCTCGGCCGAGTAGGTCCCGAGCAGGCTCTCCGGGCTCCGGCCCGAGAGCACGTAGCCGAGCTTCCAGGCGAGGTTGAAGCCGTCCTGCATCGAGACGTTCATGCCCTGGCCCGCCTTGGCGCTGTGCGTGTGGCAGGCGTCGCCGGCGATGAAGACCCGCGGGGTCCGCGTGCCGACCTTGTCCGCCGGCACGTCGTCGAACCGGTCGGTCACGCGGTGCGCGACCTCGTAGACGCTGTGCCAGGCGACGTCGCGCACGTCGAGCGTGTAGGGGTGCAGGATCTCGTTCGCCCTCGCGATGATCTGGTCGATCGTGGTGGCCCGCACGGCGTGGTGGTCGTCCGGGCCGACCTCGCCCAGGTCCACGTACATGCGGAACAGGTGCCCGCCCTCGCGCGGGATGAGCAGGATGTTCCCGCCCTCGCCGGACTGGATCGCACACTTGAGCCGGATGTCGGGGAAGTCCGTGACGGCCAGGACGTCCATGACGCCCCACGCGTGGAACGCCTGGTCCCCGCGCATGCTGCAGCCGATGGACGCGCGGACCCGGCTGCGAGCGCCGTCCGCCCCCAGCACGTACCTGGCCCGGACCACCGTCTCCTCGCCCGCGCGCTCCCCGGCGGTGCGCAGCAGCGTGACGGTCACGGGGTGGTCGCCCTCGTCGGTGCGCTCGAGGCCGACGAACTCGTAGCCGAAGTCGGGCGCCATGCGGCTCGGGGAGTGCGCCATGTACTCGGCGAAGTAGTCGAGCACGCGGGCCTGGTTGACGATGAGGTGCGGGAACTCGCTGATGCCCGTGGGGTCGTCGGGCGGGCGCTCGCCGCGCACGATCCGCGAGGGGTCGCGCGGGTCCGGGCGCCAGAAGCACATCTCCGTGATGCGGTACGCCTCCTCGGCGATCCGCCCGGCGAACCCGAACGCCTGGAAGGTCTCGACGCTGCGGGCCTGGATGCCGTCGGCCTGGCCGACCCGCAGGCGTCCGTCGCGGCGGTCGACGATGCGCGTGACGAGGTGCGGGAACTGCGAGAGCTGTGCGGCCGCGATCATCCCGGCCGGACCGGCACCCACGATGAGCACGTCGACCTCGTCGGGAAGCTCCTCCGGCCGGTCGAGCCCGACGCCGGCTGCCGGCTGCACGCGCGGGTCGCCCGAGACGTAGCCGTGGTGGTGGAACTGCATGACGGGCTCCCCTGACGCCGGTGTCGAGGCGCTCGGATCGTATATGATCACGCTGCGCAGCGGCAACGACGCCCTGCGGTCACCGGTCCCTGGAGTCGCACATGCCGACGGTCTCCGCGCACGTCGCCGTCACGCTCGCCCTGCACGTCGACCACGTCTTCGGCGTCATGGGCAACGGCAACGCGTACTTCCTCGACGCCCTCGGGCGTCAGACCGGCGCCCGCTTCACCGCGGTGCGGCACGAGGCCGGGGCCGTCGTGGCCGCCGACACCTTCCACCGCACGTGCGGGCGGCTCGCCGCGGCGACGACGACGTACGGCGCGGGCTTCACCAACACGCTCACCGCACTCGCCGAGGCCGTGCAGGCGCACGTGCCGCTCGTGCTCGTGGTCGGGGACGAGCCGACGTCGGGCCCGCGCCCGTGGGACGTCGACCAGATCGCGATGGCGTCGGCCGTCGGCGCCCGCACCTACACCGTCGGCCGCGCCGACGCCGCCGCGACCACGGTCATCGCCGTCGAGCAGGCGCTCACCTACCGCGTCCCCACCGTGCTGGCGATCCCCTACGACGTCGCCACGCTCGACGCCGGACCGGTCCCCGAGACGCTCGCGCCGCACCTGCCCGCGCCGCTCGAGCCGCGCGGACCCTTCAGCCACGGCGTCGTCCGCGAGATCGCCGCGGCGCTCGCGTCCGCGCAGCGGCCGCTCCTGCTCGCGGGGCGCGGCGCGTGGGTCGCCGACGCGGGCAAGGTGCTCGGCGCGCTGGCCGACGCGACGGGGGCGCTCACGACGACGTCGGCGCTCGGGCGGGGCGTCTTCCCCCGGCCCGAGTTCGACCTGGGCGTCGCGGGCGGGTTCGGCGCGGACGGCGCGATGGCGCTCGTGGGCGAGGCCGACGTCGCCGTCGTGCTGGGTGCGTCGCTCAACCAGTTCACGATGCGGTTCGGCCGGCTGTTCGCGCCGGGCACGCGCATCTTCCAGGTGGACGTCGCACCCGCCGCCACGCACCCGCACGTCGGCGGGTACGTGCGTGGGGACGTCGCGGTCGTCGCCGAGGCCGTGCACGCCGAGCTGCTCGCGCTCGGCGCGGCGCCCAGCGGCTGGCGCGAGTCGGTCGACGTCGCAACCGCACGCCGGCACCACCCGGGCGACGGGACGGCCCCGGACGGGCGGCTGGACCCGCGGTCGGCCGCCGCACGCCTCGCCGAGCTGCTGCCCGAGGACCGCGTCGTCGTCTCCGACGGCGGGCACTTCCTCGGCTGGTCGAACATGTACTGGCCGGTCGCCTCGCCCGACCGCATGGCCATGGTCGGCACCGCGTTCCAGGCGATCGGCCTCGGCTTCCCGAGCGTGGTCGGGGCGGCGCTCGCGCGGCCCGAGGCGACCGTGGTGCTCACGACCGGCGACGGCGGCGGCCTCATGGCGCTGTCCGACCTCGAGTCCGCCGTGCGCGTCGCGGGCGGCCGCGGGATCGCCGTCGTGTGGAACGACGGCGCGTACGGCGCCGAGGTGCACCACTACGGCCGCAAGGGCCTGGCGCGCGAGCCGATGCTCATCCCCGACGTCGACTTCGCCGGGCTGGCGACGGCGATGGGCGCGGAGGGCGTCGCGGTGCGCGCGGTCGAGGACCTCGACGCGCTCGCCGCGTGGTCCGCCCGCCCGGTGGACGAGCGGCCGTTCCTGCTGCTCGACCTGCGGATCTCCGGCGACGTCGTCGCCCCGTTCTACGAGGAGATCGCGAGCGTGAGCTCATGAGCGACGCGCGGTTCGGGGCCCTCCCCCAGCGCCCTGGCAAGGTCATCGCCGTCCACCTCAGCTACGCCTCCCGCGCGGACCAGCGCGGCCGCCGGCCCGCCCACCCCTCGTACTTCCTCAAGCCGTCGAGCTCGGTCGCCGCGTCGGGCGGGACCGTCGAGCGGCCGGCCGGCACCGAGCTGCTCGCGTTCGAGGGCGAGATCGCGCTCGTCATCGGCACCGCGGCGCGGCGCGTGCCGCTGGACCGGGCGTGGGACCACGTCGGCTGGGTCACGGCCGCGAACGACCTGGGCCTCTACGACCTGCGCGCGAACGACAAGGGCTCCAACGTGCGGTCCAAGGGCGGCGACGGGTTCACGCCGATCGGCCCCGGCCTGATCGACGCGCGCGGGGTCGACCCCGGCGCGCTGCGCGTGCGCACGTGGGTCAACGGCGAGCTGCGCCAGGAGGGCGCCACCTCCGGGCTGCTCTTCCCGCTCGCCCAGCTGGTCGCCGACCTCTCGCAGCACCTCACGCTCGAGCCGGGCGACGTCGTCCTCACGGGCACCCCGGCCGGGTCGTCGGTCCTCGTGCCGGGCGACGTCGTCGAGGTCGAGGTCGACGCACCGGACGCCCCGGGCGCGCCGAGCACCGGCCGGCTCGTCACCACCGTCGTCCAGGGCGAGAACGCCTTCGACGCCGACCTCGGCTCGCTGCCCGCGGCCGACGACGTCCAGCGTGCCGAGGCGTGGGGATCGCGCGCCGCGGCCGGGCTCGACCCGGAGCCCGCGCCCGCGGACGAGCAGTTCCGTCTCACCCCCGAGCTGCGCGAGAAGCTGGTCCGCGCCCCGGTCGCCGCGCTGAGCGCGCAGCTGCGCCGACGCGGCCTCGACGCGGTGAGCATCGACGGCGTGCACCCGATGCACCCGGGCGCGAAGCTGGTCGGCACCGCGCGGACCCTGCGCTTCGTGCCCTTCCGCGAGGACCTGTTCGCGAGCCACGGCGGCGGCTACAACGCGCAGAAGCGCGCGTTCGACACGGTGGGCGAGGGCGAGGTGCTCGTCATCGAGGCGCGGGGCGAGACGGGCTCCGGCACGCTCGGCGACATCCTGGCCCTGCGCGCCGACGCGCGCGGCGCCGCCGGGATCGTCACCGACGGCGGCGTGCGGGACCACGACGCCGTCGCCGCCGTCGGCCTCCCCGTGTACTGCCGTGGTGCCCACCCCGCCGTCCTCGGCCGGCGGCACGTGCCCTGGGACGCCGACGTCACCGTGGCCTGCGGGGGCGCGACGGTGCAGCCGGGCGACGTCGTCGTCGGCGACCGCGACGGCGTCGTCGTCATCCCGCCCGCGCTGGTCGAGGAGGTCGCGGACGCGGCGCTCGCCCAGGAGGAGGAGGACGCGTGGATCGCCGAGCAGGTCGCGGCGGGCCACGCGGTCGAGGGCCTGTTCCCGATGGACGCCACGTGGAGGGCGAGGTACGACGCGTGGCGCGCGAGCCGATGACGACGTCGACCGAGGCCCAGACCGCCGTGGCGACGAGCAAGTCGCAGCGCGCCTACGCGTGGCTGCACGAGCGCATCGTCACGCGCGAGTACACGCCGGGCTACCGCCTCGTGCTCGCCGCGATCGCGGCGGAGCTCGACATGAGCGTGGTCCCGGTGCGCGAGGCGATCCGCCGGCTCGAGGCGCAGGGGCTCGTGACGTTCGAGCGCAACGTCGGGGCGCACGTCGCGATGATCGACGACTCGCAGTACCGGCACAGCATGGGGACGCTCGCCCTGCTCGAGGGCGCCGCCACCGCCCTCGCCGCGCCACACCTGACCGAGGCCGACCTGCGCCGCGCGCGCGAGGTCAACCGCCGCCTCGTCGCGGGCCTCGACGACTTCGACCCACACGCGTTCACGGCGCTCAACCAGGAGTTCCACGCGGTCCTGTTCGCCCCGTGCCCGAACCCGCGCCTGCTCGAGCTCGTGACGACGGAGTGGGCCCGGCTCGGCCGCCTGCGGGACTCGACCTTCACGTTCGTGCCCGGCCGCGCGCAGGAGTCGGTGCGCGAGCACGAGGAGATCGTCCGCCTCATCGAGGCCGGCGCCCCGCCGGCCGACGTCGAGCGCGCCGCCCGCGCGCACCGCTCGGCGACCCTCGCCGCCTACCTGAACCACGAGCACCCGGGAGCGCACGCATGAGCGACAGGCCACCGCACGTGCCGGCCGACCTGCCGGACCGCGTCCGGCACTACGTCGAGGGCGAGCACGTCGACTCCACCGACGGCGCGACGTTCGAGGTGCTCGACCCGACGACGAACGAGACCTACCTGCACGCCGCGGCAGGCAAGCAGGCCGACGTCGACCGCGCGGTCGCGGCGGCACGGCGAGCGTTCGAGGAAGGGCCGTGGCCGCGGATGCTGCCGCGCGAGCGCTCGCGCGTGCTGCACCGGGTCGCGGACATCGTCGAGTCCCGCGACGCCCGGCTCGCCGAGCTCGAGAGCTTCGACTCGGGCCTGCCCATCACGCAGGCGCTCGGGCAGGCCCGGCGCGCGGCGGAGAACTTCCGCTTCTTCGCCGACCTCGTCGTGGCGCAGGCCGACGACGCCTTCAAGGTGCCAGGCCGCCAGATCAACTACGTCAACCGCAAGCCGATCGGCGTCGCGGGGCTCATCACGCCGTGGAACACGCCGTTCATGCTCGAGTCCTGGAAGCTCGGCCCGGCGCTCGCCACGGGCAACACGGTCGTGCTCAAGCCGGCCGAGTTCACGCCGCTCTCGGCGTCGCTGTGGGCGGGCATCTTCGAGGAGGCCGGGCTGCCGCGCGGCGTGTTCAACCTCGTCCACGGCCTGGGCGAGGAGGCCGGCGACGCGCTGGTCAGGCACCCGGACGTGCCGCTCATCTCCTTCACCGGCGAGAGCCGCACGGGGCAGGTGATCTTCGCCAACGCCGCCCCGCACCTCAAGGGCCTGTCGATGGAGCTCGGCGGCAAGTCGCCTGCCGTCGTCTTCGCCGACGCCGACCTCGACGCGGCGATCGACGCGACGATCTTCGGGGTGTTCTCGCTCAACGGGGAGCGCTGCACCGCGGGCAGCCGCATCCTCGTTCAGCGTGAGGTGTACGACGAGTTCGTCGAGCGCTACGCAGCCCAGGCCGCGCGCGTCGTCGTCGGCCCGCCGCACGAGCCGGCCACCGAGGTCGGCGCACTCGTGCACCCGGAGCACTACGACAAGGTCATGCGCTACGTCGAGATCGGGAAGACCGAGGGCCGGCTCGTCGCGGGCGGTGGGCGGCCCGAGGGCCTCCCGACCGGCAACTACGTGGCGCCGACCGTCTTCGCCGACGTCCCGCGCGAGGCGCGCATCTTCCAGGAGGAGATCTTCGGGCCCGTCGTCGCGATCACGCCGTTCGACACCGACGAGGAGGCGCTCGCCCTGGCCAACGGCGTGCGGTACGGCCTGGCCGCCTACGTCTGGACCAACGACCTGCGGCGCGCGCACACGTTCTCCCAGGCGGTCGACGCCGGGATGGTGTGGCTCAACAGCAACAACGTGCGCGACCTGCGCACGCCGTTCGGCGGGGTCAAGGCGTCCGGCCTCGGGCACGAGGGCGGGTACCGGTCGATCGACTTCTACACCCACCAGCAGGCCGTCCACGTGACGCTCGGCGAGGCGCACAACCCGACCTTCGGGAAGGCACCGCGGGCCACGCCCGACGACGTCGCCGCGGTCGCGGACGAGTGAGAGGAACGCCGACGTGAGCACCCCCTCCCCCACGGGCCGCATCCCGACGCCGGTCGCGCCGCCACCGGACATCCTGCGGTGCGCCTCGATGGAGCTCGTCGTGACCGACCTCGCGGCGTCGCGCGCGTTCTACGTCGACGTGCTCGGGCTCGTGGTCACCGAGGAGGACGAGAGCACCGTCTACCTGCGCACGCTCGAGGAGTTCATCCACCACAACCTCGTGCTGCGCCAGGGGCCGGTCGCTGCCGCGGCCGCGTTCTCCTACCGCGTGCGGGCGCCCGAGGACCTCGACCGGGCGGTCGCGTTCTACGCCGAGCTCGGGTGCCGGGTGGAGCGCCGCACGGAGGGCTTCGTGCGCGGCGTCGGGGACTCGGTGCGCGTCGAGGACCCGCTCGGCTTCCCGTACGAGTTCTTCCACGACGTGCAGCACGTCGAGCGGCTTGCCTGGCGCTACGACCTGCACACCCCCGGTGCGCTCGTGCGGCTCGACCACTTCAACCAGGTCACGCCCGACGTCCCGCGCGCCGTCGCCTTCATGGAGGGCCTCGGCTTCCGCGTCACCGAGGACATCCAGGACGCCGAGGGCACGCAGTACGCGGCGTGGATGCGGCGCAAGCCCACGGTGCACGACACGGCGATGACCGGCGGCGACGGGCCGCGCATGCACCACGTCGCGTTCGCGACCCACGAGAAGCACAACATCATCGCGATCTGCGACAAGCTCGGGGCGCTGCGGCTCTCGGACCGGATCGAGCGCGGGCCGGGGCGGCACGGCGTCTCGAACGCGTTCTACCTGTACCTGCGCGACCCGGACGGTCACCGCGTCGAGATCTACACGCAGGACTACTACACGGGCGACCCGGACAACCCGGTGGTCACGTGGGACGTGCACGACAACCAGCGGCGCGACTGGTGGGGCAACGCCGTGGTCCCGTCCTGGTACACCGAGGCGTCCCTGGTGCTCGACCTCGACGGCAACCCCCAGCCCGTCGCCGCGCGCACGGACACGAGCGAGATGGCGGTGACGATCGGCGCCGACGGGTTCTCCTACACGCGCCCGGAGGACGAGGCCGAGGCGCTGCCCAGCTGGAAGCAGGGCGAGTACAAGCTGGGCCACCAGCTGTGAGCGGGCCGGCGCCGGGGCGCGGCACGCTGGGGGCCCACGCCGTCGCGGCGATCGCCGACGAGCTCGCGGCCGCCGAGCGCGACCGGACGACCGTGCCGCTGCTCACGGCGCGCCACCCGGGCATGACGGTCGAGGACGCCTACGCCGTGCAGGCCGAGTGGCGCCGGCGCGGCGTCGCGGCCGGCCGGCGGCTCGTGGGCCACAAGATCGGCCTGACCTCGAAGGTCATGCAGGCCGCGACGGGCATCGACGAGCCGGACTACGGGGCGATCTTCGAGGACATGGTCTTCGCCAGCGGTACCGAGATCGAGCACGCGCGGTACTCGAACGTCCGGGTTGAGGTCGAGCTCGCGTTCCGCCTGGCAGCGCCGGTCGAGGCCGGCGCGACCGTCGACGACGTGCTGCGTGCGACCGAGTACGTGGTCCCGGCGATGGAGATCCTCTCCTCGCGCATCGAGCTCGCCGGCCGCACGATCGTCGACACCATCAGCGACAACGCGGCGATGGGCGGCATGGTCGTCGGCGACACCTGGGCGGACCCGCACGACGTCGACCTGCGCTGGGTCGCGGCGCTGCTGCACCGGGGCGAGGACGTCGAGGAGTCGGGCGTCGCGGCCGCCGTCCTCGGCCACCCGGCGCTGGGCGTCGCCTGGCTCGCGACCAAGCTCGCGCAGCACGGCGAGCGGCTCGAGGCCGGGGAGCTCGTGCTGGCCGGCTCGTTCACGCGTCCGATGTGGGTGCACCCGGGCGACCTCGTGTGCGCCGACTTCCGAGAGCTGGGGACGGTCTCATGCCGCTTCATCTGAGCCCGACGTTCCGCGACGCGCTGGCCGCGCGGCCGGAAGGGCGTCCGCTCGTGGGGATGTGGGTGTGCTCGGGCAGCCCGGTGGTGGCCGAGATCTGCGCCGGGTCCGGCCTGGACTGGCTGCTCGTCGACATGGAGCACTCGCCCAACGGGCTCGAGTCGGTGCTCGCGCAGCTCCAGGCGGTCGCCGCGTACCCGATCACGCCGGTCGTGCGCGTGCCGTCGAACGACCCGGTGATGCTCAAGCAGGTCCTCGACCTGGGTGCGCAGAACGTGCTCGTGCCGATGGTCTCGTCGGCCGCCGAGGCGCGTGCCGCCGTCGAGGCTGCGCGCTACCCGCCGCGCGGCCGCCGCGGCGTCGGCTCGGCGCTGTCGCGCTCGGCACGCTGGAACCGGGTCGAGAACTACCTGGCCGACGCCGACGAGCACGTCTCGCTCCTCGTCCAGGTCGAGACGGCCGACGGCGTCGAGGCGGCGGGCGAGATCGCGGCGGTCGACGGGGTGGACGGCGTCTTCGTCGGCCCGTCCGACCTCTCGGCGTCGATGGGACTGCTCGGGCAGCAGCGTCACCCGGACGTCATCGCCGCCGTCCACCGCACGTTCGAGGCGGTCCGGGCGGCGGGCACGCCCGTCGGCGTCAACGCCTTCGACCCTGCGGCGGCCCGCGAGTACGTCGACGCCGGCGCATCGTTCATCCTCGTGGGCGCCGATGTGACCGTCCTCGCCCAGGGCTCCGAGGCGCTGGCTGCCCGAGCACTTCCTCCGACCGAGACCTCCAGCACAGGAGCCTGACGGCCGATGGGGTGTCATGACGACGACGCCCGACGAAGCGGCCGCGCTCTCCAAGGTCATGCGCCTGCGCTACGCGGGCACGTGCGAGGCATGCGGAGCGGCGATCGACGCGGGGACCCGGGCGACGTACATCAGGGTGAGCAAGACGGTGCGCTGCCTCCAGTGCCCCGGGGACGCCGCCGCACCTGCGGAGGCGGCGCCCTCGACGGCGCCCGTCGAGCCACTCGAGACCATCGCTGAGCCCGTGCCCGCCTCGGAGCCGGAAGTCGTCGAGGCGGGCACGGCCGGCTCGTCGGCTCGACGCGAGTACGAGCGGCGGTCCGCCAAGCGCGAGGCGCGGATCCGCGAGAAGCACCCGCGGCTCGGTGGGCTCATCCTCGCGATCACCGACGAGCCGCAGAGCACGACCGCGTGGGCGCGCGGCGCGCGTGGCGAAGAACTTCTCGCCGCCGGCCTCGACCGCCTGGCGGGAAGAGGCGTCCACCTCCTCCACGACCGCCGCATCCCCCGCACCCGGGCCAACATCGACCACGTCGCCGTCGCCTCGAGCGGCGTCCACGTCATCGACGCCAAGCGCTACAAGGGCCGCCCGTCGTTGCGCGTGGAGGGCGGGCTCTTCCGGCCGCGCGTCGAGAAGCTCGTCGTCGGATCGCGCGAATGCACACGCCTGGTCGAGGGCATGCACAAGCAGACCGGCCTCGTGCGGGCGGCTCTCGACGGCGCCGGGTACGCCGACGTCCCGGTGCACGGTGCCCTGTGCTTCGTCGAGGCGGACTGGCCGCTCTTCGGCGGCTCGTTCGTCATCGACGGGGTCGCCGTGCTGTGGCCCAAGAAGCTGGGCGAACGTCTCGTCGCACCCGGAGCCCTGACCGAGCACGACGTCGACGCGGTCCACCGGGCGCTCGCCCGCGCCTTCCCGGCCGCCTGAGCTGCGAGCGGCCGCCGAGGGCGTCCGCCAGGTCGAACGGCGTTCGCCCTTGGCGGCTGAGGGTTCCGCGCGGAGAATCGGGGCGGACCCCAGTTCCGCCCGGGAGGCAGGTGCTCACCATGAGCCGCCAGGTGCAGTACTCGCTCGCAGGCGCCGTCGTCGGCGCGAAGATCGTGTCCACCGTCCTGATGCGGCGACGTCGGAAGGCGCGGGCGGACGCGGCGGCCGCCAGCATCGCCGTCGAGCCGAAGAAGCCCGGCGACGAGGCGCGCCGCAAGAAGCACGGCGACGAGGCGCGCCGCAAGAAGCGCGGCGTGCAGGGCGTCGTCCGGCTCGTCACGCTCGCTCTCGCCGTCATCGCCGTCGTCCGGGAGCTGCGCCTGCCCGCGGACCAGCGCACCTGGCACGGCGTCGTGGCCGGCGTCGTGCCCTACGACTTCCGTCGGCCGACGATGGCGCGCCTCCGGGCGGCGAACTGGGACCCGGAGGGTCGGCTCGTCGGTCCGCGCGCGATCGGCGTCGGGTGGACCGTCAACACCGGTCGGCTCGTCCACCTCGTCCGCGAGCGGTTCACGTCCGACGAGTGAGCGCGCCGGTTCTCGCGGCCGCCCCGGCCGGCCTCAGCGCGGCGTGACGACCACCTTGCCGAGGGCGCGTCCCGCACCGACGTGCGCGAGCGCCTCGGGGACCTCGTCGAGCCCGACGGTGCGGTCGATGTGGATCGTGATCTCGCCCGCGGCGCAGCGCTCGGCGAGCGGCTGGAAGTGCGCGGGGCCCGGCTTGACGAGCAGCACGCCGAGGGAGCGGCCGGTGAGCCGGCCCGCGGCTGCCCCCAGTGTGGCGACCCGCAGGAGCGTCCGGGTGGACCCGCCGACGACCCGATAGCTGCCGCCCGGTGCGAGCGCCCGCCGGTAGGCGAAGACGGACCGGTGCGCGACGAGGTCGAGGACGGAGTCGAACGGCTCCCGCGCGCGGGTGAAGTCCGCCTGGCGGTAGTCGATCACGTCGTCGGCGCCGAGCGCCCGCATGAAGTCGAGCTTGTGCGCGTTGTCGACGCCGGTGACGTGCGCGCCGAGGCGCTTGGCCAGCTGGATCGCGAAGGAGCCGGTCCCGCCACCGGCGCCGTTGACGAGGACCCGACGGCCCGCCGCGGCGCCGGCGGTCCCCTGCAGCGCGATCGCGCCCGCCTGCGGGATGGTCGACGCCTGGGCGAAGGTCAGCCCCGCGGGCTTGACGGCCAGCGCCGCCTCGCCGACCACGGCGTACTCGGCGAAGCCGCCCATGAGCGTGAGGTTGTCGCCGTAGACCTCGTCGCCCAGCGCGAACCGCGTGACCCCGTCGCCCACGGCCTCGACCGTTCCGGCGATGTCCGAGCCCAGCGTGTGCCGCCGCGGCGCGCGCAGGCCACCGAGCCGCGCGTAGAAGGGCGAGCCGCGGAGCCCCTCCCAGTCGCTGAGGTTGATCGACGTCGCCTCGACCCTCACCAGGGCCTGCCCGGGAGCGGGACTCGGCGTGGGCACGTCGGCGATCCGGAGCACCTCCGGGCCCCCGTACCGCTCGTAGACGACAGCCCTCACGTGCCCTCCGACCGACGACGCGCCGACCCTCCGCCGCGCTGCGCGGGCTCCGGGTGTGCGCCCGGACGGGGCGCTCGCGTCGAAGCGTAGGGCCGAGCCGCCGCCGGGCACGGCGGTCACACCGGTCTCACACCCGTCTCACACGCCGGCGAGCTCGACGCCGTGCCGCGCGGCCACGGCCGCCATCGCGCCGAACGCCTCCTCGTCGAGCCGGTCCGCGGGCACGGTCGACGCCATCTCCGCGAAGAAGCGGCCCGCACCGGTACCGGAGGTCACGGCGAGGAAGTCCGCCGTGCCCTCGGCGACGTGGAACGTGCACGAGGTCCCCGCCGGCAGCACCACGGCCCCGCCCGGGCCGACGTCGCCCGTGAACCCGTCCGACTGCACGGTCACCGTCCCGGACAGCACGTAGAGCACGCCGCTCCAGGGCGAGACGTGCTGCGGCGCGGGCGGCGTCGCGGACGCGTGGACGACGAAGACCTCGAAGCCGGGGTCGGCCGCCTCGACGGTCGCCTTGGCGACGTGGTCGCCGTCGATCATGCGGTGGTGCGTGCCGTCGTCGGGACGCACGTACGTGGCGGTCATGAGGTCCTCCTCGGGTCGTCGGTGAGCCGAGCCTGCGCCGCCCGCCGCCCGCCGACGCGAGTAGCCGGCTACTCGGGTTCGGGCGCCCGGGACTCCCCCGGCTCCGCGAGCACACCGGCGAGCTGGGCCCGGTCCGAGACCCCGAGCTTCTGGCCGGCCCGGTAGAGGTGTCCCTCGGCGGTGCGCACGGACACGGTGAGCCGCTCCGCGATCTCCCGGTTGCTGAGCCCGCGCGCCGCGAGCGTGACGATCTCGCGCTCGCGCGCGGTCAGGGGCAGCGGGTGGACGGCCGCGAGGAGCGCCGGCGTGCGCACGCCGATCCGCCGCGCCAGCTCGTGCGCCCGCGTCGTCGCGGTCAGCGCCGAGCCGAGGCGACCCGCGCGCCGGTGCACGTC